>JANMTD010000335.1:0-10613 GCA_031390075.1 Deltaproteobacteria bacterium | reverse complement strand
GGCCCTCCACGGCGCCCGTGGTGGTCCACGGCTCGGGGCTGCCCCCCGTCCGCCGGGTCGAACGCGGCATCCTCTAATTGTGCGCGGACCTATTCGCGGACCTAATCGCGGGCGCCCCCGATCCGCAGGACCTGGAGCGCCTCCTGCCCCGCCTTCACGACCGCATGACCGAGAGTGTCTTCGGCGGCGCCGACGCCGCCCATGTGCTGTTCCAGCGTGCGAAGCCCGCTCCGTTCCGGACCGTCGACGTCCTCACCCGCCGCCAGGACGCGATCCGCGAGGCCGACCGCGCGCTCGGGCTCGCGCTGGCCGCCGACGAGATCGACTACCTGGTCGAGAGCTTCACGGCCCTGGGTCGCAACCCGACCGATGTCGAGCTGATGATGTTCGCCCAGGCGAACTCCGAGCACTGTCGGCACAAGATCTTCAACGCCGATTGGACGATCGACGGCATACCGCGGGAACAGTCGCTCTTCGCGATGATTCGCAACACGACCCGCCGCTCGCCCGACGGCGTCCTGTCGGCCTACTCGGACAACGCCGCCGTGATCGTCGGACCCGAAGGCGGGCGCTTCCTGCCGGACCCGGCGACGGGACGTTATGTGAGGCTCGCGGAGGCGACGCCGATCCTGATCAAGGTCGAGACCCACAACCACCCGACCGCGATCTCCCCCTTCCCCGGTGCGGCGACAGGCGCCGGCGGCGAGATCCGCGACGAAGGCGCCACCGGTCGCGGCGGCAAGCAGAAGGCGGGACTCACGGGCTTCAGCGTCTCGAACCTGCTCCTGCCCGGCGCGCGCAGACCCTGGGAGCTCGATCCCGGCAAGCCCGGCCGCATCACATCCGCCCTCGACATCATGCTCGAGGGCCCGATCGGCGCCGCCGCCTTCAACAACGAGTTCGGCCGCCCGAACCTCGCCGGCTATTTCCGGACCTACTGCCAGGAGATCGAGGGCACGGACGGCCGGGAGGTGCGCGGCTACCACAAGCCCATCATGCTGGCGGGCGGGATCGGCCAGGTCCGCCCGATGCACGTCGAGAAGCGAACGGCGCAGCCCGGTGACCGGGTCATCGTGCTCGGCGGGCCCGCGATGCTGATCGGACTCGGGGGCGGAGCCGCCTCGTCGATGGCGACCGGCCAGAGCCACGAGGATCTCGACTTCGCCTCCGTCCAGCGCGGCAATCCCGAGATCCAGCGCCGCTGCCAGGAAGTGATCGACCACTGCGTCGCCCTCGGCGACGCGAATCCGATCCTCTCGATCCACGACGTCGGCGCCGGCGGGCTCTCGAACGCGATCCCCGAGATCCTCGACCAGAGCGAGCTCGGCGGGCGCCTCGACCTGCGCGCGATCCCGAACGACGAGCCCGGACTTTCCCCCCTCGAGATCTGGTGCAACGAGGCGCAGGAACGCTATGTGCTCACGATCGCGGCGGAAGACGTCGAGCGCTTCGCCGCGATCTGCGAGCGCGAGCGCTGCCCGTTCGCCGTGGTCGGCGAGGCGACGGCCGAGCGGACGATCCAGGTCGTCGACGGGATCCGACCCGGCCGCCTGGAGACGGACGTCCCCAGCGAGCCCATCGACATGTCCCTCGAGGTCCTGCTCGGGAAGCCGCCGCGCATGCGCCGCGATGTGAAGCGGAGGCAGCGGCGCCGGATCCCCTTCGATTTCGAAGCCCTCGATCCGGCCGAGGCCGCGCGCCGCGTGCTCCAGCTGCCGACGGTGGCCGACAAGACCTTTCTCATCTCGATCGGGGACCGCACGGTGACGGGACTCGTCGCCCGCGATCAGTGCGTCGGCCCCTGGCAGGTTCCGGTGGCCGACGCGGCCATCACACTCGCGGGCCACGAGAGCTTCGCTGGCGAGGCCATGGCGCTCGGCGAGCGGACGCCGCTGGCACTTCTCGACGCGGCGGCCTCGGCCCGCATGGCGGTCGGCGAAGCACTCACGAATCTCGCCTCGGCCCCCGTGCCGACCCTCGCGAGCGTCCGACTCTCGGCGAACTGGATGGCGCCGGCGGGCTATGCGGCCGAGGACGCCGAGCTCTACGACGCGGTCGAGGCCGTCGGTCTCGAGCTCTGCCCGGCGCTCGGGATCGCGATCCCCGTCGGCAAGGACTCCATGTCGATGCGCACGGTCTGGAGCGAAGGGGGCGAAGAGAAGAGCGTGACGGCGCCGATCTCCCTGATCGTGACCGCCGTGGCGCCCGTCGACGACGTCCGCCTCGCCCGCACACCCGAGCTCGCGCGGGAAGCGGACAGCGCGCTCCTGCTCGTCGATCTCGGCCTCGGCCGCAATCGCCTCGGCGCCTCCGCCCTGGCCCAGGTCCACGGCGTGCTCGGCGCCGAGCCGCCCGACGTCGACGACCCGGAGCGGCTGCGCGCCTTCTTCGGCGTGATCCAAAGTCTAATCCGGCAGGGGCTCCTGCTCGCCTACCACGACCGCTCCGACGGTGGGCTCTTCGCCTGCCTCTGCGAGATGGCCTTCGCCGGCGGGACCGGGCTCGACGTCGCGCTCGACGACCTGCCCGGGAGTCCGATCGGCAAGCTCTTCAACGAGGAGCTCGGGGCCGTCCTGCAGGTGCGCCGCCGCGACCTCGCGGGCGTGCACGCGGCCTTCGCCGCGGAGGGCCTCGCTGAGGCGCTGTCGACGATCGGCCAGCCTTCGAGTGGCGAGCACATCCTGATCCGGGATGGCGGGCGCACGCTCGTCGATGCGCAGCGCAGCGCGCTGCGTCGCGAATGGTCGGAGACGACCTGGCGGATGCAGCGCCTGCGCGACGATCCCGATTGTGCGGACGAGGAGCAGGCGGCGCGGTGTGACCCGGGCGAGCCGGGACTGTCCGCCGAGTTCGGCTTCGAGCTCGAGCCGGCGCGCGCGCCCATCGCCCTCGTCCGCGGTCAGCGACCGGCGATCGCGATCCTGCGCGAGCAGGGTGTGAACGGGCAGATCGAGATGGCGGCGGCCTTCGACCGGGCCGGCTTCGACAGCTACGACGTGCATATGAGCGACCTGGTCGCGGGCCGGCGCTCGATCCTCGACTACCAGGGCTTCGTCGCCTGCGGCGGCTTCTCCTACGGCGACGTGCTCGGCGCCGGCGGCGGTTGGGCCAAGTCGATCCTCCACCGCGATGTCCTGCGCGAGGACTTCGCCCGTTTCTTCGCGGACCCTGGGCGATTCGCACTCGGAGTCTGCAACGGCTGCCAGATGCTCTCGCATCTCGCGCCGATCATCCCCGGTGCCGCGGACTGGCCGCGCTTCGTGCGCAATCGCTCGGAGCAGTTCGAGGCGCGCCTGGCGCTGGTGCGGATCGAGCCCAGTCCTTCGATCCTCTTCGCCGGCATGCAGGGCGCGCGCCTCCCGATCGCCGTCGCCCACGGCGAAGGACTCGCGCGCTTCGCCGACGACGCCCAGCGATCGCGCCTCGAGGCGGCGGGCCTCGTCGCCGCCCGCTTCGTCGACGGCCGCGGTGAGCCGGCCGCCCGCTATCCCGCGAATCCGAACGGCTCGCCCGGCGGCATGACCGCGCTGACGACCCCGGATGGCCGCGTCACGATCATGATGCCCCACCCAGAGCGCGTCGTGCGCACGGCGCAGCTCTCTTGGCACCCTTCGACCTGGGGCGACGAGAGCCCGTGGATCCGCTTCTTCCGCAATGCCCGCGCCTGGTTGTCGAGCCTCGAGCGAGGAGCCGCATGACGACCGATTCCGAAACCTCTTCAGAAGCAAGAGCGCTGCTCGCCATCTCTCCCCTCGACGGGCGCTATGCGGCGAAGCTCGACGACCTGCGACCGCTCGTGAGCGAGTTCGGCCTGATCCGGAACCGGGTCGTCGTCGAGCTGCGCTGGTTCGCGACCCTCGCGGCGAACTCCGCCATCGGCGAGGTCCCGCCGCTCACGGCCGGCGCGCGTGCACTGCTCGAATCCATCGAGCGCGATTTCTCGCCGAATGACGCAGCGGCGATCCGCGCGATCGAGGCCCGCACGAACCACGACGTGAAGGCCGTCGAGTACTGGCTGAAAGAGCGCTTCGCCGGACAACCCGAGCTCGCCGCCGCGCGCGAGTTCATCCATTTCGCCTGCACCTCGGAGGACATCAACAACCTGGCCTATGCCCTGATGCTGGCCGAGGCCCGCGAGCAGCTGCTGCTCCCGGAGATGGACCGCCTGATCGGGGAGCTGCGGCGCTGGGCCGGGCGCTATGCCGAGCAGCCGATGCTCGCCCGCACCCACGGCCAGCCCGCGACACCGACGACCCTCGGCAAGGAGCTCGCCAACGTGGGCCAGCGCCTCGTGCTCGAGCGCCGGGCGCTCGCCGACGTCGAGATCCGGGGCAAGGCGAATGGCGCGGTCGGCAACTTCGCGGCCCACGTCGCGGCCTACCCCGAGGTCGATTGGGAGGACCACAGCCGCCGCTTCGTCGAATCGCTCGGCCTCGCCTGGAATCCCTTCACGACCCAGATCGAGCCCCACGACTGGATCGCCGCCTACTGCCACGCGCTGATCCGCTTCGACACGGTGCTGCTCGACTTCGTGCGCGACGTCTGGAGCTACATCTCGATCGGCAGCTTCAAGCAGCGCGCGGTCGAAGGCGAGGTCGGCTCCTCGACCATGCCGCACAAGGTGAACCCGATCGACTTCGAGAACGCGGAGGGGAACCTCGGCCTCGCGAACGCGCTGCTCGGCCACCTGGCGGAGAAGCTCCCGGTCTCGCGTTGGCAGCGCGACCTGTCGGACTCGACCGTGCTGCGCACCGTCGGGCTCGGTCTCGGACACGCCCTGCTGGCGATCCGGGCGACGCTGCGCGGGATGGGCAAGCTCGCGGTCGACCCGGATCGGCTGGCGGCCGATCTGGCGGCGAACCCGGCCGTGCTCGCCGAAGCGGTGCAGACCGTCATGCGGCGATATGGCATCCCCCAGCCCTACGAGAAGCTCAAGGCCGCGACCCGCGGCCAGGAGATCGGTCTCGAGGACCTCGCGCGGCTGATCGCCGGGCTCGCGCTCCCCGAGGCGGTGCGAAAGGAGCTCCTGGCGCTCACGCCGGACCGCTACGTCGGCCTGGCCGCCCAGCTCGCCCGCCGCTTCGCCGAGGGCAAATAAGGTTCCGCCCCCGAGCCAACGCCGGGGAAAGGGGTGGAGCGATACGGACCGTCTCGTTATGATCGGCAGCCTGCCGGGCAGCGCTGCGGGCGAGTTCGCCGCAGGATCGCCGGCCCGGCAGATCCGAGAGCCGATCCGTCGAATTACCGAGCGATTCCGCCCACGAGCGACCCCGCGGTCACGTCACGGGCTGGGTCGCCCGAGCCCGGGCGGTGCGAACGCGACCCAATGGCGCGAATCAATGGGGAGAGTCAATGAACAAGCGGACGACGGAGCGCGAGGCAGTTTCTGAGCTCCGCGACGGGATGACGATCGGGATCGGCGGCTGGGGCTCGCGGCGAAAGCCCATGTCGATCGTGCGGGAGATCCTGCGCTCGAGCGTGAAGGACCTGACCGTCGTGACCTACGGCGGCCCGGACGTGGGCCTGCTCTGCAATGCGGGCAAGATCAAACGGCTCGTCTACGGCTTCGTCTCCCTCGACTCGATCCCCCTCGAGCCGCATTTCCGGAAGGCTCGCCAGGCGGGCTCGATCCAGGCGGCGGAGCTCGACGAGGGCATGCTGCAGTGGGGACTGCTCGCCGCGTCCCACCACCTCCCCTTTCTACCGACCCGAGCGGGGCTCGGGTCTGATGTGCTCGCGATCAATCCCGACATCAAGCGCGTGCGCTCGCCGTATGCCGACGGAGAGGAGCTGGTCGCGATGCCGGCCCTCGAGCTCGACGTCGCCTTCATCCACATGAACCGCGGCGACGAACGCGGCAACGGCCAGTACCTGGGACCGGATCCGTACTTCGACGACATGTTCTGCCGCGCGGCGAAGCGGCGCTTCATGAGCGTCGAGAAGATCATCGAGACCGGCGACATGGCGAAGGAAGGCCCGCTCCAGACGCGCATCGTCAATCGCACGATGGTCGACGGCGTGATCGAGGCCCCAGGCGGCGCCCACTTCACCGAATGCCCCCCCGACTACGGCCGCGACGAGGCCTTCCAGAGCGCCTACGCCGCAACGGCCAAGGACGCGGCGGCCTGGCAGGAATTCAAGAAGCAATATCTCGATCTCGAGAACGAGTCCGAGTACCAGAAGGCGGTGCGGAAGCGATGACGCAAGCATCAAACGGAGCGACGCGCGGCGAGATCTGCGCGGTGGCGGCGGCCGAGGCGTTTCGCGGCAACGGCGAGATCCTGGCGAGCTGCTTCGGGACGGCGCCGGCCGTCGGCGCGCGGCTGGCGAAGCTGACCTTCGAGCCCGACCTCCTGATCACCGACGGCGTCTGCACCGTCGTCGACAACCCGAGCCCCGTCTCGGGCCCGAGCGAGCCCCCGATCGTCGAGGCCTGGCTCCCCTTCCGCGCGATCTTCGACCACCTCTGGAACGGCAACCGCCACGTCATCATGGCCGCCAGCCAGATCGATCGCTTCGGCAACCACAACTTCGCCTGCATCGGCCCCCACGCCAAACCCACGGCCCAGCTCCTCGGCATGCGCGGGGCGCCCGGCAACTCGATCTCTCACACCACGAGCTACTGGGTCGCGAGCCAGAGCAAGACCGTCTTCGTCGACAAGGTCGACATCGTCTCGGGCGTCGGATACGACCGCGCCGCGAAGCTTCCCCCCGCCTCGACGCGGGGACACGACGTGCGTTTCGTGATCTCGAATCTCGCCGTCTACGACTTCGAGACTCCGGACCACCGCATGCGCCTGCGCTCGCTCCACCCCGGCGTCAGCGTCGACGAGGTCGTGGCCAACACCAGCTTCGAACTCTCGATCCCGAGCCAGGTCCCGCAGACCCGGACGCCGACCGACGAAGAGCTCCGACTGATCCGCGAGAAGATCGATCCCAAGGGTTTCCTCAACAAGGAAGTGCCGAACCCCGCCTAGCGCGGGCCGACTCGCGCACCGCCTTACACACCGATCCCCACACCGATCCGGAGCCCACCCCCCGTGCCCCACTCGCTCGAGACCCGCGTGACCGAGATGTTGGGCTGCGACTACCCGATCCTCCAGACGGGGATGGGCTGGGTCGCGACGCCGGCTCTCGTCGCGGGGGCGTGCAACGCCGGGGCCTTCGGATTCCTGGCGGCGGCGACGATTCCCCCGGACCAGGTGGCCGCGGCGATCCGCGACGTCAAGGCGCGCACGGACCGGCCCTTCGGCGTCAACTTCCTGATGGACGCGCCGGGCGCCGACGTGATCAGCGACGCGATCCTGCGCGAGGGTGTGCGCGCGGCGGGCTACAACCGGGCGCCGAATGCGGCGCTGATCCAGAAGCTGAAGGCCGGCGGGGTCGTCTGCGTGCCGACCTGTGGCGCGGTGAAGCACGCGGTGAAGGCGGAGCAGCTCGGTGCCGACATCGTGATCGTCCAGGGGGGCGAAGGCGGGGGCCATACGGGCTCGGTGCCGACTTCGCTGCTCGCTTCGGCGGCGGCGGACGCGGTCGCGATCCCGGTCGTCGCCGCCGGCGGCTTCAAGGTCGGTCGCGGGCTCGTCGCGGCGCTGGCCTTCGGCGCCGAGGGCGTCGCGATGGGGACGCGCTTCCTGATGACGAAGGAGAGCCCCGTCCCCGACATCACCCTCGCCCGCTATCTGGCGGCTGAGGTGTCCGACGTCATCGTGAGCCATGCTCTCGACGGACTCCCGCAGCGCATGATCCAGAACGAGCTGTCGCGCCGCCTCGAGAACGCGGGGTCCTTCGAAAAGCTCGTGATGGCGATCCAAAACGCGTTGGCGCTGCGGCGCGAGACGGGGGCGACGATCCCGGAGCTGCTGCGAAGCGCCCTCGCGATGCGCCGCAACCAGAAGCTGTCGAACGCCCAGATGATCCTCGCCGCCAACGCGCCGATCCTGGCGCGGATCGCGCTGACCGATGGTGACCCGATGCGGGGCTATCTCCCGAGCGGGACGGTGGCCGGGGTGATCGGCGACCGACCGACCTGCGAAGTGCTCGTGAAGCGGATGGTCGCCGAGGCAGAGGAGACGCTGAAGCGACTGTGTCGCTAGGCGCTCGAAGATCGACGAGCGGGCGCGATTCGTCGCCCCGCGATCGAAGGAGATAGTCAGGATGGCGATCGACATCGCGGTCGAGCAGGGCGTCGGCGAGCTCATCATCAACGCCCCCCCGGTCAATGCGCTGACCAACGCGGGCTGGCGCGAGTTCGCCACGAAGATGGAGGCCCTCGGCCGCCGCGACGACGTCCACTGCGTCGTGATCCGCGCCGAAGGCCGCGGCTTCCAGGCCGGCGTCGACGTGAAGGAGCTGGCGGCGAACGGCGACCTCATCATCGAGGTGAACCGCGGCTGCTACGACAGCTTCGCCGCCGTCTACGACTGCCCGGTCCCGACCATCGCCGCCGTCCACGGCTTCTGCATCGGTGGCGGGATCGGGATCGCCGGGGCCGCGGATTTCGTGATGGCCTCCGAGGACGCGACCTTCCAGCTCCCCGAGATCGACCGCGGCGCCCTCGGTGCGGCGACCCATCTGACGCGGCTCGTCGGCGTCCAGAAGGCGCGCCGCATGCTCTTCACCTGCGAATCGATCACGGCCGCCGAGCTCTACCGCCTCGGCGGCTGCGAGTCCGTCGTGCCGAAGGCAGCGCTGCGCGACGAGGTCATGAAGGTCGCCCGCTCGATCGCCGGCAAGAGCCCGAAGGCGCTCCGCCTCGGCAAGGCGTCGCTCAACGGCATCGAAGTCGTCGACGTCAAGAAGAGCTACCGCTTCGAGCAGGGCTTCACCCTCGAGCTGTACACGAGCAAGGACTCCCAGGAAGCCCGCGACGCCTTCACCGAGAAGCGCGACGCGCGCTTCGACCGCTGAGGAAAAAAGATGGACCTGGTCTACACCGCCGAGCAGGACGCCTTCCGCAAGGAAGCCCGCAGCTGGCTCGCCGCGAACGCCCCGAAAGAGAAGCTCGCCTCCTTCGACACGAAGGAAGGCTTCGAGGCCCACCGCGCCTGGGAGAAGACGCTCCACGCCGGTGGCTTCGCGATGGTGCCCTGGCCCGTCGAGTACGGCGGCCGCGGCGCGAATCTGCTCGAGTGGCTGATCTTCGAAGAGGAGTACTACCGCGCCGGCGCGCCGGGGCGCGTCAACCAGAACGGCATCTTCCTGCTCGGTCCGACGATCATGGAGGTCGGCACCCCCGAGCAGAAGGCGCGCTTCCTGCCGAAGATGGCGTCCTCCGAAGAGGTCTGGGCCCAGGGCTGGTCCGAGCCCAACGCCGGCAGCGACATGGCGAACATCCAGGCGACGGCCTTCAAGGACGGCGACCATTTCGTCATCAACGGCCAGAAGACCTGGGCCAGCCGCGGCGCCTTCGCACACTGGCTCTTCGGAATGTTCCGCTCCGAGCCCGGCTCCGAGCGCCACAAGGGCCTGACCTTCATCCTCGTCCCCCTCGATACGCCCGGCGTCACCGTGCGCGCGATCGAGAAGCTGAACCACAAGAAGGCTTTCGCCGAGGTCTTCTTCGACGACGCGCGCGTCCCGATCTCGAACCAGCTCGGCCAGGAGGGCAAGGGCTGGGAGGTCGCGATGGCGACGGCCGGCTTCGAACGCGGCCTCATGCTGCGAAGCCCCGCCCGCTTCCAGGACACGGCGCGAAAGCTCGTCCAGCTCTACAAGAAGACGGTCGCCTCGGGCGCCTACGTCGCCCCCGAGCTCCGCCATACCGTCGCCCGCTGCTGGCAGGACGCCGAAGCCTACACGCTCAACACCTATCAGACCGTCTCGCGACTGCTCGCGGGCGGGAAGATCGGGGCCGAGGCCTCCCTCAACAAGATCTTCTGGTCCGAGCTCGACATGAAGATGCACGAGACGGCGCTCGCGCTCCTCGGCCACCGCGCAGAGCTGCTGCCCGGCGCGCCCGCCGCCGGCGACGTCGGCGAATGGCTCGACGGCTACATCTTCGCCCTCGCCGGCCCCATCTACGCCGGCACCAACGAGATCCAGAAGAACATCATCGCCGAGCGCATCCTCGGCATGCCGCGTTAGGCGCCTTTCGCCCGGACAAGGGGAACGAAGTCATGCAGTTCGAATTCACCGAAGATCAGCGCCTGCTCCAGCAGACCGTGCGCGACTTCCTCGTCGGGGAATGCCCCGTCGCGTTCGTGCGCGGGCAATGGGAAGCGCCGACAGGCCGCTCGCCGGAATTCTGGGCGAAGCTCGCCGAGGTCGGCGTGCCCGGGCTCCTCGTCCCCGAGGCCCAGGGCGGGCTCGGCATGGACGAGATCGACTTCGTGCTCGTGCTGATCGAGATCGGCCGGGCGGGCCTCGCCGAGCCCATCGTGCCGACCGCCGTCGTGGGTGTGCCGCTGCTCCGCGAAGCGGGAGAGCGAAGCGCCGAGGCGGCGAAGATCGCGAACGAGTGGCTGCCGAAGGTCGCGGCGGGCGAGGCGCTGCTCGCCGTCGCGCAGCCGAGCTCCCCGCTCGTCCCCGACGCCCACGTGGCCGACCTGCTGATCCTGCGTGGGCGCGCACGGTCACGACGTAGTTGGTGCCGAGCGGTGGGCGGAGAATGA
>JANMTD010000280.1:0-4765 GCA_031390075.1 Deltaproteobacteria bacterium | reverse complement strand
CGCCCTCGACGATTTCGGCACGGGCTACTCGTCACTCTCGGCGCTGCAGCGCTTCCCGATCGAGCGGCTCAAGATCGACCGCTCCTTCGTCGCCGGCGTCGGGGGCGACCCGAACGACGAGGCGCTCGTCTCCGCGATCGTCGCCCTGGCGAAGCGGCTCTCGATCGAAGTGGTCGCCGAGGGCGTCGAGACCGAGGAGCAGGCGCGCTACCTCTCGGAGCTCGGCTGCCGAGAGCTTCAGGGCTATCTGTTCAGCCGTCCGCTCGCGGCCGCCGACGTCGAAGGCCAGCTTCCCCGCGACTCGAAGCCCCACACCTTGACCTGATATCCGGACGCACACGGCTCGCCGGGAGATCGGAATCCGAATGGCCTCGCTCCCGCCCGCCCCCGCCGAGAGCGTTTGCGTGACCGCCCTCGCGTCCGACGGGGACGGTGTCGCGCGGACGGCAGCAGGACGCGTCGTCTTCGTCGAAGGCGGTGTGCCGGGGGACCGGGTCGAGCTCGAGATCCGGGCCGAGCAGAAGGGGATCCTGCGCGCACGGATCGCGCGGATCGTCGAGGCGAGCCCCGATCGCGCCCTGCCGCGCTGTGTGCATTTCGGACAGTGCGGCGGCTGCGCCTGGCAACACGTTCGCTATGCGACGCAGCTCGAGGCGAAGAGCAAGAACGTGCGCGCGGCCCTCGAGCGGATCGGCGGCCTGCGCCTCGAACGCGACGTCGAGATCGTGGCCTCGCCCCTCGACTATCACTACCGCGCTCGCACACGGGTGGTCGAGGTCGAGGGCGGCGTCGGCTATCGCCGGCGCGGTTCGAACGAGGCGCTGCGCGTCGACTCCTGCCCCGTGCTGGTCCCGGAAGTGGAGGCTGCCCTCGTGGCCCACGGCAAGCGCGTCGCCGAGTCGCAGGCGCTCGCGCGCCGCGACGACGCCCGCCGCGGCGAGGCGCGCGAATGGGTGATCAGCGCCGGGACCCACGGCCCGGCCCGGGTCGAGGAGGCGGGATTCGCGCAGCGCTCGAGCGATGGGACGGTCCCCGCCCCGGATGCGGGCGCGCGCGAGGAGATCGTGATCGAGGTGCTCTCCGAACGGCTGCGTGTCGGCGGGTCGGGCTTCATCCAGGCAAACGCGCTGCTCTGGGAGCGTCTCGCGCGCGAAGTCCGGGACCGCTGCCTGCTGCCGGTCGCCGGCCGAGCGCCGCGGCGTTTTCTCGAGCTCTACGCCGGGATCGGCTTCTTCACGCTTCCGCTCGCGCGCAGTGGGCTCACGGGTCTCGCCGTCGAGAGCGATCGCCAGGCCGTCGCGGACCTGATCACGAATCTCGACCGGGCAGGCCTCGCCGACGCCGTCGAAGCCATCGCTGCGCAGGTCGAGCGCCGCAGCGACCTGTCGACCTGGCTCGCCTCGGCGGACCTGCTGCTCGTCGATCCGCCGCGGGTCGGTCTCGAGGCTCGCGTCCGCGAGTCGATCGCGCGAAACGGGCCGGGAAGCGTCGTCTATGTGTCCTGCGACCCGGCGACCCTCGCACGGGACCTCAAGCTCCTCGCCGCCCGCGACTATCGCCTCGTGTCGGTCCTGGCCTTCGACCTGTTTCCCCACACGCCCCATGTCGAGACGGTCGTCCGCCTCGAGCGGTGAGCCCTCAGCCCATCAAGAGCCCTCAGCCCATCAAGAGCCGCGTCAGGGCTCGATCAGGCCATGGCGCAGCGCATAGCGCACGAGCTCCGTCGCTTTGCGCACGCCGAGCTTGCGCATCAGGCTCGTGCGATGCGCCTCGACCGTCTTCGTGCTGACGTCGAGCTGGACGGCGACCTCCTTGGCGGAGAGGCCTTCGGCGATCAGATGGAGGATCTCGCGCTCGCGGCCCGAGAGCACCGCGAACGGGTCGTCGGAAGAAGGAAGCGGGGAGCGCAGGCGCTCGACGATCTCCCGCGCGACTGCCGGGCTGAAATAGCTTCCGCCCTGCATCGTCTCGCGAATCGCAGTCACGATCTCGGCGGCGCGTCCGTTCTTCAGGATATAACCGTCGGCGCCCAGCGAGATCGCGCTCTGGATGAAGGCCGGATCGCTGTGGACCGAGAGCAGGATCACCTTCGTGCCCGGAAACTCCGATCGCAATCGCTCGAGCGTCTCGAGACCGCCGAGGCGCGGCATCGTGATGTCGAGGACGACGACGTCGGGGCGCAGCGCCGAGACCTGCTCGAGGACCTCGCGCCCGTCCGCCGCCTCTCCCGAGACCTTGAAGTCCGGCTCGGACTCGAGCAGACGGTGCAGGCCTTCTCGCACGATGCCGTGGTCGTCTGCGATCAGGATCGAAATCATCGGCCGAGGGTAACTTTGCGAGCTACGTTTCGCTGCGGCCACCCATCGCCTTGCGAATCGAGGCTCGCGCGTGTTCCGCAGAGATCCGAAACGACGCAGCTCCGGCTCCTCATCGAGAGAGGGGTCGTCGGGCGAGAGGCCATCGGGAGGCAAGGCCTCGCGCCCGGCGGCGCGGGGGATTTCGGAAGGCCCCGCGGAGGCGGACCCATCGAGCCGGCCGCCGGACGAGCGCTTCATTCTCTATGTCGAAGGGGCGCGTGATCGCGAGATCCTGGCGGGCTGGGCGCGCCATGTGGCGCCCATCTTCGGCCGCACGCTGGAGCGCAGCACGGTGATCCTGGGCGGACGCCAGCCGGCGCGCGCGGTGCAGGATTTCCACAGGCGAGGCGGTGCCGAGGCTGGATTCTCAGGGCTCGTCGTCCTCGATCGCGACGACCACCACGACGATTGTCCCGGGGCCCGCCCACTCGAGCCGGGCCTCGAGCTCTTCATCTGGTCGCTCCGTCACATCGAGAGCTACCTCCTCGTCCCCGCCGCCATCCGCCGGATCGCGCCGCACGCGCCCGACGACCGCACGCTGCTCACCTGGATCGAGCGCCACGAGAGCGAGGACCCGCGAGCGGATGCGCTTCCGAAACGCCGTGTCGGACCGCACGCCAAGCGAATGCTCGGCGCGGGCGGCGCCCTCGGCGAATCCCTCGGCGTCGAGCTGCGCGCGGGCGAGATCGCGAAGGCGATGCGCCGCGACGAGCTCCATCCCGACGTCCACGATCTGTTCGCGCGCATCGCCGCGCTGCGGGGCGTGGCGCTCGTGCCGGCGCCTTCCGGCACGTCGGTCGGAGGCGGTGACTGGCACGTCGATTGAGATCCGCCGGGCGCTTGGCCTCGCGCGGCTTTCGCTCTACCCTGCGCCTTACCCCCAATCCATGATAGAAGGACCCGCTCTCGGCGGGTCGCTGCGCTCCTTCGGGTCCCGGGCCCGAGCCAGGGGTATTGGACGCCATGGACCTCGGCTTTCGGATGCACGCGGAACGCACACCGAACCCGAACAGCATCAAATGGGTGCTCGGGCAGGCGGTGGCCGACGTGGTCGCCTCTGCCGCTTTCGCGAAGGGTGTGCGCGCTCTGGTCTCGCCCCTCGCGGCGGCGATCACGTCCATCGATGGGGTGACAGGCGTACTGCTCGGGCCGAATTTCGTGACGGTGACCAAGCTCGAGAGCGCCGAGTGGACGGATCTCGCGGCGCCGATCGTCGCGGCGATCAAGGCCTGGGCGGCGAGCGGATCCTCTGCGCTCGGACCCGAGTTCGAACCGCCTCGAGCCTCCGACGATGACGAGATCGTCGCGAAGATCCGGACGATCCTCGAGCGCGACGTGCGGCCCTATGTCGAGCAGGACGGCGGGGAGATCCGCTTCGCCGGGTACCACGACGGTGTCGTAGAGGTCGTGCTCCAGGGGGCCTGTGCCGGCTGCCCGAGCTCATCCATCACCCTCAAAATGGGAATCGAGGCCCGTCTCAAGGACGAGATTCCCGAGGTCAGGTCGGTCGTTGCTTTGTAGAGAGCCCTGTCATTTGTGCTCGAGGTTGGACTGTAGTTCGGGGCCTGGTCCGTCGATCGGGCGACAGGGGACCTCGGCCTGATGCTCTTTTCCCGACCGCGACGCAATCGCTATCGACGCCGGCCCTCCCGCCTGACGGCCCTGGGCAGGGCGGTCGTCGCCGGAACCGCGACGGCATTCCTCGCCATCGGCTGGGCGAGCCAGGCCAGCCGGAGCCCCGAGCCGCCGCAGACCCTGCCCGAGGTCGGAGTCGCTGTTCAACCGGTCTCCGCGCCGCCGCGCTGGCCGGCGGTGCCGGCCTTTGGTGGCCTGGATGGGGCCCCCGCAGCGGAAGACGCGGCGCGATCCGAGGGTCCCCCGACTCCCGTCCACCCGCCGGCCACGCAGCCCCCTGCCGCCCCGCTAGCGGAAGGATCGGAGCCGGTCGGCCTGACACCGGCGGCGGCGCCCGCCCTGGTTTCGTTGCTCGATGTCCCGCCGACCAGCCGGGTGCGCTTCGAGCATGCGCACGCGGGCGGGCGGCCACGGCTGGCCGAATGGCTCGACGTCCGCGAGGTCGCGCCTCCCGGCTTCGCCGCGGCGGACGGGGCCGTGGACGCAGCCGGCGGCCGCGTCCGAGTCGAATACAGCCTCGACGAAACGCTGACCCGGGAGGTCTTCGAAATCCTTCGCCGCGGGCGCGTCGAACGCGGGGTCGCGATCGTGATCGACCCGCGCACGGGGCGCGTGCTCGCCTACGCGGCGACCGATTCGAACGTGCTCCCCGTCGAGCGCGCCTACCCGGCAGCCTCGATCATCAAGGTCGTCACCGCCGCGGCGATGCTCGAGCGCCGGCCAGATCCGACGGCCTGGGACTGCATCTACGAGGGCAACAAGTACCGCTTGAC
>JANMTD010000233.1:0-8316 GCA_031390075.1 Deltaproteobacteria bacterium | reverse complement strand
GCGGTCGCCGTCTACGTCGACGACGCACCGCGAAACCTCCCAGCCATCCAGCTCGGCCTTCTGTACGACCTCAAGGGCATCGACATCGAGAAGGGACCGCAGGGAGCGGGCCCGGGCCGCAACGCCTCGGCGGGCGCGATCCGGATGTACACGAAGAAGCCGACTCTCGAGTACGACGCCTACCTGAATCTCGACTACGGCAACTACAACCTGATCGACGTCGAGGGCGGGATCGAGGTCCCGATCCTCGAAGACGTGCTCGGCCTTCGCACCGCGTTTCGCACTCGAACCCGCGACGGCCTCGTGACGAATCGCTGCGGCGAGCTCACCCAGGCCGAGGTGCAGGCGGGCGGATCGCTCTGCGGCGAGACGCCCAATGCCGACAACATCATCAGTGCCAATCTGGAAAAGGACCTCAACAATACGGATATCTGGTCGACGCGGACGAGTCTGCGTTTCGTCCCGCCGGTCGAAGGCATGGAGTGGAGCCTCGTCGGACACGTCGACCGGATCGATCAGCTGGCGACGGTCGGACAGCATCTCGGGACGAATCCGAACCTCGGAGGCAACGACGCAGAAAGCTACCGGGCACAGGAAGTGGCGGCGGAGCTCGATCAGATCAAGATCGGCAT
The DNA here is from genome assembly GCA_031390075.1 of Deltaproteobacteria bacterium. Classification (GTDB taxonomy): domain Bacteria; phylum Myxococcota_A; class UBA9160; order UBA9160; family UBA4427; genus UBA4427. Next base: position 7,684 of record JANMTD010000233.1, on the reverse strand, counting down.
GAACATCCCGCCCCTGTCCAGCTGCAACGGATTGCCGGCCCCGCAACGTCGCGCATGTCAGAACGCCATCCGGGCCCAGGAGTCCCAGGCGAACGTGAGGCTCGCGGAGAACCTCGCCGATCGCCCGCTCGACAAGCTCCCCTTCGAGGGCGACTACAACACCCCGGGCTTCGAGCGCCAGACCTCGGCCGGCTTCACGCTGGCGGGAGACTGGGAGATCGGGGCACTCGTCCTGAAGAACATCACCGGCTTCGAGCGCTACGACCGCGAGCGCCTGATCGATGCCGACTACTCGCCGAACGTCACCTTCGAGTTCGACATCGTCGACGACGCCTGGCAGGTGACCGAGGACATCCGTATCGGTTCCGAGCTCGAATCGCTGCCGATCTCCTGGAACGTCGGTGCGTTCTACCTCCAGGAAGAGCTCGACTACAAACAGAATACGCTCGCGAGCGGGGGCGCGGTCGATCCGATCGTCCAGGAGTACGTCCAGAAGACGAGGAGCTTCGGCATCTTCGCGGACATCTCCTTCGATCTCCTCGACGACCTCACCCTCGACACCGGCGTTCGGTACAACTGGGAGTACAAGACCTTCGCGGCCGAGATCTTCCGTGGGATCGGGACGGGCTCGGTCGATCAATGTCTTCCGGATGCGACCACCGGCAACAAGCCGTGCCAACGCACCGAGACCGTCGATCATCCGACCGGTACCGTCGGCCTCACGTATCGGTTCGACGACCTCCGTGAGCTCTATTTCAAGTACAGCCACGGCTGGAAGGGTCTGCAGTTCAACGCACGGGACGGAACGGTCGCCACGGAAGTGACCGACGTGGCGGATCCCGAGGTGATCGACGCCTTCGAGTTCGGCTTCAAGGGAAGCTGGTTCGACGACCGGATCGAAGTCGATGGAGCCCTGTTCTGGTATGCGTACCAGAACTACCAGGTCTTCACGTTCACGAACGACCCCCGCTCGGCACCGACGCGCGTCGTCATCAACGCCGATGACGCGCAGAACTTCGGCGCCGAGCTCTCGACGACCCTGCGCCCGATCGAGGGACTGAGTGCCGACGTCCGATTTGGCTGGCTCGAGACGAAGTTCCTCAATTTTACGGACAGCGTAAGCCGCCCCGTGCCCCCCGATGGCACCGACTCGTTCCGATTGGTCTTCGACTACAACGGAAACCAGCTGCCGAATGCGCCTCGCTTCAAGGCCTCCGCCGGGATCGAGTACGCCTTCGATTTCGATCGGCTGGGACGCATCACGCCCCGCTACGACGTCCTCTGGACGGACGACGTCAACTTCGACCCGTCCGGCGGCCGAGGCGCACCCGATGCCTCGGGTAACTTCAATCGGCCCGACTCCACGATCGGCCAGCAGGCCTTCGTGTTGCACAACGTCAGGCTCAGCTACGCGATCCCGTCCGACCAGCTCGAAGTCGCGGTCTGGGCACGCAACATCACCAACGAGGTCTTCAAGACCCTGTCCTTCGACGCGTCCGGCGGCCCGGGATTCGTCGGCAATCTGGTCGGCGACCCGCGCATGTATGGGATGACCGTGAAGCTCACCTACTAGAGTCGCTCTACGGCACCGCGTACCCGAGCGCCCGGAGCTGGTTGGCTTCCTCCTCGCCGAGGTCGACTTCGACCGGCGCGGCCCACTCCGGCGGCTTCGTCTCGAGATAGGCGTCGGCGAGCTGGCGAAGCTCCGCCGCTACGTCCGGGTGGTCCGCGATCACGTTCTTCCGCTCGGCGGGATCCGACGACGCGTCGAAGAGCGTCTCGACGCGCTGGTCCCGGGTCGCGCCGGGGGCGAGCTGCAGGATGAATCGGAAGCTGCCCTTCGCCACGGCGACGACCGGACGGGATGGATACTCCGGGCGGCCCCAACCGCGCTCGAGGTGCGCGATCGCGGTCACGTCGTCGGGCACGGGCTGGCCGCGACCCGCCGCCAGCATGGTCGAGGCAAGCGAGCGGCCGTCGGCGTCCGGTAGCCTCGGCAGACCCAAGAGGTCGAGCACCGTCGGCCAGACGTCGACGTTGCGCGTGCGCGTCTCGACGACGACACCCTTTTCGAGGCGGAACGGGAATCCGAGAATGAACGGGATCTCGGTCTCCTCGCGGTAGACCTCCCGCGCATGCCCCTCGATGCCGCGCTCGCCGAAGGCCTCGCCGTGATCGGCGGCCATCACGACGAGCGTGTTCTGGAGCAGGTCCTGCTCGGCGAAGAGCGTGAGCAGGCGGCCGATGACCGCGTCGGTATGAAGGACGGAGTTGTCGTAGATGTCGGAGTAGCTGGCTCCGAAGACCGCCGAGTTGGCGTCGTAGAGATACTGGTGCACGTCCATCAGGTGGACATAGAGGAAGAACCGCTCGCGGCCGTGCACGCGCAGGAACTCCTCCGCAGCGTCGATGACGTCGCTGTCGGTGCCCTCGAGCTTGATATGCGGATTCTCCGCGCGCATCCCAGGCGGAATCGGCGTGGCCGTCGGCTTCTCGTACACCTCGAATCCCTGGCCGAAACCGAAATGCGGCGCGACCCAGCCGTTGCGCCAGAGGCCGGCGGTCCGGAAGCCCGCGTCGCGCAGGATCTCCGCCGGCATCAGGGCGCCTTCCGGCGCGGCGTGGGGCGACCGAAGGACTCCCGTTCGTTGGGGGTAGAGCCCGGTCCAGAGCGATGCCATCGAGCATTTGGTCCAGGACGACTGGGCGAGGTGGCGCGCGAAACGAACGCCCGTCGCCGCCATGTAGTCGAAGGTCGGGCTCGTCTCGCGTGCGTAGCCGTAAGCGTGCAGGCGCTCCGCACGCAACGTGTCGGTCAGGATGAAGAGGACGTTCAGGTCCTTGCGTTCGCGCAGCGACGCGATCTGGTCGATCGTCCCCGTCGGCCGGGGGTCGTCATTCGTCACTTCGATCGCGAGAATGCCACTCAGATAGAGGACCAGGACGCCGGCCAGAATCGCCCCAACGACCACCGCCAAGCCACGAAGGACTTTCATGCCGAGGGTCTAGCAGAGCCCCTCCGACGATTCTAGACGCGCGGCCCCGGAACGACGGCCGCAGCGACGGAGTGATACGATCGAACCATGACGACTCGACAAGCGAAACCCCGCCCCGATTCATCCTCCTGCGGCCGAAATGCACGCGCGTTGCGGGCCCGATCGGCGCTGACTGCGTCCTGGATCGCCCTGCTCGTCGTCCTCGCCTCCGGCTGCGACCGGACCCTGTCGCTCGACGAGGTCCGCGCGCTCCATTCCGACGGTCGTTATGCAGACACGATCGAGCCGCTTCGCAAGCAGCTCGAAAAGACTCCCGACGATGCCGAGGCGCATCTGCTCTACGGAACGGCCCTGTCCCGTACGGGCGCGGCGCGTGTCGCCGTCTGGTCGCTTCGAAAGGCGGCCGAGACCCCGGAGTGGATGGTGCCGGCGACCCTCGAGCTGTCGGGGGCACATGCGCACGCCGGAAACTGGTCGGAAGCCATCGCGGCCGCGGATGCGGTCCTCGAAGTCGAGCCCGACAATCTCCCGGCCCACGTACTGCGCGGCGAGGCCTTCCTGAACGAGGGCGAGCAGACGGAACGCGCGCTCGAAGACTTCGACTTCGTCCTGAACGAGGACCCGACGAGCCGTCCCGCGTTGAACTCGCGGGCTTCGGCATTGCTCCTGCTGGGGAAGGTCGAGGAGGCCGCCGAGACGATCGACCAGCTCGAGGCGCTCGCGGCGAAGAACCCGGGCGATCAGGCGGGCCAGGCCGAGCTCTGCGCGGTCCAGGCCGTGCTGCGTCAGGAGCGCGGCGAGCTCGACGAAGCCGAGAAGCGTTTCGAGGAATGCCTCGAGCGATTCCCGAGTGACTCGGTGGTGGTCGACTCGGCGATCACCTTCTTCGACACGAAGGGCGAACGCGAGCGCAGCGACGCCCTGCTCGCAAAGGCCCTCGAGCTCGCGCCGCAATCCCTGTCCTACCGCCGCACGCTCGCCCTGCGCGTGGAAGCCGCCGGGGATCCTGCGCGAGCGCTGAGTCTGTTGAAGCAGGGCCTGGAATCCGAAGATCGCGAGCTCCGGATCGCCGTCTGGACGGACATCACGAACTACCACCTCAAACGGGACGAGCTCCCCGAAGCCATCGAGGCCTTCGAGCAGGCGCTCTCCATGGTGGATGACCCGCCGCAGCTAGCAATCCTGACCCATGCCGACCTGCTGGCGCGGGCCGAGCGGAATGCCGACGCACTCCGCGTCGCGAAAGGACTGGAGAACGACGCCTACCTCGGGCTCATCGAAGCGCGAATCGCACTCAACGAGGGCGATCCGAAGCGCGCCCTCGCCCGCCTGGACCAGGTCTTTCCACTCTGGCCGAACAACGCGGGCGCGCGCTACTACGCGGCGCGCGCCGCAGAGCAGACGGGCGACTTCGCGCGCGCGATCGAGGAGTATCGCCAATCGATCCGATCTGCTCCCGACGAGACCGAGGCCGCCCTCCGCCTGGCGAAGCTCTATCTCGCCGCAGGCTCCTATGAAGAAGCCTGGAGCAACGCGGGGCAGTACATCAGCGTGCATCGCGACGATCCGGAAGGTGCGCGCGTCATGGTCGCCGCAGCGGCGAAAGACGAGAAGGCGACGCTTCACGCTCTTTTCGCCCAGCTCCGGGGCACGACCCTATGGCCCGCGGCGGTGGCGGCGCGCGCTCGTTTCGTGGCCGAGAAGCGCGATCCCCCGGCGGCGCTCGCGTGGATCACGGAGATCCCCGGCCCGGCCCCGGACTGGAACTCGACCGCGAATGCGGAGCTCCTGCGCACTCGCGTGCTCCTACTGCAGGCCGCGGGGCGCGGCGACGAGGCCGAAAAGGCCATCGCCGAGGCCGTCGCGGCGCAGCCCAAGAGCTCCGAATTTCGAGAGATCCAGGCGGCGCTGCTCGAGGCGAAGGGCGGAGATCCGGCCGCGATTCGCGCCGTGTACGAGGACGCGGTCGCCAAGGACGCCAGAAACTGGCTCGCACTCGAAGGCGTGGCGCGCGCGCGCGAACGTGTCGGCGATACTCGCGGCGCGCTCGAATTCTTCGACCGCGCCACGAAGACCCATCTCGAATCCCCGCTGTCGGCGCGGGGTGCAGCCGAGCTCGCAGCGCGCATGGGCGACAAGGCGGATTCCGAGCGGCGCTGGTCCGAGCTCCTGAAGGAGCATCCCTGGGACGCTTCGGCGGCCCGGGCGCTCGCGAGCTTCCGGACCGAGCGGGGGCTGAACGACGAAATGACGCTCGACTTCGCCGAGCGAGCGGTGATGTTCGGCGGAGGCAAGGACGCCGAGACGCTCCTCATCCGCGTCCACGAAGCGCGCGGGGAGGTCGACCGCGCGCGGGAGGTCGCCCGGGCATTCGAAGCCGGAAAACCGATCCCCCCGAGGAAATCCAAGCGGGGTGAGCCCCCGCCCGGTGGCGCGGCGAACGGGCAGTCCTGAGGCGTTCGCGGGCGTGCGGAACCCGCCTCGGAACTCCGAGAATTTCGTAGACATTTCCCAGCCCTAGGTGTAGGGTCGGCGTGTCAATGACCGCAGGCGACCCGTTTTGTGGGGCAGGCACCACCACTTCACCAGACGGGAGCACACCAGAGTCCGTTGACTCTGCTCGGGGGCTGGGTAATCGGCCCCGGAGTCCATGGAGCAGTCCATGGAGCAAGGACGACGGCGATTCGCGTGGATCGAGCTCGATTCGAAATTCACCACGGTCCGTCGGACCGTGGTGAAACAGGAACCAGGAAGAAGGATAAAGGGAAACCAACCATGCAGCAGAAAAAGAATTGGCTCCGCAAGTCGATCGCCGGCGCAAGCGCGATCGCGTGCCTGTTAGGCGTGGGCACGGCCAGCGCGGCGACCCGCGGAATGGTCGGCGCCCTCGGTGTCTCCAACCCCTCGACGACCGCTCCCTTCGCCTTCGAAGTCGGCCCGCGGGTCGTCGGCAAGAAGTTCGGACCCTACCCGCCGAACGCGGGATTCCAGACGCTCCAGGTCGCAGGTGCCACGGGCGGGACCTTCCCGGGCCGCCAGATCACCCTCATGGCCAACCAGCTGAACATCAACGGCGGTCGTTACCGTGACTTCCCGGCGTTCCCGAACGTCGGCCAGACCACCAAGACCTTCATGTCGGTCCAGAACGCGGCGACCTTCATGGTCGGTGCGGGCGCCCTCGCGAATTGTCCCGGGCCCGGCTGCAATCTGAACGGTGCCGGAACGGCGATCAGCTTCTGTCCGCCGCTCGCCCACAACCCGCTCAACCCGGCTCCGGGTACGGTCGCGGCCAAGGTCGGCAACTGGGACTGCAACGCCTACAACGCGGCGGGCGTCGGCAACCGCGCCAAGCGCTTCTCGATCACCAACTCGGTCGGGGCACCCCACTTCGGCGGCACCTTCAGCATGCTGCGCAACACCCGCCAGAACGTCTGGCGCATTCCGGTCCAGCCGTCGACGCCGAACGCGCCGAACGCGCAGGCTGAGCGCTCCTGGATGTCGCTGGCGAACCACGCCTGGACGCCGGGTCGCCCGAACTTCCAGTTCGCGTCGAATCCCGGGAACAACGGTCCCCGGATCCTGGCCCGCCTCGACGCCGGCGGCGCCGTCAAGACGACCTTTGGCTGCGCCAACGGCGTCGGCACGATCGGCGTCGGCAAGACGTTCATGGGCATTCCGGCCCCGGGCGGCCCCTTCCTCCCGATCATCGGCCCCGGCGTCAACTGCGGGACCGACCCCGGCATCGACAATCCGGGACAGGGCTGGGGCTTCAAGATGACGACGGGCACGCTCTCGGGCTCGGACTTCTTCCCCTTCTCCACGGAGACGACGGCCCTGGGCACGCCCTTCAACCCGAATCGCATCCCGCTCGCCTTCGGTAACGGCTTCTTCTTCACCCGCATGGGTGACGACTCGGTCGTCGGCACGGTGCGAAACATCGTGCTGCTCGGCGGCGGCATCGCGGTGGATCCGGACAGCGGCAACGCGTTCGACCGCGTGACGCACATCAACATGAAGCTGCAGGTTCCTGAGCCGGCGGGAGCGGTCGGTCTGCTCGTCGGAGCGGGCGCTCTGCTCGGCCTGGCCCGACGACGGCGCTAGGACGCGACGCTACAGTCGCACTGTAGAACGTACGAATTGGGACGGGTGGCCTTCGGACCACCCGTCCTATTTCATTCCAGGCCCCCCCGTCGAGGAACGATTCCGATGAACACACGTCTCGTCCTGAGCCACCTCGCTGTGGCCCTCATCGCCTTCGGACTGGGCTACGCGGTCTTCTCGTCCGGAGCCGGTGGATCTCGCGCGATCGAACGCCCCGCCGATCCCGTCGCCGCGTTTGCCGCCGCCCTCGCCGTCGAGGAGCCCCATGCCCGGGCCCAGGCGCTGCTGGACTTCTTTGCCGCCGCGGACCCCGCCTGGGCGGAGCGCTTGCGCGCCGAGGTCGATCCGCAGGGCTCGAAGCTGGTTCTCGACGAGATCGGGGAGACCCTGTTCGCCTCCTGGTGGGCCCGGTCGAATCCGAAGGCGGCGTTCGAGAACATCGTCGATCCGGCCTGGGCGCACCGCCATCCGTGGCTCCGCCAGGTGATGCGCGCCTGGGTCACCACGGACCCCGTGCGCGCGGCCGAGGCCGCGGGCTCCCTTCCGCCGAATCCCGACCGGGGCAAGGTCGAGGCCACGCGAATGCT
>JANMTD010000272.1:0-1912 GCA_031390075.1 Deltaproteobacteria bacterium | reverse complement strand
TCCTTCGCCGCCACCGCGATGCCCGGCAGCTCGAGCGTCCCCCATGACGAAGCGAGCATCACGAGCTTCCCGTTCGGCCGGATCGCCTCACACGCCGTCGCCACCGCCGACGCCGAATCGGCGCATTCGAGCACCACGTCGTAATCGCCGCCGGCGCCCGACTCGACGATCTCGGCACCGAGCAGACGCCCGCCGGCGATCTGCGCCGGATGACGCGCGACGAGGGCGACGTGGGCATGGGTCGCCGTCGCGGCAGCCACCGCCGCGAGTCCGATCGAGCCGCCGCCGACGACGAGCACACGCATCGAGCCGTCGATCCCGGCGCGGCGAATGCCGTGGACGGCAACGGCGAGGGGCTCGACCAGGAATCCCGTCGTCGCATCGATCCGGCGCGGAAGCGGCACGATGCAGCGCGGCTCGACCAGGATCTGCTCGGCCATGCCGCCGTCCTTGCCGACGCCGTAGACCATCGCGACGCCGTGCACGCAGACTTGATAGTCGCCCGTCTCGCAGTAGCGGCAGACGCCGCAGGGTGCGATCGGCTCGATCGCAACCGGCGTGCCGTCGGGGAGCTCGCCTGCGATCTCGTGTCCGGGCGTCCCCGAGACCGGGAACCCGCTGTCGAGGATCGCGAGGTCGGAGCCGCAGATTCCGCAGCCGCGGACCCGGACCAGGACGCCCGGGCCCTTCGGTGCAGGTCGCTCGCCCACGACCACGCGCTTCTCGTCGAACCGGACAGCGAGCATCCCTCTCCCCTTCCCCGGCGATCCCGGATCGCCCCTTGAAGAACCCGACCGATTCTCTCATGCTGACGGCGCCGCGCCAATCCCCGCGTCGATCGATCTCGCGAGGCCCCATGACTGCCGACGTCGTCCCCGGCCCCCTCGACAGGACCAGCCCTCCGAAGAGCGCCGCGAGCTGGGACATCTACGCGATCGCCCTCGAAGACGACCCCCACGTCCGCTGGCGCGCGCTGCGGGAGGCGAGCCCGGTCCTCGATACGGGCGGCGGCGTCTTCTTCATCACGCGCTGGGATCTCGTCGACGATTGCCTTCGCGATCCGCGCCACGGCGCCGGGGCAGGCGTCGCCGCGTCTTTTGGTGCGGAGTCGGGCCTCGTCTTCGACGTCATGCGCTCCTGGCTCATGTCCCTCGACGGTCCGCCGCAGCAGCGCGCGCGGGATCTCGTCCGCCGCGAGTTCACACCGCGCAAGATCGAGGGACTGCGTCCCCTCGTCTCGGAGATCGCCGAGCGGCTGATCGCGCCGCTCGAGGCCAGGGCCGCGACGGACCCCGTCGACTCGATCCCCGCGCTCGCCTTCGCGCTGCCCTCCGAGGTGATCCGTGTGTTATTCGGGATTCCGACGGAGGAATGGCAAGCGGGGATCGAGCAGGTCATCCAGGGCGTCGGACAAAATGTCGGACAAGGCGTCGGATCGGGACCGAGCGACGGCATCGCGATGATCGAAGGACTGGCCCGGGAATTCGACGGGCGGCTGCGCTCGGGGCGGGTCCCAGAGGGCCTCTTGTCCCAGCTCTGCGTCCCGGATCGAGAGCTCGGCGCCCTGTCGACGCTCGAGGTCGTCGCGAACGCGGTCCTGCTCGTGACGGCGGCGATCGACACGACCTCGGGGCTGATCGGGATCGCCGTGGCCTGCCTGCTCGAGCGGCCCGAGCTGCTGGCGCGGGTCCGCCGGGATCCGGCCCTGATTCCGGCGGTCGTCGAAGAGACGCTTCGCTTCGAGCCCCCGGCGCTCTCGTGCAGCCGGAGCGCCGGCTTCGACCTCGCGCTCGAGGGGGTCTCGATTCCCGCCGGCAGCCAGCTCCTGCTCGGCCTCGGCGCTGCCAATCGCGACCCGCGGCGCTATGCGGATCCCGACCGCTTCGACATCGACCGCGACCACACGGGCCTG
>JANMTD010000239.1:0-13395 GCA_031390075.1 Deltaproteobacteria bacterium | reverse complement strand
CTACATAGTTGAGGATGGCGATCAGGGGATTCTTGACGGGCGCCGGCCCCAGGGTTTCATGGGCATGCACGAGCTTCAGGGGGCCGGGGAAGTCGGCATCGAACATCGCTCCATCGAGGCGACCCTCGGCGAAAGCTTGATGGAGATCCGGGTGGTCCGGCCAGAGCGCGATGTTGGCTTCGGCGAAATCGGTCCCGACGACCCGGAACCTGGGCAGCTTGCGCTCCTGCGACAAGATCGCGAGCTCATGCGCGAGGAGGAAGGACAGTCGCCCGGTACCGGCGCCCAGCTCGATCACGTAGATCGGCTCGTCGGGATCGATCGCGGCGGCCCCATGGTCTGCGTCGAGGTCGAGAATATCCTCGACCCAGGCGACGATCAAGCGCGCATAGCATTTTGCGACATAAGCATTCGTCGTGACGTAGTACGGCACGATTTCGTCAGTCCAGGCGCTGGGTCCGAACGTCTGGAAGAAGCGGCGCTGAATCTCCCATGCGACGGACTCAGAGAGCCTGCAGGGCTCCTCCAGCACCCTTTCGATCGACATCCCTGCACCCTCACGACCGGCTTGGCATTCCGACTGACGAGCCGACTACCGACTGGTTCGCTTCTCGCATGAGGCTGCCCCATTCGCACGAGGGTTCAATGAGGTATCTGACAGCCAGGGCCATCAAACAGTCGACGAGCCTAACTCATTGATTCCAGCCTCGCGATCGGGTTTGGCCTTGGCCTCTCACGACCTACCCTGAACGAGGGCCAGTCGGGGGGCACCGGGAGCGCGAATCATGGAACGAGATCAAGACAGGATCATCATGCGCCCTGAGCGACTCGGCACGGGAGCAGGGACCACACTCGAATCCGCCATCCGGCTGCGAACCGGGATTGCCCACGCGACGGTGACTCCGCCGCCGGCGAGTCTCTAGGCGTGTCGGGGCGCGACGCGGCGAAGGCGGCGCTCGGGCGCGGACGCGACCTTGCGAAGGCGAAGGACGTGCAGGGTGCGATCGCCGCGTATCGGGAGGCGGTAGCGGCCGACCCTTCGTTCGCGGTGGCCTACAACGCGCTCGGCGTGGCGCTCGGTCGCGCTGGAGACCCTGCCGGCAGCGAGCGCGCCCTGCTGGAGGCCACAAAAGCCAATCCACGCTGGGCAGACCCGTGGGTCAACCTCGGTCGACAACGGATGCGCGCCGAAGACCGTGAGGGGGCTGCACAGGCGTGGCAGTGCGCCGTGGAACGAGGCGGCGACGACAAGGCTCGGCTCGACCTGTACCGCGTGTTGCGCACGCTCGATCGTCGAGTTGAGGCCGCTGCGGTCCTCCGACCGGTCGCAAATCCGCCCGTGGAGGACCTGTTGTGGCTGGGAACATTCTACGCGATCCGGGAGAAGTACAAGACCGCGATCCCGCTGCTGCAACGCGCCTGCGCGGTGCTGCACGAGGACGCCGAGGCCCACTACGCCTTGGGGGTGGCGCTTCAGCGAACGCACCAGCTCGACGCGTCGGAGCGCGCGTTCCTGCACTGTACGGCGCTCGAACCGCGGCACGCAGAAGCCTGGAATAACCTCGGCAACGTACTCAAGGCCCAGGTGCGCTTCCGCGAGGCGGCCTACGCCTACGAGGCCGCTCTGGCCGTTCGCCCCGACAAGGCGAACACCCACCGGAACCTGTTGTTCGCGCTGCAGTACGACCCCGATCGCACGGCGGAGGACGTGTACCTCGCCCACAAGGCGTTTGGCGATCGCTTCGCGGCTCCGCTTCCCGCGATTCCGATTGATCGGCGAGCGAACCGACCGCTGCGGATCGGTCTGGTCTCGGCCGACCTCGGGCACCACCCGGTCGGCTACTTCCTGTCGCCGGTGCTCGAACATCTCGACAAGTCGAAGTTCACGGTCATCGCGTACGCCGGTCCGAGGCCGGTCGACGAGCTCACCGAGCGATTGCGAACCTGGTGCGACCAGTGGGTGCCGACTGACGACCTCGACGACGACACGCTCGCCGCGCGCATCCGGGAGGACGCGATCGACGTCCTGTTCGATCTCGGCGGCCACACCCGCGGCAGCCGCGTTCAGGTCTTCGCCCAGAAGCCCGCTCCCGTCCAGGTCACCTGGGCGGGCTATGTCGGCACGACGGGCCTCCCCACGATGGACTACTTACTCGGCGACGAGCGACACACGCCAGCGAGCGCGGAGTGCTTCACCGTGGAGCGGATCTGGCGAATGCCGCGCAGCTACGTGTGCTGGGAGCCGCCGGCTGCGGCGCCAGCGCCGGGGCCCCTGCCCCAGCTGCGCAAGGGCTATCCGACGCTTGGCTGCATGAACAATTTATCCAAGCTGAATCGGCGGGTGGTCGCGCTGTGGTCGCGCATCCTGCGTGAGCGACCGGACGCCCGCCTCCGGCTGGTCACCAAGTCGCTCGGCGATGCGGTGATGCGGGGCAGGTGGTGCGCCTGGTTTGCCGACGAAGGCGTGGAGCCCGACCGTATCGACATGTCCGGCCGCGTGCCGCGCGAGGAGGTGCTTCGCATCTACGCCGATGAGATCGATCTCGCGCTCGATTCGTTTCCCTACGCGGGAGGACTGACGACACTCGAAGCCCTGTGGATGGGGGTGCCCGTCGTTACGCGGGGCGACGGCGATCGCTTCGCGTCCCGGCACTCCATGGGGCACCTGGGCGCCGCCGGAATCGAAGGCTTCGTCGCGCGAGACGCCGACGACTATGTGCGGACGGCGCTGCGCTGGCTCGAAGACCCCGGCGCACTCGCGATGGTGCGGGCATCGCTCCGGGACTCTGTTCGAGACAGCGTGCTGTGCGACGGTCCGGGGTTCACCCGCGAATTCGAGAACGCGGTGCGGGGTATGTGGCGCGCCACCATTGACGCTTAGGGACCGACCAGCGGCTCATTACCTGTTCCCGAGACTCGCCTGCCGGACGCAAGAATGAGCCCCAAACGGGGCCAGTTTACGTAACGCGGCTTAGCGGCGTTGTGAAAAATCCCGCTCTGAATTCCTATCCGCTGACGCCGAGACCCAGGATGAAGCGCCCTCCCGTCTGCTCGGCGAGCGTCATCGCGGCTTGTTTCATCACGCCGGGGTGGCGGTGGAAGATGCTCGCGATGCCGGTCGCGAAGAGAAGCGAGCGCGTCTGGGAGGCGAGATGGGCGATATGGGCGAAGGGATCACGGCCGACGGTTTCGGGTAGCCAGAGGGACGAGTAGCCCAGGGATTCGCCGCGGGCGGCGAGCGCCGCGGCGTCGGGCGCGGACAGGCGGTCTGTGAAGTGCCAGACGCCGGGGGTGCGCAGGCGGGCTCGCAGGGCGTCGTGAGTCGGAGGCATGGCTCGGGTTCTCCTGGGGGGTCGGGAGTCGTTCGGGGTGTTCAGCGCTCGACCACGCCGCCGGTCGATATCATTCTTATGATTCAGGCGATCCGCCAGTCATCCTGCGCCGAAGGCGGGAACGTGGCCAGGGAGAAATGCGATGCCGACGACGATTTCAGCTGCAGCGGGGGCGATTCGGAGATCGCCTTTTGGAACGCCGTCTTTCCGGTCAATTCCGTCCCCTTGACGAACTCGTCTACCACCCACTCTGGCGGGTGCTCCCCGAGCGGGGCATGGCCCTCGGTCTCCACGCAGGCGGCATTAGTCCGCTACTGCACGCCGGTGCGGACCGGTTGACGAACGCCGGCTGGGGCCCGTTCTGGCTCGACCGCATGGACGACCGCTCCGAGAAGGGTTCGAGCGGGACTACGGCGCCGCGGGGCACAATGCGAGGTGGCCGAGCGACTTCTTCCGGCGGCAGTGTTTGGTGGTGTCCGACGTCGAAGCCACGCTCGAGCAGATGATCGCGGTGTTGGCGGGCGAGCGCATCATGTTGTCGACCGAGTCCCCGCACCCGGACTCGAAATGCCCGCACGCGGTCGACTCGTTCCGCGCACCGCCCGACGTCCGCACCGAGAGCGAGCGACGGACGCTCTGGGACTATGCTTTCAGACTCTACGAGCTGGATTCAAACGCGGAGGTTCGATGAGAACTGACTCTCTCCGATCGACCGTCGCTTCGCCCCGGCCCGATGAGGCCACGCTCCTCAATCGGCGGCGGGCGCAGCCGGAGAATCGCCTGCCGCCGCATCGATTGCCGCGTTCAGGTTTCGGAGCACGGTGAAGTCGTCGTCTCCCGGGGTACCAAGCGCTCTCTCGTACTCGACGATCGCCTTGTCGTATTGGCCGACGAGAAAGTAGGTGTATCCGAGATTGTTTCGCGCGGATTGCTCGCCACCCACGCTCAGGAAGACTTCGTAGGCTTCCGGGTGGCGGCCTTGGACTCCGAGTGCTAGTCCGAGATTATTCGAATAGGTCGCATCCTGCGGCATGAGCTGGACGACTTGGCGGAACACCTTCTCGGCCTTTCCGGGTTGGCCCGACAGGAGGTACGACATCCCGAGAACGTTGGCCACGAGGGTATCGTGTGGCCGCAGTTCGCGCGCGCGCACGGCGTGAGGCAGGGCCTCCTGGGGGCGTCCCATCAGCCCGAGGGTCGACGCGAGGGCATAGCGTGCCCCTGCAGAATCGGGAGCCAGCTCGAGCGATCGTACGAGCGATCGGTGGGAAGCATCGAGATCGCCTCGCGAGAGCTGAGCGAGACCGACTCCGCGCCATGCCGTGCCGTTCGATTCGTCCTCTTCGATCAAGCGCGCGAAGATGGCCTCGGCCCGTTCCGGGTCGTTGCCGAGTTGGACGAAGCCGATTCGTTCCTTCGGTTGCGCCGAGTCCGGGTCCATTCGGATCGCGGCGAGATAGGCCTGCATGGCCTCGGCCTCTCGCCCCTCCCGGTGGAATCGATCGCCTGCGGCGAGCTTGTCCTCCGGCGTCGCAGTCGCCTCCTTCGTCTCCTCGAGCCGACCCGCCATCTGGCGCTTCTCGAGGGAGTCAGCGCGTGCCTTTTCGAGCGGGCTCGACTTGAAGGATGCACACCCGCTACAGGCGATCACGATCGCGATCGTGGCCCATCGAGCGAAGATCCGTTGGCACACCCCTCGATCCATCCGCATCATTCCCCCCGCGACGCTCGGCGCGATCCGGCTCAACGTTTATTGTTGTCGAAGAACGACATCAGCTGCATCATGCCCGGCCCGAGCGTGACGAGGAGCGTGGCCGCAAAGATCAGGAGCGTCGGAAACATCATCTTCAACGGCGCCTTGCCTGCCTGCTCCTCGGCCCGCTGCATGCGGGCGACCCGCATGGCGTCCGCCTGCACGCGAAGCGTATCGGCGAGGCTCGTCCCGAATCGCTCGGTCTGCACGAGCATCGCGACGAGTGAGGACACGTCCGTCACGCCCGAGCGCCGGGCCAACGCCCGCAACGCATCGGTCGTCGACTTGCCGGCGCGCGTCTCGAGCGTCACCCGCTCGAACTCGTCGCTCAGCGTGGGATTCGTGCGCCTGAACTCGGCCGCGATCCTCGAGAGGCTCGCCTGGATGCCGAGCCCCGCCTCCACGCAGACCACCATCAAGTCGAGGGCGTCCGGTAGTCCATAGATGATCTGCTGTTGACGCGCGGCGCGACGCCGGTCCACCCATTGGCTGGGCAATACCAGTCCGGTCACGACGGCGGCCGTGAGCACGGTGAGCAGCTGCATCGAGTCGAGGTACCACTGCGAGCTCAGTCCGAGCGCTACAAGCGGCAGCGTGAGAGCGAGGGTCAGTCGCGTGGTCGTGTAGATGATGAACGCGGAAGGATGGCGATAGTCGGCCTCGACGAGGCGTTGGCGGATGCTGTCGCTGCGCCGGCTCGAATCGGCCGGAGATCCCTCGAACAGGGTGCCGACCCAGGAGACGAGACTTTCTGCCAGGGCGCTGACCTGGGAGGCGGCCACCGCCGCCGCCGTGCGGTCCCCAGCGCCGCCGGTCGCCGCCAGACGTTCCAGTCTCTGTCGGGTCGAGCGGTGGGCCGTGAGGCCGCCGACGGCGAACACGAGTGTCGCAATGCTGCAGAATACGAGGACGATCGCGAATTCCATGGACCGCTCTTTCTATCCTATACCCGGATGACGGCCATTCGGCGGCAGATGACGTACCCGATCACGATCATGATGGCCGACACGAGCATCATCGTATGACCCTCTTCGGTCTCCCATAGGGGTCGGATGTAGTCCGGATTGACCGAATAGAGCGAGCCGACCATCACTGCCGGCCAGCACGCGAGCAGATTCGCGGAGGCGCGCCCCATCGCCGTCAGCGCCCGAACCTTGCCGTAGAGCTTGAATCGCTCGCGGATGACGGAGGAGAGGTTCTGGAGCACCTCGGCGAGATTGCTACCGGTCTCCTGCTGGATAGCGACGGCCACCACGAAGAACGGCAGGTCTGGGGCATCGACGCGATGGGCAAGATTCGCCAGCGCCGCCGGCACCGTCTTGCCCAGCCGGATCTCGTCGGCGACCAGGCCGAACTCGAGGCTCACGGGCTCGGGCAGCTCCTCCGAGACCATCTGGAGCCCGACGGAGAGCGAGTGGCCCGCGCGCAGCGAACGGATCAGGAGGTCGAGCGCATTCGGGAACTGTTGCTCGAAGGCGTCCGTTCGCTTGTGGGCGAGTCGCCGCGCGTTGAGCCACGGCATCAGTCCGAGACCCGCCCCGGCGATCTGGAAGAGCGGCGTCGTCGAGAACGCCGCCACGCCGAGATGGCCTAACATCATAAGCGCGAGCGAGAGCACGAGGAAGCGCGAGAGGGACATCGTAAGCCCGGCGCGGTACATCTGGAGCTCTATGACACGCGCTCCGGGCAGGCTCTCCAGCCATCGCTCCAGAGGCGTTCCGGGGCCTTCCGAGCGCAGCAGCGAGTGCTCCTCGCCGTCGCCCGATTCCTGGAGGCGCTCGGACAGTCGTTTCAGGCGACGGGCCGCGCGGGCCTGGTCCGAAGAGAACTGGGTGTGGATGAAGTTCCGCACCGCTTCGAACGCCAGGATTGCAGCGACGGCAGACAGGATGAAGATGATGGGAGAGATGGACATGGGGATTGCCTCTAGCTGGGTCGGCGCTCGAAGAGATGTGCGGGGAGCTGGATCCCGTGCAGGCTCAGCTTCTCCGAGAAGCGCGGCCGCAGGCCCGTCGCGCGGATCTCGCCGAGCACATGGCCCTCGGAATCGATCCCCTTGCGCTCGAACGAGAAGATTTCCTGCATGCTGATGACCTCGCCTTCCATGCCGGTCACCTCCTGCAGGCTCACCAGCTTCCGGCGCCCATCGCTCAGACGCGAGAGCTGGACCACGACGTGGATCGCCGACGCGATCTGACTGCGGACGGCGCGCGCCGGAATGTCGAGGCCCGCCATCGCGACCATCGTCTCGATGCGGCTCAGGGCGTCGCGGGGCGTGTTGGCGTGGACGGTCGTGAGCGAGCCGTCGTGGCCGGTGTTCATGGCCTGGAGCATGTCGAGGGCCTCGGAGCCGCGGACCTCGCCCACCACGATCCGGTCGGGGCGCATGCGAAGGCTGTTGATCAGGAGGTCACGTTGGGTGATGCGGCCCCTGCCTTCGATGTTGGCCGGTCGAGTCTCGAGGCGGACGACGTGGCCCTGCTTGAGCTGGAGCTCGGCCGAGTCCTCGATCGTGACGATCCGCTCGTCGCTCGGGATGAAGCTCGAGACGACGTTCAAGAGCGTCGTCTTGCCGGCGCCCGTTCCACCGGAGATGAGCACGTTGAGGCGGGCCCTCACGATTCCCTGGAGCAGCTCGACGAGCTCCGGCGTCAGCGCCCCCGTGGAGACGAGATCGTCGACGCGGAGAGGATCGGCTCCAAATCGCCGGATCGAGACCGACGGACCGTCGAGGGCAAGGGGAGGAATGATGGCGTTCACACGCGAGCCGTCTGCGAGCCGCGCGTCGACCATCGGATTCGTCTCGTCGATTCGGCGCCCGACGGCTGAGACGATGCGCTCTATGATCCGCATCACGTGCGAGTCGTCCTTGAAGCGCGCCGAGGTCTTCTCGAGCTTCCCGAAGCGCTCGACGTAGACGACATCGTGGCCGTTCACGAGGATGTCCGTGACCGTCGGATCCTGCAACAGGGGCTCGAGCGGACCGAGGCCGAAGACCTCGTTCTGGATCTCCTGCACCAGCTGCTCGCGGTCCTTCATGCTGAGCAGAACCTTCTGCTCGTCTAGGACTCGGCGCGTGGCCGAGGCGACGTCGCTCGCGGCTCGCTCCTTCGAGACCGACGCCAGCTTGGCGAGGTCGAGCATGCCGAAGAGATCGTTGTGGACCCGGAACTTGAGCTCCTGCCGCGCCGCATCGCCCGGGCTGGAGCGTACGCGCCGCGGATCCACGTCCGGAGGGGCCGCAGGACTCGCGCCCGGCTCCACCCGTGCGGGTTCGTTTCGCTGTTGCCGAGTGAGTCGTTCGATGAGTGCCATGTTAGGCCTTTCCCGCGAGCTTCTGGATCAGGTTCCGTCCCCACGGCTTCCGCTTGACATCGTTCTGGAACGCGGCCGGTGGCTCCAGGCCCAGCCACTCGAAGGAGCGGCTCGTGAGCGTCCGGAAGGCCGAATCGATCTCGCTGCCGGAGGCGATGTCGGTGATCGGTCGTCCGTCGTTCACGCTGTGGATCGCCGTCGCATAATCGTTGGGCAGACAGAAATCCGGGCTGGCTCCGAGGAACCGCGCGACGTCGGGATCGGAGACGCCCGCATTCGTCTCGTGGCGATTGATCACCGTCCGGATCCGCGACGGCGAGACGCCGAGCCGCAGCATCAGATCTCGATGGGCACGGGCGTGTTTGAGCGCCGGGACGTCCTTGAGTGTCACGATGAGGATGGTATCGGCCATCTCGAGCACCTTGACGCTGATGGGGCTCCAGCTGCGGGACACGTCGACGACGACCCGATCGAACCGGGTCCGCAGCTGGGCCATCACCGCTTCCACCAGGGGCTCCTCGATCAGCTCCGTGTCCTCGACGCGATCGGGGGCCGCGAGGATCTCGAGGCCGGTCGGTCGGTGCTTCTGGAGGAGCCCCGCGACGAACGTCCCGTCGATCTGATCGGGGGCATGAATCGCGTCGGAGAGGGTGTAGGTCGGGTGCAGGTCGAAGTGCAGCGCGACGTCGCCCATCGGCAGGTTCAGGTCGACGACGACCGTCCGCTGGCCGGCAAGCTGGAGATTCGCGGCGACCTGGCAGGCGACCATCGTCGCGCCGACGCCCCCTTTGGCGCCCACGACGGCGATCACGGAGGCCTGTCCAGCCGTGGCGGCGGACTTTAGTTCGGCGGCGAGCCGATCCACGACCTCCGAGATTTCGGCCCCGGTGGGGGTATCAGAAAGGAACTCGCGGATGCCCTGCTTGAGCGCACGCAAGATCACCGCGCTGTCGTTTTTCGGCCCGCAGACGATCACGCCGCCCGGCGGCGCTGAGATCCGCGTGAGGCGGTCGAGCATGACGTGGGGTGCGCGCCCGAGGTCGACGAGCAGCGCGTAGGGACGCTCGCGAGCGATCACCGCCTCGAGCTGCTCCTCGTCCGTCACACAGGCCGAGACGCGCGCGCGCGCGTTCATCTCCAGAAGCTTCTTCAGGGCTTCCGGACAAGTCTCGTCTTCCGAGAAGACGACGAAGAAAACGTCAGACATTTACTATTCCTTCCATGCGCTCAGCGGACCAGCACCGGCACGTCCGCTCGAATTCCGAAGTCGAGACCACCGGTCGTGGTTCGGCCAATGTTGCATTCGTCAAAAAGGGGATCCGTGTCGCACATGAAACGAACCCGAAGCAGGTTGAGCGGGGCTCGCTCGATCTCCCGGATCTCGATGCAGACGAAGCCGGCCAGGCCCGCCGCCGATCCGGTGGCACAATTGCTGCCTTCTTGGCACTCGACGACCGGCAGCGATGCCACCCAGGAATCTGCCCGCCCGTCGTAGGGCGGATAGCGGTCGACGCCAGAGCCGTGCCCCGAGTAGCCCGCCTCGCCGTGGAAGCGATTGCTGATCTCGCGAACCACGCTGGCCTTGTCGCCGTTGTCGACGAAGATCGAGTCGTCGGGATACAGCTGGGTCGCGTTGCCGGTCCGGATGATGTCTCGGAGGCCGGTCGCACTGACGGAAGAGGTGTCGGTGTCGAGAGCGGTCCAGCAGGCGTTCTGCGCCGCGGTCGTGCGGAACTGGAGGCAGGAGACGGTCGTGACCCCGTCGCTCTGGGGAGATGCGAGCGGACACGGATTCGGCGGGTTCGTCGACACCGTCTGGCAGTAGTCCTGCTGACAGTTCGGTCCCTTCAGCTTGCAGCAGTCGATCGCGATGGGGAGCTCGACCTCGCCGGGCCCGACGCCGCCCGCGTATCCCAGATAGGCGGTCGCACTCGCGCCGACCGCGAATCCCTCGCGACCGATCACGCGCGAGAAGAAGGCGGGCACTGGACCATTCGCGACACCGTCCAGTCGCGTCTCGACCTGAACGGCATTCACGGCGTCCGGGTCCGAAAGATCGACGCCCGCGTCGAACGACCGACTCATGAGATCCCAGCTTCCGAGCGAAACGTCACTCTGGGGCAGGACGAGCGTCTCGCGCGAGATGGCCCCGTTCGCGGCCGCCACGGCGGTCGCCGCATCGACCGCCTCACTGGCCGTGACGCTCGGGCCCGCCGGATCGATCATGTTCGCGGCTCCGGCGAGCGCGGCGGCGTCCGACGCATTCTGGAGCTGCGTTCGCGCGGCCCAGACGAGCCCCACGTCGATCGCGAGAGCGGACATCGCCAGGAGCCCGACCAGCGCGCCCAACACGAGAATCATCGCGACTCCCCGCTCGGAGTCTCGCCGAGGTCGTAACGGTCGCTGCTGCGTCATGATCTTCCCCTTCCCGCCTCGTCCCTCGTCGGTCGGCTACCGAGAGCGGGGAGCGTTCTGCATCAGGATCGAGGTCGGCATGTTGCTCTGTGGGGTCCGGGTCTGCGCACTTCGATAGCGATCGAGCGTGCCTTCCACCGTGGTTCCCTCCATTTCCGTGACACCGTTGCTCGGCTGCGTGCCTGCGTCGGGGTTGGCCGTCATCGCGAGCCGGTTCGCTCGGACTGCGTCGCCGAAGTGTTCGTCCACCCGACTGGTCGACTCGCACGCGATCGTCGCCCCGAGACAGAGGAAAAGACCGACGATCCATCCCATCGAACGCGCTGAAGACTTCACCATGCCATCTCCTCCGGGAGCGTCGAGACTTGATATCCCGCGCCACCGATCAGGCCTGCGGCCTGCGTTTGCTGACTGTCGTTGCGACCGCGGCGTTCGTGCGGTTCGTCCTTCCCCTCGAGCCTCCCGAAGAGGTAGAACTCGAGCGCGGTCGGCTCGACGAAGTGATCGGTCGGGAGCGGGTAGTCGCCTCCCGTCATCGGCTTGACCAGCCGCGGCGTCACGATGATGACGAGCTCGGTCGAGCGCTTCTGGTACTTTGAGCTGCGGAAGAGGCTGCCGAGGATCGGGATCTGCCCGAGGATCGGATATTGACCTACGGCCTCGACGAGATCGTCGCGAAGCAAGCCTGCAATCACGAAGCTCTCGCCGTCTCCGAGCTCGACGGCCGTCGAGGCGCGCCGCGTGTTGAAGCCCGGGATGACCATCCCCTGGACTTCCGTACCGAACGAGAAGTCTGGCTCGCTGACCTCGGGGCGGACCTCGAGATGGATCCGATCCGGAGAAAGGACCGTCGGCGTGAACCCGATGCCGACTCCGAACTGCTTGTAGTCGACGGTGATCGAGCCGAAGGCACCGCCCTGCGCGATGGGAATCGGAACCTCACCGCCGACCAGGAAGTTTGCCGTCTCGCCGCTCCGGGCGATGAGGGTCGGCTCGGCCAGGATCTTGCTGAGCCCCTTCTCGTCGAGCAGATCGAGGAAGACGTCGAGGGACTCGAGTGCGCCGAAGCCGGTGAGGCTGCCGGCGAGATTGATCGCCTCGGATAGACCGATCGTTCCGTCGGCCTGGGGCGCGGTCAGGCCACCGAGAAACCCCGCAAGCTGGAAGGTCTCGCCGCCCGACTCGAAGAGCGCGTTGAAGTTGGTGCCGAACTCGCGTCGGACGACCTTGGACATCTCGGCAATGACGACCTCGAGCATCACCTGGTGCTGGCCACGAACCTGGAGCAGATTGACGATCGTCTTGGCTTCCTGACCGTCGTCGCTCAGGACGGCGCGCGCGACCGAGAGTGCTTGCTCCATCGCGAGGGCGGTGGGGACCGAGCCCTTGAGTACGACGCCGCTGCCTGCGCTCTCGACCTCGATGTCGTCGCTCGAGAGGATCCTGCGAAGCTCACTCCCGAGACGGGAATGGGGCGCGCCGACGTGGATGTCGATCGAGGCCTGCGGTCTCCCGCTGGCGTCCCAGATCAGGAGGTTGGTGGTCCCGATGCTCTTGGCGACGAGCTGAAGCTCCTGCTTGCCGAGCGCGACGACATCCAGGACATCGGAATTTCCGACCGACACACGCCGCGTCGGATAGGCCGTCTCGACGAAGACGGATTTCCCGGTCTCGATCTCGAGCTGAAGGACCGTGTCCTCCACGCTCGTGGACCGTTCGAGACGGATGACGCCTCGATCCTTTGACGCCAGGAGCGATCGCGGCTGCGCTTCCGGCGAAGTCGCGTCAGCCAGCGCGGGCGCGATCGACATTGCGAGAAGCAACGCCGAAACGACCAGCCTCAGTTTTCCCCTCGAATTCATGGATCTGTCTCCCACGCGATTGGCCATTCCGTTCAGAAGTTCGACTGGGTCACGGTGGTCCCCTTGACCACCTGGAGCGAGGCGCCGCGCGCCCGTGGCGTCGATCCGAGCAGCGTCGCGACGGAGACGCCCACCGTCTTGATCTCGTCTACATCCGCGGGACTGCGCAGGGCGAGCTGGAGTTTGCCCTCGTGGGCCATGAAGGTGAGCTTCTCGGCATCGGCCGGATCGACCTCGAGCGTCACCACGCTGACGAGCTCGGGCTCGCCGTTGCGCACTTCCTCGAGCTTCTGGTCGATCGCGAGCACGCGAACGTTCTGAAGTACCGCCTTGGCGTAGGGCTGCTTGTTCTCCAAATCGGTTCGTCGCAGCGTCGCGAGCACGTCGACCCGCGAGCCCGGGGTCACGAATCCCGCGACGCCGACGATCGGATCGACCTTGACCGAGATCGCGCGGTGATGGGGCTCGATGATCGCCTCGAGGCCCCCGGCGCTGTCCTTCGGCAGGATCTCCGACTCCCGGAGGACCTCGCCGGCCGCAAACGGGCGCCGCGGGATGCGGCCTTCCAGCAGGGACGGATCACTGAAGGTGCCGTCGGGCAGGAATTCGGTCGGCCAATCGACGAGCTCGAGGTTTGTCGGCTGGAGCGCGGTGGCCATCGGGATGTCCGCCTTCGCCACGACGACCCGGGTCGTCTCGATCCGGGCGGCAGCAACCG
>JANMTD010000215.1:0-2683 GCA_031390075.1 Deltaproteobacteria bacterium | reverse complement strand
TCAAGCCCTCGGACGTCGATGGCTTCTCGACCTTCACGATCGACAACAACGAGGACGTCGACATCGTGCGCTCGATGGGGATCGAGACACTGCGCTTCTCCTCGCGCACGCCCCACGGCGGCGGCGGCTCGATGGCGACCCTCGCCCACGGCATGGCCGCCGTCGAAGCCGGTCTCTGCAACACCTTCGTCTGCCTGCGCGCGATGAACTAGCGCTCCGAAGCCCGCTTCGGCATCGCCCACATGACACCGACCTCGAGCAACAAGGGCTCGGGCTCGGGCTTCCTCGAATGGAGCATGCCCTTCGGCGCGGCGACACCCGCGGCCTGGACCGGCATCCAGGCCCAGGCCTACATGGCGCGCTACGGCCTCACGAACGCGGACTTCGCGCCGATCTCCGTCCAGCTGCGGAAGAACGCCGCGACGAACCCGCTCGCCTGGTACTACCAAAGGCCCATTACGCTCGAGGACCATCAGTGCTCGCGCTGGATCGTCGAGCCCGTCTTCCGCCTGCTCGACTGCTGCCAGGAGACCGACGGCGGCGTCGCGATCGTCATCACGACCGAGGAGCGCGCCCGCGACCTGCGTCAGAAGCCCGCGCGGATCGCCCACGCGACGCAATCGATCCCCTTCGACACCGAGACCGTCACGAACTTCTACCACAAGGATCTGACCGTCTTCGACAGCGGGGTCCAGTGTGCGAAGGAGCTCTACGGGCGGACGGGACTTTCGCCCCGGGACATCCAGGTCGGCATGCTCTACGACCACTTCACGATCGCGGTCTTCTGGCATCTCGAGGCGATGGGCTTCTGCAAGCCCGGCGAGGCGGCGGCTTTCGTGAAGGACGGCCATCTCGCCCTCGACGGCACGATTCCCCTCTCCCCGAACGGCGGCCTGATCGGCGAGGCCTACATCCACGGCATGAATCTCGTGACCGAGGCCGTCCGCCAGATTCGCGGAACGGCGACCAACCAGGTTGCGAACGTCGAGAACGTGCTGCTCTCCGCCGGCATGAGCGGGGCGATCCTGTCGAAGTGCTAGGCGAGCAGCTCCTTGGCGATGATGAGCTTGCGGACCTCGGTCGTGCCGGCGCCGATCTCGAGCAGCTTGGTGCCCCGGAAGAGGCGGTTCAGCTCCGTCTCCCAGATGTAGCCGGCGCCGCCGTGGATCTGGACGGCGTGGTCGAGGACGCGATTCATCGAGTCCGCGCAGTACATGACCGAAGTCGCCGAGATGCGGTGGACCTCGCCGCGACCGCCCTCCCCGGGCGCAAGGTCGTTCAGGGCCGACAGGCAGTAGTAGTTGTAGACGCGCATCGTCTCGACCAGGGTCGACATCTCCGCGAGCCGCGCCTGGATCATCTGGAAGTTCGCGATTGGCTCGCCGAACTGGACACGCTCCTTCGCGTGGGCGATCGAGAGCTCGAGGGCGCGCTCGGCCATGCCGACGCAGATCGGCGCGATCATCGCCCGCTCGAGGTCGAGGCCGCTCATGACACACTTGACGCCCTCGTTCTCCTTCCCGAGCACGTTCGCCACCGGAACCCGACAATCGTCGAAAGCGAGCTCCGCCGTCTGCGAGCCGCGGAAGCCCATCTTCTCGAGCTTCTGGGCGACGCGGACACCGGGGGTCTTCATGTCGACGACGAAGGCCGTGATGCCCCGCGTGCCGCGACTGGGATCGGTTCGCGCGTAGAGCAGGCAGTAGTCGGCGACGGGGCCGTTGGTGATGTAGAGCTTGCGGCCGTTGATGACGTAGTCGTCGCCGTCGCGCACGGCGCGCGTCGCCATCGAGCCGAGGGCATCGGAGCCCGCCCCCGGCTCCGTGAGCCCCAGGCAGCCGATCGCCCGGCCATCGCAGAGCGGCGGAACGAAGCGCTCGACCTGCTCCTTCGTCCCGGAACGCAGGATGTTGTTCATGCAGAGATTCTCGTGGGCGACCCAGGAGAGCCCGAGCGCGTGATTCCAGCGCGAAAAGGCCTGCAGCACCAACCCGCTGGCAAAAAGATCGAGCTCGGCGCCGCCGAGCGCCGGCGGCACCGTGATGCCGAGATAGCCCGCGCTCCCCAGCGCGCGGAACTCGGCGTCCGGCCACCACTCCTCGTCGTCCATCCGGCGTGCCAGGGGAAAGAGCCGCTCGCGCGCGTAGCGGTCGGCGGCATCGAGAATCGCAACCCGATCCTCACTCAGCGCAAAGGCGGTCGACATGTTCCGTTCCATCCTCTTCGTCCCCCTTTTCGACGAGAGGGGCGAGCCCATCCCACGCCGGGCGGCCAATTCCCTCATGCTCGCGCAGATGCCTTGACAGGGCCTGCTTTTTTTCAGAGCCTGCGCCGAGCGCTGTCGATGGAGACGAGGAGATCCGTTTGCCCGTGAAGAAACGCGAAGCGCCCGACTCTGGCCAACAAGAGAGGGACGTACGAGAGACGGGCGAACGAGTCGTGCGGACCGAGGCCCGAGGCCCGGTCTTCTGGATCACGATCGACCGGGCCGAGCGCCGCAACGCCATCAACGACGACGTCGCCCACGGGATCGCGGCGGGCCTCCGTGAAGCCGAGTCACTTCCCGAGATTCGAGCCATCGTGTGGACCGGCGCCGGTGATCAGGCCTTCTGCGCAGGCGGCGACCTGCGCGCGGGTGCGGGCGACTCGCCCTTCGAGAGCGACCCGGCGCGACTCGACAACG
>JANMTD010000105.1:0-1947 GCA_031390075.1 Deltaproteobacteria bacterium | reverse complement strand
TTCCGCCCGGCGTCGTGAACGTCGTGTCGGGGACCGGCGAGGTCGCGGGAGATGCCCTCGTCCGCCACCCCGACGTCCGCAAGATCGCCTTCACGGGCTCGACCCAGACCGCGCGGCGGATCACCGAGCGCTCGGCCCCCGGACTCAAGCCCCTCGCCTTCGAGCTCGGCGGCAAGAGCCCGAATATCGTCTTCGCCGACGCGGATCTCGACAAGGCGACGATCGGCGCGAGCACGGCCGCCATCTTCACCGGTGGTGCGGGCCAGACCTGTGTCGCGGGCTCGCGGCTCCTGATCCAGGACACGATCTACGATCAGCTCATCGAGCGGATCGAGAAGCACGTGAAGCAGGTCGTGCGCCTCGGTAACGCCCTCGACACGACGACCACGATGGGCCCGATCGCCTTCGCTGCGCAGTTCGAGAAGGTCAAGCACTACATCGAGCTCGGCCGCAAGGAAGGCGCCGAGATCGTCTTCGGGGGCCGTTTCGGGCCCGAGAACTTTCCCGCCGACTCGCCGCTCGCGAAGGGCTATTTCGTGGCGCCGACGCTCTTTCGCGGCGCGAATAACGGCATGCGCGTCTGTCGCGAGGAGATCTTCGGCCCGGTCACCTGCGCGATTCCCTTCCACGACGACGACGAGGCCCTCGCGATCGCGAACGACACGAGCTACGGCCTCGCCTCCGGCGTCTGGACGAAGGACCTGAACCGCGCCCACCGCTTCGTACGCGACATCCAGGCGGGCGCCGTCTGGGTCAACGCCTATCGCCGGATCCACTGGGCCGTCCCCTTCGGCGGTTACAAGGACTCGGGCTACGGCCGCGACTCGGGCCTCGAGAGCCTGAAGGGCTACCAGCAGACGAAGAGCGCATGGCTCGAGCTCGGTTGAGGGCGAGACGATGACGATCGAGATCCTCCCCGTCACGCCGCAAATCGGCGCCGAGATTCGCGGCGTCGATCTGTCGAAACCCCTCTCGAACGAGGCCGTCGAAGCGCTCCGCGGCGCGCTCCACGCCCATCTCGTGCTCTTCTTCCGCGGCCAGGCGCTGACGGAGGCGGACCACATCGCCTTTGCGCGGCGTTTCGGACCGATCCAGGCGCCGCCCCTCAAGACGAAATACCACGACAATCCGGCGATCAACGTCCTCGATCAGGTCTCGCCCCGCGGCGACGGCGCCGACAACTGGCACGCCGACCACACCTACACGAAGCGCCCGGCCCTCGGCTCCGTGCTGCGCGCCGTGAAGGTCCCGCGCTACGGCGGCGACACGATGTTCGCGAGCATGTACGCAGCCTGGGACGCGCTCTCGACGCCCATGAGAAAGCTGCTCGACGGCCTCACGGCCGAGCACGACATCACGCGCTCAGCGAGCCGCGGCATCCGGGCCGGCCACGTCACGCAGCCCCTCGTCGATATCCAGCGCAGGCTGCCGCCCGTCACGCATCCGGTGATCCGGACCCATCCGGTGACGGGAAAGAAGCTCGTCTTCGTGAACGCGAACTCGACGACGCGCATCCGCGAGCTGCCGGAGCCCGAGAGCGAAGCCGTCCTGCGCTTTCTCTTCGAGCACGTGCGCACGCCGGAGTTCCAGGTGCGTTTCAAGTGGGACGAGAGCTCCGTCGCCTTCCTCGACAACCGCTGCGCCCAGCACTACGCGGTCCCCGACTACGACGAGCGGCGCATCCTGCACCGGGTCACGATCGAGGGGGACGAGCCGTATTAGGCCAGACGGCGGGGCTCCCAGTCGAGCACGGCCGTACCGCTCGCGCGCCGGACGAAGCGGGGCGCGACGGGCTCCCCGACGATCGGGTCGCGCTCCGCATGCCAGCCGCCGATCAGGCGGATATCGGCCTGGTCGACGAGGGAGACCTGGACCACGACGTACGGGACGCGGTCGCGGTAGGCGGGCGCGAAGACCTGATGCGTCCGGATCCAGCTGGAGACGAGT
>JANMTD010000066.1:0-3464 GCA_031390075.1 Deltaproteobacteria bacterium | reverse complement strand
CGCGCGCAGCTCGAGCGATTGCTCGTCGAGTGCCGGGGCAATCTCGCCGAAATGGCAAGGCGGATGGGCAAGGACCGCTCGACGATCCGATACCACCTCCGTCGCTTCGGCATGCTCGCCGAGGAGAATGCCGTGTGGACGGCCCGACGGTCGGGCGAGGCGCCGCCGGACGTCTCGGCTCCCGCCTAGCCTCGCGTCGCCTGATTCGCACGATCGCGGTTGCGTTGGCCAGCGCCCGACGGTTCACTCCGTCACCGGGGGGCAGCATGGCGGAAGTGCACGGGGCGGGAGCGGCGACAGCACCGGAGGGCGAATCGACGCTGCGGGCCTGGGTTCTCGGCCTCGCGCTCTCGGTCATCCTCGGCGCGGCCAACGTCTACCTCGGGCTGAAGGTCGGGATGACCGTCTCGGCGGCGATCCCGGCGGCGGTGCTCGCGATGCTGATCCTGCGGCGGATCCTGCGCAACGGCACCGTGCTCGAGGCCAACATGGTCCAGACCGCCGCCTCCGCTGGCGAGTCCCTGGCCGCCGGGATCATCTTCACCGTGCCCGCGCTCGTGTTGATCGGATTCTGGCGCGAGTTCGACTACTGGACGACGGCGCTGATCGCGACGGCCGGGGGTTGGCTCGGCGTGCTCTTCATGATCCCGATGCGGCGCGTGTTCATCGAGGAGAGCCCGGAGCTGCCCTATCCGGAGGGCGTGGCGTGTGCGTCGGTGCTGCGAGCGGGCATGGACGAGTCGGGGCCGGACGCTGCCCGGGCCGTGGTCGAGGGCGGGCTCCTCGGCGGGATCGTGAAGCTTGCGGTCGGTCAGCTCGGGCTCGCGTCGGGGGTGCTCGAGCATGCGGGCCTCGTCGCGGGCAGGCCGCTTTTTATCGGCGCCGAGGTATCTCCAGCGCTCGTCGCGGTCGGTGTGATCGTCCGCTTCGAGGTGGCGGTCCAGATCTTCCTGGGAGGGGCGCTCGGTTGGTGGATCGCACTGCCGGCGATGGCGGAGCTCGCGCCCTTCCTGGCTCCGGATTCCGCCGCGCTGCATCAGGCTCTCGATCTCTCGTTGGCCACCGCACCGGCGGAGCGCGCATGGACGCTCTGGTCCCAGGGCGTGCGTTATGTCGGCGTCGGGGCAATGGCGGTCGGCGGGATCGCGGCGCTCGTGCGCGTGCGGGCAGGGCTGGCGCGGGCCGTGCGGGAGCTGCGCCTGGGTTGGACCACGCGCGCCGAGCCGGGTGGCGTGCGCATCGATCTCTCGAGTGGTTGGATCCTGTCGCTCTCCGCCGTGGCGATTGCCACGACCGCCGGACTCTACCTGCACTTCACCGGGGCGGTCGGGATCGCGCTGCTCGCGACCGGGCTGATGGTCGTGGCCTGCTTCTTCTTCGTCGGCGTCGCGAGCTACATCGTCGGCCTCGTCGGAAACAGCAACAGCCCCGTCTCCGGCATGACCATCACGGCCGTCTTGGCGACGGGCGCCGTGCTCTTTCTCGCGGGCTATACGGGGATGCAGGGCATGGTGGCGACGCTCGGCGTCGCGGCCATTGTCTGCTGTGCCGCCTGTACGGCGGGCGACGTCTGCAACGACCTGAAGACGGGCTCGCTGGTCGGTGCGACCCCCTGGCGACAGCAGCAGATCCAGCTGGCCGGTGTGGCCGTCGCGGCGCTCGTGATGGCGCCCGTGCTCCAGCTCCTCGACGACGCTTACGGGATCGGCTCGCGCGAGCTAGCGGCCCCCCAGGCGAGCCTCTTCGCGAGTCTCGCCCGGGGCTTCTTCGGCGACGAATCGCTGCCCTGGGGCCTCGTGGCCCTCGGCGCGGGTGCCGGTGCCGTCGTGTTAGGCCTCGACGCGGCGCTGGCGCGGCGCGGGAGCACGACTCGACTCCACCTGATGCCGATCGCGGTCGGCATGTACCTGCCCCTCGGACTCTCGGTTCCGATCGCGGCGGGCGGGATGATCGAGGCCTGGGCGCGACGGGCTCGCCCCGCTGCGGATGTGGGCGCCGATGGCGGCGTGCTGTTCGCGTCCGGGGCTGTCGCGGGCGAAGCGCTGGTCGGGGTCGCGCTCGCGCTGCTCGTGGCGCTCGGTGTCGAGCGCCTCGACTGGGGTGGGCAGTGGCAGATCAGTGGTGGAGTGATCGCGGCGCTTGCGGTTCTCTACGCGTTCTGGCGCGCCGTCCGCCCGTCGCGGCCGGCTTGAGATCGCAGGGCGGGCCGACGCTCGGGCGGGCGGGATAGGCGGGATCAGAGCTCGCCCATCTTGCGATTGAACGCGTACTCGGCCGGCTCCCCGACCAGCACCTCGTAGGGTGCCTCGTAGACCGGTCGGCAATCCTCCCTCGCGAAGAGCTTCACGATGCAGGCGGGCGAGGCCAGGATCGACGCGGGCACCATCAGCACAGCCCCGACTCCCACGCGAACGGCGGAGAGGGGTCGCACGATCACCACGTCCATACCCGTGAGGAGGACCTGCTCGCCGGTCGACCAGTCCCAGGCGGCCGCGGCGGGCCCCGCGCCGATGAGGCCGATCAGAGAGAGCACGGCAGCGGCGGCCGTCAGCTTCTTCACCGAAACCTTCTTCGCCGAAAAGAGTCGAATCGAATGGCCACCGCGAGTCGGGCGCGTGCGCATCGCTGTCCTTTCATCGCTTCGAAGCGTGGCTTCGAAGCCTGGTCCGGGTCGGCCGATCCTAGCAGAGGCGTCGGATGCCGGAACACCGCCGCGACGGCAGACAACCACTCGGGCCGGCTCCCCCGCCGCGCTCCCCTGCTTTGCCCAGGCCACGCGATTGAGTCAATCTCTGACCCACGCGCCGTACCCCCGTGCCTCGAGCGGTCGACTCCACGACCCCTCCTCTGTCGAGCGGAATGTCGCACAGACCGCAAACCACCGCGAAGGAAATCCCCGATGAAGCTCTATACCGGAATGGGCCCGAATCCCCGTGTCGTCACCATCGCCGTCGCCGAGACCGGCGCCAAGGTCGAGCAGGTGACCGTCGACCTGATGAAGGGTGAGAACCGCCAGGGCGATCACATGAAACGCAATCCCGCCGGGCAGCTCCCGACCCTCGAGCTCGACAACGGCCATTTCATCTCCGAGATCACCGCGATCGCCGAATACCTCGACGAGAAGACGGGCGGCAAGCTGATGGGCAAGACGCCGGAGGAGCGGGCCGAGACGCGCATGTGGGTCCGGCGGATCGATCTGAACATCATCGAGAACATGGCCAACGGCTTCCGTTATTCGGAAGGCCTCCCGCTGTTCCAAGGCCGCATGCGATGCATTCCGCAGGCGGCAGCGGATCTGAAGGCGATCGCCCAGGAACGGCTCGTCTGGCTCGACGGCCTGATGGCGGGCAAGGACTTCATCTGCGGCTCGCGTTTCAGCCTCGCCGACATCCTGCTCTTCGCCTTCCTCGAGTTCGGGACGTCGGTCGGACAACCGCTCGACCCGAAATGCGAGCAGCTGCAGG
>JANMTD010000056.1:0-6177 GCA_031390075.1 Deltaproteobacteria bacterium | reverse complement strand
TCGTCGGCGGCGGTGACTCCCTCGCCGCCGTCGCCAAGATCGGTGTCGGCGACCGCATCAGCCATCTCTCGACCGGCGGCGGTGCCTCCCTCGAGTTCGTCCAGGGCCTGACGCTTCCGGGTGTCGCGGCGCTTGATCGGGAAGGCGACGGATGAAGCCTGTCCCGCTCGTCGTCGCGAACTGGAAGATGAATCACACCGCGTCCCAGGCGGCCGAGTTCGCGCATCGGCTCCGCCCGCTGCTCGCGCCGATCGCGGGCGATCTCGGAAGCCGTCTCGAGGTCGCCATCGCGCCGGCCTTCCCCGCCCTCGAGCGCCTCGGCCACAGCCTCGCGGGCTCGGGCGTGGCGCTCGCGGCGCAGGATCTCCATGAAGCGAGCGCCGGCGCCTTCACCGGCGAGGTGTCCCTCGCGATGCTCGAAGACCTCGGCTGTCGCTTCGTCCTGGTCGGCCACAGCGAGCGCCGCCAATCGTTCGGGGACAGTGACCTGCGCATCGAGGCCAAGCTCGAGCGGGTGCTGCCCTCGACGTTGCGCGCCGTGCTGTGCGTCGGGGAGACCCTCGCCGAGCGCGAGGCCGAAGCGGTATCGAGCGTCCTCGAACGCCAGCTCGCGGCTCCGATTCGACGGGTTGCCGAATCGGGTCGCCCGGCCGGGGATGCCCTCGTCGTCGCCTACGAGCCCGTGTGGGCGATCGGAACCGGTCGCGTGGCGACCCCCGAGCTCGCCCAGGCGGCCCATGCCCAGATCCGGCGCCTGCTCGTCGCAGGCCTCGGCCAGGGGGGAGAGCGGGTCCGGATCCTCTATGGTGGGTCCGTTAAACCCGCGAACGCCCGCAGTCTCCTCGAGCAGCCCGACGTCAATGGCGCCCTCGTCGGCGGCGCGAGCCTCGATCCGGGTGATTTTTCAAGCATCGTCTCGACCTGTCGCGAGACCCGATTGGAGCGCTCCTGATGCAGACCTTTCTCTACGTCCTTCATTTTCTCGTCTGTTTCATCCTGATCGGCGTCGTGCTGCTCCAGCGCGGCAAGGGCCAGGATCTCGGGGCCTCGCTCGGCGGCGGCAGCGCGAATACGATCTTCGGCAGCCGCGGGGCCGGCAACTTCCTGACCCGGATCACGACGGCGAGCGCCATCATCTTCATGGGCACCTCGCTCACCCTCTCCTACCTCGGATACAAGTCCTCCGACGTGCGCCTCTTCGAAGAGTCCGAGCCCTTCGTGCCCGAGGGTTCGGCCGCACCGGAGGCCGACGAGTCGGGTCTCGAGGAGATCCCGGCGGCGGCGACGGATCCGGATTCGGAAGAAGCTGCTCTCGTCGAGATTCCCAGCGCTTCGGCGGGCAACGATGCCGAGGCTGCCGATGCGGAACCGGTCGCGCCGGCCGTGCCGACCGCAGCGAGCGCAGACCCCGCGGCCGAGGCCTCCGATTCGGCGCCCGAAGCAGCCCCGACGGAATCCGAGACGCCGGCGGCGAAGCCCTGAAAAGGGGCGGGAACGTTCGGCTCGTTTTTCAGCGGATCGACCGGCTGATTCCTGGCGCGGCCTATGGGCGTGGCGGATCCGCTTGGTTATGTTCCGCGCCCGCGTGCGGCGGTGGCGGAAATGGTAGACGCACCAGCTTGAGGGGCTGGCGGGGGCAACCTCGTGGAAGTTCGAGTCTTCTTCGCCGCACCACTCATTCTCGAAGGCCTCGACGGCAACGTCGGGGCCTTTCTGTTTCCATGAACGCCGCCGGCCGCCGACTGCCCTCGGCGAGCGACCGCGCCTCGATCCAACCCACCCTGCGACACCCTGGAGCGTCTCGATCCAATGGTCAGCCCCCACTTCCGTGCCGGTGTCGTGATCGTCGTGCGCGGTCCCGACGATCGACTCCTGGCTTTCGAGCGCGGCGATGTACCGGGTCGATGGCAGCTTCCCCAGGGCGGCCTCGAATCGAACGAGACTCCGGCGGTCGCTGCCTGGCGCGAGCTGCACGAGGAGACCGGACTGGGTCGTGGCGATGTCCAGCTCGCGGCCGAGTATCCGGATTGGGTCAGCTACGAGTACCCCGACGAATTGAAGTCCGAAAAGGGCCGCGTCGGCCAAACACATCGGTGGTTCCTCTTCGATGCGCTGCGCGGCGAAATCCAACCCGTCCCAGATGGTCGCGAGTTCGTGGCCTGGCAATGGGTCACCCGGGCCTGGCTCATCGAGAACGTCGTCGAGTTCCGTCGGCCCGGCTATGCGATGGTGCTTCGCTCTTTTTGAGCGAAGGCCCGAGCCCGGCATGGGCGGCGCGACAGCCGCGGGGGCAGCCGTCCTCGCGTGGCTCCGGAGACGACGCCTCACACGGTCCGAGTGAGACGTGCAGGTTGACTTCAGCTCCGCGAGCGGTCGTCCTCGCGACCCGCGACCTCGGTGCCCCCGGGCGCACGCGGATCGCCGCGCTCCCCGAGACTCTCGAGGTAGCGCCAGATCGCGTCGACCTCTTCATCTCGAAGTCCCGCGAAAGCCGGCCATGGCATGAACTCCCGGTCGAGGACGCGCCCGTCCGGCGTTCGACCCTCCCGCATCGCGCGCGCGAAGTCGGTCCCCGTCCAACCGACCATCACACCTCCGGGCGTGAGATCCGGCGGTACGGGCTCGCCCGGGAGCGAGAGCGGATGGAGTCCGCCGGCGAGATCCGCGCGGTGGCAGACCCGGCAGCCGCCTAACGCGACCAGGTATTCGCCGGACGCGAGGGTGGCCTCCGGCGCGATCGCAGTCGAGGTTCGGGCCACAGCGCGTGAAGGGCCCATCTCGTCGGCGACCTGCTGCGCGGAGATCAGGTCCGGTGCCAGGTCCAGGGCGACGACGACGCGCGTGAGCCAACCCGTCCGTTTCTCGGGCAGGATGCGATCGACCGCCGGAACCTGGCGCAGGTAGGCGACGACCGCCGCGAGATCGCGATCCGTCAGTCGCGCGAGCTGGGCCGAGGGCATCAAGAGCAGCGATCGACCGCTCGAATCGACGCCGTGCCGGAGCGCGGCCGCCCAGCCGGGGTCGCTGAGCCGTGCTCCGACGCCCCCTTCACCGCGGGTCAGATTCGACGCGTACAGGCGTCCGATCCACGGGTCGTCGGCCATCTCGCGACCCGCGAGATCCGAGCCGTGGCAGTAGCTGCACTGCGCGACGACGGTGACGAGATGACGGCCGCGATCGACGAGGGCGTCGTCGACCTCGATCCCCAACGAGCTCGGCTGCGCAGGCACAGAATAATGTCTTGCGAGCGCCCGTTCACTCAGCGAATAGACCGTGGCGAGACCGGTCAACGCGAGCGCGCCGAGGCCGAGGACCGAGCGTCCGGCGATCCGCGCGCCCGATCGCCTGCGCGCACCGTGCGGGCTGTGGTCGCCTCGGCAGCCGGAGCCGCCGTCGCTCACCCCGCCTCCGCAGCGATATGCGCCAGCGCGTCGAAGGCGTAGTGGTCGTCGGCCTCGAGGTACATCGTCGACGCCTGCGGCCGCGCGCCGAACCTTCGCTTCTCGAGGCTCGCACCGAAGCCGAAATGGACCTTCCGCTTGCCGAGCACGCGGGCCCGGAGCGTCCCGTGGCGGAGCATCTGGCGGTAGAGGCCGCGATCGCGGACGAGGGTGTAGTCGAGGCCCGTGAGAAGCGGTGTGTAGACGGCGTCGCCGACGTAGCTCGCGAGGAAGCAGACCGGGCCGCGCTCCCGGCGCTCGCGCTCGTGGAAGATCAGCAGCTCCCAGCCCGGAGACGACGCCATCGCGCGCAGGAAGGTGCGCGGGAGGGGGAAGGTATTCAACTCGAGGTTCTCGGCTCGCACGTTCTCGTAGAGGGCGTAGAGCTGGTCGACCTCTGCGTCGGCGAGGGCCCGCGAGGCGTCGTTGACGACTTCGACGTCGTAGCTGTCGTCGAAGGGCGCCACATAACGCGCCTGGTGGTAGCGATGCTTGCGACCCAGGGAGGTGATGAGCTCCTGCTCGCTCCCGAGCACATTCTCGACGACGAGGCTCTCGGGGGCCGCCATCGACATCATCCCCTCCGAGGCGAATCGATGCGCCAGGCCCAGGTCGTCGCTCGGCAGGTCGCGCACCACGCGCACCGAGCAGCGGAGGCGATCGGCATCGCTCCGCACCGCGCGCAACATCAGCGCGATCGCAGCCTGGCTGGTCGACGAATCGACGGCATCGCGCAGCCAGAGATGGTTGCCCTCCGACAACAGGCATCCCATCGAGAAGACCCGGTGGGTCAAAAAGAGCGGCTCGACGGCGCGGCGCTTCTCGACCCGCTCCGACACCTCGGCCGGCGCCATCATGTCCGCTTTCCAGAGCGCGCCGCTGAAGCAGGTCGCGAGCACGGGCTGGCCCTTCCCGTCGCGCACCACGTAGTACCGGAAATCCCAGCGATTCTCGGACGGCGCCTCCGGCCCGAAGATCGCTTCGAAGAGCGCCATGCCTTCGGAGCCGAGGCAGCCGCGGTCGCGCATCAGCGAGTCCCACTCCCCGCGCAGGAGCTTGTCGATCGAATCGCAGGACTCGAGATAGAGCTCGGTCGAGCGTGCGCGCGCCGAACGGACGACCGGGGCGATGGGCGCCTCGAGGCCGAAGGCCCGCCAGATCTCGTAGGGCTCGACGCCGGCCTCGCGGACCGCCGGCTCCCAGTGCTCGGCCAGCGCGTCGGCCAGTCCCTCGAGGTCCTCGCGCGTGTGGTGGCGCGTGATCAGGAAACGATTGCCACTGCGCCGCGCCGGAGTCGCGGGAAACTGGGCAGGGTTGGTGAAGAAGCCCTTGTCCATCAAGCGGCCGCACAGGATCTGGCAGACCTGCGTCGGTCCGGTCCCGACGAAGCCGACCGGTGTATTCCCAGGCGAGACGACGGGGATCGGATGCCGACCGATCCGCTCGGCGAAGATCGCCATGCGCTCGCGCAGCTCGGCCTGCATCACGGCGATCTCGGGGCTCAGATGGATGCGAGCCGAGGCGATCGCCGCGCCGAGGATCGGCGGCTGGAGCGGCCCCGCGAAGATCAGCGTCGGTCCAAAACGCCGGACCTTCTTCTTGATCTCGGCGCTCGAGGAGACGATCAGCCCGCCCCCCGTTCCGAAGCCCTTCGCCATACCTGTCGAGAGCAGCATGCGCGGATGCAGCGGCATCGCGTCCATCACGCTGCCCGAGCCGTTCGGACCACACCAGCTCATGCCGTGGGCGTCGTCGACGTAGAAGCGCATCTGCTCGTGGCGGTCGAGGATCTCCGCGACCTTCGCGACCGGGGCCAGGTCGCCGAACATGCTGTAGACGCCGTCGGCCATGTACCAGACGTGGCGATGGGTCTTTGCGAGCGCGGCGACGCGATCTTCCAGGCGATCGAGGTGATTGTGGGGCAGCACCTCGAGCGTCGTGCCGCTGGCGTGCACGAGCTTCGCGGCCAGCTGGACGCTCGAGTGGACCTGGTGGTCGAGGATGATGGCGTCGTCGTCGTCGATCAGCGCGGGCAGGGCCGCGAGGTGTCCCAGCGTCGTAGTGGGGGCGACGACCACGTGGGCGCCCCCGAAGATCTGCTCGATCGCGGCTTCGAACTCGGTGTAGAGCGGCGACGAGAGGTACGCGCGCGAGGAGCTCGTCTCGATCCCGAAGCGCCGGGTCGCGTCGACGGCGCCCTCGATCAGACGGGGATCGAGCTCGAGACCGAGGTAGCTGCAGGAAGCGAAGTTGACGAGGTCGCGGCCCCGGATCCTGACGTGGCGTCCGTCGGAGCGGGCGTCCTCGGCATTGCAGTTTCCGATTCCGAGGTCCACGCTGGAATCGATCGCCCGTTCGAGTAGCTTCTTGCGATCCCGCTGAGTGTGCACGCCACGCCCTCCTGTGGCGGACCGGCGGGAGAGCCGATCGCGCATGCGACGCAGGCGCTTTCGGCCCGAGTTGAACGTTGCTTGAGGGGCCTGGACTTGATTTTCACCGGGGGAGTCGAAACCACACGGGGTAAGCTGGGAGTGAGATGAGGTCGGTACCTTGAGCGGCGTTTCGAGCCACGTACTGAGCAGCGTCGTCGATGGCGCTCGTCGAACCGGCGTATCGATTGCGAGAATCTCCGAGGATCTGGGACTCGACGTGGCGGTGCTGGCCAACCAGGCCCGAACGATTCCCTGGGAGATCTTCGCGCGCATCATCGATCGCCTCGCCAAGGAGATCGGCGGAC
>JANMTD010000034.1:0-8718 GCA_031390075.1 Deltaproteobacteria bacterium | reverse complement strand
GGCGCGCAGTATTCCCAGCTGATCGCCCGCCGTGTGCGCGAGGCCCACGTCTACTGCGAGCTCCATCCGGCAGACGTCTCGCTGGACTTCGTGCGTGCGTTCGCGCCGACGGGAATCATCCTGTCGGGCGGGCCGAGCTCCGTGCTCGACGCCGACGCGCCCGACATGGACCGCGGCATCGTCGAGCTCGGGGTTCCGATCCTCGGCATCTGTTACGGGCTCCAGCTCCTCGTCCAGCGCCTGGGCGGTCGGGTCGAATCGGCGGAGGATCGGGAGTACGGCCGCGCCCTGCTGAAGCTCGAATGCGACGATCCCCTGTTCGAGGGCCTCCCCCGCGACTCCGAGCACGTCGTCTGGATGAGCCATGGCGATCGGGTGCTCGAGCTGCCTCCGGGCATGCGCCGGATCGCGACCTCCGGTGGTTCGCCCTTCGCCGCCGTGCGGTCGGATGTGGCGCCGATCTGGGGCGTGCAATTCCATCCCGAGGTGGTCCACACCGAGGGCGGCCGCCAGATCCTCGAGAATTTCGTGCTGCGCATCTGCGGCTGCCAACCGACCTGGACGATGTCCTCGTTCGTCGACGATACGATCGAGTCCATCCGGAAGCAGGTCGGGGGCGCGCGAGCGGTCTGCGGGCTCTCCGGAGGCGTCGACTCGTCCGTGGCCGCGGCGCTCGTCCATCGCGCGATCGGCGATCAGCTGACCTGCATCTTCGTCGACCACGGCATGATGCGAAAGAATGAGCGCGCCGAGGTCGAGGCGCTGTTTCGCGAGGCGCTCGGTGTACGGCTTGTCTCCGTCGATGCGTCCGAACGGTTTCTCGGAGCGCTCGCGGGGGTCACGGATCCCGAGAAGAAGCGCAAGATCATCGGCAATCTCTTCATCGAGGTCTTCGAGGCCGAGGCCGCGAAGATCGGCGACGTCTCGTTCCTCGTGCAGGGGACTCTCTATCCGGATGTGATCGAGAGCGTCTCCGTCAAGGGCAAGTCGGTCACGATCAAGACGCACCACAACGTCGGCGGACTGCCCGAGGACATGAAGCTCGCGCTGGTCGAGCCGCTGCGCGAGCTCTTCAAGGACGAGGTCCGCGCGCTCGGTCGCGAGCTCGGGCTGCCGGCGCGCGCCCTCGGGCGGCATCCGTTTCCGGGGCCGGGTCTCGGGATCCGGATCCTCGGCGAAGTGACGCGCGCGCGCCTCGAGCCGCTGCGGGAGGCGGATGCGATCCTGATCGAGGAGATCCGCACCGCGGGGCTCTACGACGAGATCTGGCAGGCGCTCGTCGTCTTCCTGCCGGTGCAGAGTGTCGGTGTGATGGGGGATGGGCGGACCTACGAGAACGTCGTGGCACTGCGCTGCGTGACGTCGACCGACGCAATGACGGCGGAGTTCGCCGAGATTCCCTACGCCGTGCTCGGTCGCATCTCGCGGCGCATCATCAACGAGGTCAAGGGCATCAACCGCGTCGTCTATGACGTTTCGAGCAAGCCGCCGGCGACGATCGAGTGGGAATAGGCCGTGCCCGCGCCGTTCGTCCATCTCCATCTCCACACCCAGTACTCGCTGCTCGACGGCGCGATCAAGCACAATCCGCTCTTCGCCCGCGCGAAGGCCGCGAACATGCCGGCGGTCGCCCAGACCGATCACGGGAACCTGTTCGGAACCGTCGAGTTCTACGAGAAGGCCCGCGCCAACGGCGTCAAGCCGATCATCGGCTGCGAGGTCTACTTCGCCGGCGGCTCGCGTTTCGATCGCGAGAAGAAGTCGCGCGAGGACACGGGCTTCGATGCGATCAATCACCTGCTGCTGCTCGCGATGGACGCCCAGGGCTACCAGAACCTGATGAAGCTCGTGTCGAGGGCCTATCTCGAGGGCTTCTACTACAAGCCGCGCATCGATTGGCAGCTCCTCGAACGCCACCACCAGGGCTTGATCTGCACCTCGGGCTGTCTGTCGGCCCCCGTCCCCCGCTCGATCCTCGCGAACGAGCCCGATCGCGCCTGGACCCTGGCCTCCGACTTCAAGCGGCTCTTCGGCGACCGCTACTACCTCGAGATCCAGCGCCACGGCATCCCCGCCCAGGAGATCGTCAATCAAGAGCTCATCAAGATGAGCCAGGACCTCGGCGTCCCCCTCGTCGCCACCAACGATGCGCACTATCTCGAGGCCCACGACCACGACGACCACGATCTTCTGTTATGCGTCGGCACGGCCGCGAACGTCTCCGACGAAAAGCGTTTCCGATTCGATGGCCACGGCTTCTACGTCAAGGACGGCGACGAGATGCGGCAGGTCTTCCACGATCTGCCGAAGGCCGTCGAAGCGACGCTGGAAATCGCCGAGCGCTGCGACGTCGAGATTCCCATGGGCGAGTACCACATGCCGGACTTCCAGGTCCCGGCCGGGAAGACCCTCGAGCAGGTGATGGACGAGCAGGCCTGGAGCGGGCTGCGGGCCAAGCTCTCGATGGCGCCGGACGAGCCGTTCGAGGGCGGGCGCGAGGTCTACGCCGCGCGCCTCGAGCACGAGCTCTCCGTGATCAAGACGATGGGCTTTCCGGGCTATTTCCTGATCGTCGCCGACTTCATCAATTACGCGAAGAAGAACGGCATCCCCGTCGGCCCGGGCCGCGGCAGCTCGGCGGGCAGTCTCGTCGCCTACGGGATGAACATCACCAACGTCGATCCGATCGAGTACGACATCATCTTCGAGCGCTTCCTCAATCCCGAGCGCATCTCGATGCCGGATATCGACGTCGACTTCTGCATGCGCGGCCGGGAGCAGGTGATCCGCTACGTCGCGGACAAGTACGACGGTGCGGTCGCGGAGGGCGACTCCCTCGACGGGCGCTACGACGCGATGAAAGTCGCCCAGATCGTGACCTTCGGGACGCTGCAGGCGAAGGCGGCGATCCGGGACGTGGGGCGCGTGCTCGGGATGCCCTTCGGCGACGTCGATCGGATCGCGAAGCTGATCCCCGACGTCCTCGGCATCAAGCTCGACGATGCGATCAATCAGTCGCCGGAGCTGCGCACCCTGATGGACGCGGATTCCCAGGTCCGGCGTCTGCTCGAGACGGCGCGCAACCTCGAGGGCCTGACGCGCCATGCCTCGAAGCATGCCGCGGGCGTCGTGATCGGAACGCGCCCCCTGATCGAGATGGTCCCGCTCTACAAAGACCCGAAATCGGGCGACGTGATGACCCAGTACAACATGGGTTGCATCGAGAAGATCGGCCTCATCAAGTTCGACTTCCTGGGCCTCAAGACGCTGACCCTGATGGCGGATGCGGAGCGGATGATCCGCAAGAAGCCGGGCTTCGAGGGCTTCGACGTCAACGCGATCCCGATCGACGATCCGAAGGCCTACGACCTGCTCTGCGAGGGCGATACGGAAGGTGTGTTCCAGGTCGAATCCTCGGGCATGACGGACCTCGTCCTGAAGCTGAAGCCGCGGACCTTCCGCGAGATCATTCCGCTCGTCGCGCTCTACCGACCGGGGCCGCTCCAGTCCGGCATGGTCGACGACTACGTCGCGCGAAAGACCGGCGGGACGAAGATCGAGTACCTGCATCCCACGATCGTCGATCTGACCGAGGAGACCCTCGGCGTTATCGTCTACCAGGACCAGGTTCTCCAGATCGCGCAGAAGATGGCGGGCTACAGCCTGGGCGAGGCCGATCTGCTGCGCCGCGCGATGGGCAAGAAGAAGGCCGATGAGATGCAGAAGCAGCGCGATCGATTCATCGATGGCAGCGCGGCCAACGGCATCGACGGGGCCGAGGCAGGACACGTCTTCGATCTGATCGTCGAGTTCGCGGGTTACGGATTCCCGAAGGCCCATTCGACCGCGTACGCCTACATCACCTATCAGACGGCCTATCTCAAGGCGAATCATCCCGCCGAGTACCTGGCCTCCGTGCTGACGATCGAGTCGGCCAATCACGATCGGCTCTCCCGCTACATCGCGCACGTTCGCGAGAAGGCGGTCGACATCCTGCCGCCCGACGTGAACGAGTCGGAGCAGGATTTCGGGGTCGTCGAGGGCGCGATCCGGTTCGGCTTCGCCGGGATCAAGAACGTGGGGGCCGGGGCGATCGAGGCGATTCTCGAGGCGCGCCGCTCCGGCGGGCCCTTCACGAGCCTCTTCGATTTCGCAGAGCGGGTCGACGCGCGGCGCGTGAATCGGCGGGTCGTCGAGGCGCTCGTGAAGTGCGGGGCATTCGACGGCGCCCATCCGGCGCGGGCGTCGGTGTGGCTCTCGATCGACGTCGCCCTCGAGCGGGCGGCGTCCCTGCAGCGCGACCGGGCGGTCGGGCAGGCGAGCTTGTTCGGGGGATCGTCGGACGGGTCGGGCCTCGCGGTGCCGAAGCTCGTCGACGCGCCGGAGTGGGGCGAGCGCGAGCGCCTGGCCCATGAGAAAGAGCTCCTCGGCTTCTACGTGACGGGCCATCCGCTCGGCGCCGTCGCCCCGCTGCTCGCGCGCTTCACGGATACGACCTCCCTCGCAGCAGTGGGCCGCGCCGGGCGTGAGGTGCGGGCCGGCGGGCTTTTGGCTGGACTCCGAGAAACGCGGACGAAGCGGGGAAGTCGGATGGCTTTCGGCCAGCTCGAGGATCTCGAGGGCTCGTTCGAGCTCGTCTTCTTCTCCGACGTGTACGAAGAGCACGTGGCGCTCCTGCGCGTGGCGCGCGACGAGGCCAGCGCGGAGGGGGGGCGTGGGCCCGTGCCACTCGTGGTCCAGGGCACACTCGAAGAGGGCGATCCGCCGAAGATCCTGGTGCGCAAGGTGACGCGCCTCGACGAGGCGGA
Source organism: Deltaproteobacteria bacterium (assembly GCA_031390075.1). Lineage (GTDB taxonomy): Bacteria > Myxococcota_A > UBA9160 > UBA9160 > UBA4427 > UBA4427. The sequence goes on along the minus strand of JANMTD010000034.1, from coordinate 3,910 downwards.
GGAGAAGCTGTCGGCGAGCCTGCGAGTGCGGGTCCAGTCTCCCGACGTGACGCGGGACCGGCTGCTGGCACTGAAGCGGCTCTTCGGAAGCCATGTCGGGGATTGCGGCGTGTTCCTCCACATCACGATCCCGGGCGAGAGCGAGACGGTGCTCGGCGTCGGCGGGATCCGGGGTGTAGCGGCGACGGCGGAGCTCTGTCGCGAGGTGGATCGGCTGTTCGGACGGCCCGTGGCCGAGCGGACGCTCTGAGCGCGGAGGGACGGGGGTGAAGATGGCGAGATGCGGGGTAGGGGCAGAGCGAAATCGCAGCGCGGGCTCAGCTCGGGTCCGCTTCGGCGGGGTCTTGGTCGCGGCCGCATTCCTGCTGTGCTCGTCTGCCTGGGCGGCGGCCGAGCCCCATCGCGTCGAGGTGGTCGGCGCGTACCCGATTCGCGAGGCGCTCCGGGGCAAGCTCGATCCTCGCGAGGAGGCAATCCGGAAGGCGCTCTGGGAGGGCGTCTCGAGGGTCGCCCTCGAGCTGATGGGCGAAGAAGTCGACCCGGACGAATCGGAAGTGTCGCCGCCGAAGGGCGCCGGCGAGCCGGCGGGCGCGAGCCCTGCGGACTCGACGGATCGCTTTCGCAAGATCTTCGGACGGGAGATCCTGCCCTACACCCGGAGCTTCCGGATCATCGAGGACCAGGGCGAGCACCCGGTCCTCTTCGCCGATGAGCCGGGGGTTCGCTCCGAGTACCTGGTCGTGGTCGAAGTCATCGTCGACGTGGATCGGGTCACGGCGGAGCTCGCCCGAGCAGGCCTGGTCGAGAAGCAGGGCGCGGCCGCGACGAGCCAATCAGTCACCCTTGAGCTGATCGGGCTCGAAAGGCATGCGGGTCTGCGCCGGGTCTTCGAGGCGCTCCGGCAGCTCGCGGTCACCCGCATCGAGACCCTCGAGTTCTCGCCCGCGCGCCAGCTCCTGCGCGTCGAGGCGCCGTTCGGCGCCGAGGAGCTCGCGGCACGGCTCAGCCGCCTCGAGTCGGCCGACCTGATCCTCGACCCCGTCGAGGTCGATCGTGAAGGGCGGCGGCTCCGGGTTCTCGCCCAGTGGTTTCCGCCCGCGCCCATCGAAGAGGAGCTCCCGGCCCCGACTGCGGTCGTGCCTCCGGCGGCGCCCCGCCGTTGAATTGCGGCCGATGCGGATTCCCAGCCCGAAAATGATTGACACTCCCAATCCAAAAGGCTAATCAAACCGGCGCCTTAGCTGGCTACAGGCACGTAGCTCAGGGGTTTAGAGCACCGCCTTGACATGGCGGGGGTCGGCGGTTCAATTCCGCCCGTGCCTACCAGCTGGGGAGACCCCAGCCCATTTGCCGGGACGCGCGCATGCGCCGCCGCCGAGAGCCCTTCAGCGAGGGCAGGTCGGCGGGCCGCCGCCTGCGAGGAGTGACGCGCGGCGTGAGGCGCGTGTGATGTGTGTGGTGAAGGGCGGGGTGGAGAGTTCGGGGAGCTCTTCGGGGAGCTCTTCGAGGAGCAGAGAGTTGAAGTGTCCGCATCGATTCGCATCGGTCCGCGTGTGGAGCCGCGTCTCGCGCGCTCGCGCGCAGGCCTTTGCTCGCTCGGCCGCAGGCCGGCGAATCGAGGAAGGCACGATCCCCGCGGCGCGGCCGCGGTCATGAGCAGCATCTCCGTCCGTTTGCCCGACGGCAAACAACTCGAGTTCTCGTCCGGCGTGACGGTCCTGGAAGTCGCCCAGCAAATCGGACCGGGGCTCGCGAAGGCGGCGCTCGCGGGCCGCATCGACGGCGCGCTCGTCGATCTGCGCAAGCCCCTCGATCGCGACACCGCGCTCGAGATCGTGACGGCGAAGGATCCGGCGGGCGGCGACGTGATCCGCCACTCCGCTGAACACGTGATGGCCGATGCGGTCAAACGGCTCTTTCCCAGGGCCCAGGTCGACGCCGGGCGAAGCGATCACTCCGAGAAGTTCCAGTACGACTTCCTCGTCGAGAACGCCTTCACGCCCGAGGACATCGCGAAGATCGAGCAGGAGATGAATGCGATCCTCGCCGAGAAGACGGGTTTCGAGCGTCAGGTCGTCTCGCGCGAGGAAGCCGAGAAGCTCTTCCAGTCGATGGGCGAGACGCTCAAGCTCTCCCGCCTCGCAGACATCCCCGACGGCGCCGAGATCACGGTCTTCCGCCAGGGCCGCTTCGTCGATCTCTGCCGCGGTCCCCATGTCCAGCACACGGGCCAGATCGGCGCCATCAAGCTGCTCGAATCCTCGGGGACCTACTTCCGCGGCGACGAGCAGGGCGAGAAGCTCCAGCGCATCTACGGCACCGCCTTCGCCTCGCCGAAGGAGCTGACGGAACACCTCGAGCGGATCGAAGAAGCCAAACGCCGCGACCACCGCCGGGTCGGCGCGGAGCTCGGCCTCTTTCATCTCGATTCGCTCGCCCCGGGCTCGCCCTTCTACCTGCCGAAGGGCATGGCGCTCTACAACGAGCTCGTGCGCTTCGTCCGCGATCTCTATCCGAAATACGGCTACCGCGAAGTCATGACGCCGCAGCTCTTCCGCTCGGATCTCTTCAAGACCTCGGGCCACTACGAGAAGTTCCACGACGACATGTACTGGTTCGCCGGCTCCGACGAGGGCGAGGAGCTCGGTGTCAAGGCGATGAACTGCCCCGGCCATTGTCATTTGTACGGGACCGCGAAGCGGAGCTACCGCGAGCTCCCGATCCGCTGGGCCGAGTTCTCGCGTCTTCATCGCAACGAGCGCAGCGGAACCCTGAACGGCATCACCCGTGTCCGCACCTTCGCCCAGGACGACGCCCACATCTACTGCGAGCCCGAGCAGGTCCCCGACGAGATCGACCGCTTCTTCGCGATGACCGCCGAGATCTACCAGAAGCTCGGTGTCGACGGCATCGAAATGTCGGTCTCGACCCGGCCGGAAAAGTTCCTGGGCGAGCCCGCGGATTGGGACGTCGCCGAGAAGGCGCTGATCGCGGCGGTGGAGCGCGCGGGCTTCCAGTGCAAGATCAAGCCCGGCGAGGCGGCCTTCTACGCGCCCAAGGTCGAGGCGGATTTCAAGGACGTGCTGGGACGCGCCTGGACCCTCGCGACGATCCAGATCGACATGGCGATGCCCGGGCGCTTCGGCCTGCGTTATGTCGGCCGCGACGGCGAGCTCCACCAACCGGCCATGCTCCATCGCGCCATCCTCGGCTCCCTCGAGCGCTTCATCGGCATCTACATCGAGCACACCGGCGGCGACTTTCCCTTCTGGCTCTCGCCCATTCAGGTCGTGCTGCTGCCGATCGCCGATCGGCATGCGGTGGGCGCCCATGAGATCCGCGATCAGCTCATGGCGGCGGGGCTGCGGGCCGAGGTCGACGATCGAAGCGAAACCCTCGGCTACCGCATCCGTGAGGCCGAGAGCCAGAAGATTCCGCTCACCCTCGTGATCGGAGACGACGAGCTGTCGCGGGGCACGGTCGCCCCGCGGCTGCGAAAATCGAAGAAGGCCTTGGATGCGATCCCGGCCGGCACGCTCGTGGAGACACTGCGCGTGGCGAATGCCGAGCGTCGCTCCGCGCCCTTGATGTAAAGAAGGAGGACGATCCATCCCTGCACGACCCAAGTTCCGAGCTGTGGCTCCGGAGCGCGACACGGTTCGCGTGAATGAACGCATTCGGGTGCGAGAGGTCCGCGTGATCGGCGCGGACGGTGAGCAGCTCGGCGTCATGCCGCCCGAGGAAGCGCTCGCGCTCGCACGCGAAGGAGGGCTCGACCTCGTCGAGGTCGCCGCCACCTCACGGCCGCCCGTGTGTCGGATCATGGACTACGGCAAGTACAAGTACGAGCAGAAGAAAAAGAGTACGAGCAAGAAGTCCCACGCCGCGGCGCTCAAGGAAGTGAAGCTCC
>JANMTD010000207.1:0-2367 GCA_031390075.1 Deltaproteobacteria bacterium | reverse complement strand
CGAGAGCTCGATTTCGTCGACCGCGCTGACTTCCCAGGCCACGCGCGCGTCGGCGCTGTGATCCACGCCGTCGATTCCCGAGGTCTCGAAGAAGGTCCGGTGCGTCGGCCGATAGGAGAGCGCGTAGTCGAGATCGTCGTTCGCATCGCGCACGGAGATGCGCGGAGAGATGTCGAAGGTCCCATCGTGCGTCTTGCCCGTGGACGTTCTGAAAACGTTGCTGTCCCCGCCGATGCGGCTCTCGACCGACAGCTCGACCTCTCCCGCGTATGTCGACGATGCCACCAGCATCATTCCGAGTCCCAATCCTGCGCAGACGTGCGCCCGTTGCATCTGGCGCCTCTGCTATTCCGGTACGATGATCGTATCGCCGGGGCGAAGCAGGAGATTCGAGTCCGGCGCCTTCCCGGCGCTGTAGGCGCCGTAGTTGAAGGCGTATTCGATGGTCTTGCCATCCGGCTGCTCGCGAATGACCTTGATCCGGTCCTTCTTCGCGAAGGGGCTGAAGCCGCCCATCGTGGCGATCGCCTCGACGACGCGCATCTGACGCGTCAACGCGATCTGGCCCGATCGCGCGACCCCGCCCACGACCGTGACCGTATGGCTGTTGGTCTGCTGCACGACCACCGTCACGTCGGGGGCCGTCACGAACTCGGCCAGTGCCTCCGTGAGGACCTCCTTCAGCTCCTCGGGCGTGAGGCCTTCTGCCTGCACGTCGTCGACGAGGGGCACGGAGATCTTCCCGTCGCTCCGGACCGGCACCTCGACGGACAGCTCCGGATTGCGCCAGACGACGATCTTGAGCACGTCCGGAATGCCGATCACGTACTCCGCCCGCTCGCCCGGCTCGTCTTCCGGCGGCGGCGGCGCACCGCGACCCGTACAGCCCACCGCGCAAGCGATGGCGAGCAGGCCGAGCAGAAGCACCGCGAGCCCTCGCCCGTCGCGTCGATCCAGATCCATTCCGACTCCCTCCCTGGACACGGGACTATCGACCGTCACTGAGCCCGTTCTCCTTCATCTTGTAGAGAAGCGCCTTGTAGCTGATCTGCAGACGCTCGGCGGCCTCTTTGCGATTCCAGCGCGTCTGAGCGAGCACACGCTCGATGACCTTCTTCTCGGCGATCTGCGCGGCCCGCTTGGAGATCGCCTTCAGGTCGAGATCCCTGCCGGCGGACAGATCGGCGCCGAGAGCTGCCAGGTCGACGTCGTCCTCGACCCCCCGTTGGACGGCGGGCAGCCCGCGTTGGCCGATTTCCTGGAGCACCGTCTGCTCGTTCCCGAGCACGACCATGCGCTTGATCATGTTCTCGAGCTCGCGGACGTTCCCGGGCCAGTGATAGTTCATCAGGATGCGCATCGTGTCGGTCGAGAGCTTCTCGACCGCTTTGTGGTACTGGGCGTTGTACATCCCGAGAAAATGCTCGACGAGCAGCGGCACCGCATCGATCCGCTCGCGCAGCGGCGGGATATGGATCGTGACGACGTTGAGTCGGTAGTAGAGATCCTCGCGGAACTGCCCCTTGGCGACAGCCTCTTCGAGGTTGCGATTCGTGGCCGCGATGATCCGCGCGTCGACGTGAACGTCGGCCTCGCCACCGAGTCGCGAGAACTCGCCGTCCTGCAGAACCTGGAGGAGCTTCGCCTGCAGGCCGGGCGCCATCTCGCTGATCTCGTCGAGGAAGATCGTGCCCTGGTTCGCGTATTCGAACTTGCCGAGCTTCCGCTTCTGGGCACCGGTGAAGGCGCCCTTTTCGAAACCGAAGAGCTCGCTCTCGAGGAGCTCCGACGGCAGCGCCGCGCAGTTCACCTTCACGAACGGACGGCTCCGTCGATTGCCGAGCTGGAAGAGCGCGCGGGCGACGACCTCCTTACCCGTTCCGCTCTCCCCGCGGACGAGGACGGTGATGTCGGTGTCGGCGACCTGCTCGATGATCTCGCGGACCTCGCGCATGCGCGGGTTGTCGCCGCCGAGGAGCAGCGCATCGACCTCGCTGCGCACGCGGCCCCGCAGATGCTTGACCTCTTCTTCGAGCGCGCGGTTCTCGAGCGCCTTGCGAAAGGCGACCTCGAGCTCCTCGACCTCGAAGGGCTTGCGCAGGAAATCGGTCGCGCCGAGGCGCATCGCCTCGACGATCGTGCGCGCCTGACCGTGTCCCGACAGCATGATGACCGGGACCTCGGGCGCGCGTTGCTTGATCCGGCGAAGTGTCTCGAGCCCATCCATGCCGGGCAGGACGGTGTCGAGGGTGATCAGGTCGGGCCGCGTGCGGTCGAGATTCGCCAGCGCGGACTCTCCGTCCGACGCCGTATGGACCCCGTAGCCCTGGCGCGTGGCGAGGGTCTCGAGGAAATCGCGAATACTCG
>JANMTD010000206.1:0-7159 GCA_031390075.1 Deltaproteobacteria bacterium | reverse complement strand
CCGAGCACGTAGAGCTGATTGAAGTTGCTCTTGAAGACCGGCTCCGACACGAAATAGGCGGTGTAGGAGCCGGCCCGCCCACGCGGGACCAGCTCGAGCGAGAGCGGGGCCTGTTGCGCATGCTCGGTCGCGCGCACCACGACCCCGTCGCGGGTCTCGACCACGCGCCGGAGCCACCGCCCCCCGCTCATGCGTCCATTCGCGAGGTCGACCCCGAACTCGCCGCCGAGGGAGCCGGTGCAGCGCAGCGCTTGCTTGCCAGAGCGCTCGCAATCACCGGTGACGTAGCCGTCTTCCGGTCCCTCCCCTAACGAGAAATCCCAATGGCCGGTCCGGAAGAACGCCGGGAACGGGAGCACGTCGCGCTCCGTCAGCAGCAGCACGACGTTCCCGGCCGTCCTGGCCTCGCGATCCAGTAGCGCGTCGAGCGCGGCCAGGGGCTCGCGGCGACCATCCAGTGCCGCGTGCAGGTCGCTGCGCCCATACGTCGAGAGAAGCGAGACGATGCGAACAAGCTCGCGCGGATCACTGCTCGCGATGGCGCGCGCGAACAGGTAATGCACGAGCGGATCCGGTGCCTCGCCGTCGTTGAACGTCGCCGCGCCGGTCACGTCCGCGATCAAGTACCCGCTCCCCCAGCTCGCGAGCACCGCCGGGTCCGGGGGCAGCCGACTCGCGAGCTGCTGCAGGCCCGCAATCGTGCGGACCGGGACACGGGGCTTCGGATCGCTCGCGAAACCGGTATGGCCGAGCAGGGTCGCGGCGAGCGCGAGCGCGCCGAGATAGGCCACGGGCTCGGCGAGGCGACGCCCGGGTGCGCTGGATTCCCGCCAGGTCCTCGCCAGCGCGTGGAGCGCGAACCCGAAGCCGATCCCGACGAGAGGGGCGAGGAACATCCCGAAGCGTTGGGGGCCTCGCAGGGCGAAGAGACCCAAGAGCGCGACGGGAAGCAGCGGCAGCGCCGCCCGCCAGCGCAGCACGGCGAAGGCGGCGAAGCCGATGAGCCCGAGGGCCGACACGCTGGGCAGGTCGACGACGCCTGCGAGGGTCTGCCACAGCGCGACCGGATGCAGCTCCGAGATGTCGCGGGTGATATGCGCGTAGTCGAAGGGATTCGGAACCGTCTCTTCTGCGGGGAGCACGTAGAAACGCAGGAAGTGCGCGAGGCCCGCCAGGCCCGGCAGGAGCGACAGCGGATTCGCACAGATCGCGAACACGAGGCCGAGCACCGCGGCTTGCCGCCGCGCGAAGCCGCCGAACGTCAGATAGAGCGCCAGCGTCCCCAGATAGGCGAACCAGAACCACGGCTGCCCGTACCAGCGACAGAATCCCGCCAGACTCAATCCGGTCAGCCCCGCCAGGATCACGTTCCGCCGCAGGGTCGCCGTCGCGCGCAGCGATCCGATCCCGAGCGCGAGCAGTGTCATGAAGAAGAGCGTGCCGCCGTCGGTATCGACCCGGGAGACCGACGATCGCTGGACGTAGGCGTGGCCCAGTCCACCGAAATAACCCCCGAGCAGGCCCGCCAGCGGATATCCGATACCCCGCGCGTAGAGACAGAGCGGAATGATGAACAGACTCGACAGGATCGCATTCAACGCGATGCCCGCGCGGTAGACATCGCCGTCGAAGGCCCGCGAAGTCAGCGCGATCAGCCAGGAGTAGGCCGGCGTCGGTCCGCGCTCGAGCCCTTCCGGCCAGGCGCGCAGCGGGTCGCGGGCGCCCAGATTCCCGCCCTGTTCGCGGATCTCCCGTGCGATCCGGAACCAGTAATAGGAATCACTGCCCGAGGCGGGAACACCCTGCGCGAAGCGCGTCTCGGGATTCGCGTTCAGCTCGCGCCAGCTTCGGTGACGCGCGCCCCAGGAGATCGCGAGCGTGACACCCAGCAGCAGAACGAAGACCCCGCGAGAGGATCGGATCCACGTCTGTGACGGCGGCGCTGCGCTGTCGAACGTATCGGGCATAGCATCTCCCGTGTCGACCAGCTTAGCGCCCTGAGAGCGGGATGGGATCGATGCAGAAACGACTCACTCCGACGGTGCCGCGAATAGCGGACCGCTCCGAGGCGTCCAGCATGACATAACGCAGGTCCGGGGTGTTGCAAAAAATGACATCGCGACCCGGCATAATCTCCTCGCCGCCCCTTGTGAGGCGTACCGATCCGGGCCAACCTCCGGCGCGAGTCGACCGGATCATTCATTCTCAACTGCGCTCGCGATCGGCGATCGGCGAGATTCCCTGGGGCGCTCGATCCATCGAAGGATCCGGGTGAGATTCCCGCGATCCCTGCACAGCTCGACGGGTTGACCGTCGAAGGGGTGACCGCATGCGCATTCTCGCCTCCACGCTGATCGCCATCGGGCTCGCAGCGCTCCCGGCCTCCACGATCTCGGCCGATCCGAAGCTCGCGCTCCGAGCGGAGGGCTACGTCGGTTATTCGGACGTCGAGATCGAGATCGTCCAGGAGGCTTCGGAGGATGCCTTCCAGGGGGGCGGTACAGGCAGCGTGTCGGCCGTCTTCGACCAGCTCTACCTCCAGGCCGACGTGTTCGGAAACGTCATGGAATTCGATCGAGACAGCGCGGAGAGCGTCGGTGCCGGCGCTCACGTGGGCTGGCGCGACCCCATGCGCGGCAGCGCCGGCATCGCCGGGACCTACACCCACCTCAGCGATCTCAGCGATAACGATTCCGGACGTGCTGGCTTCGAGGGCGAGCTCTTCCTCGACCGCCTGACGCTCGCGGCGAACGCCGGCTACTTCGGCTTCGACGACGACGCCTATGGCTACGCCGACGCCGGTCTCGCCTTCTACCCGATCGACCGCGCGCGATTGCACCTGCGCGGCGGCGTGTTTGCCTTCGACGACGATGACCCCACCGGTTTGGTCGGTGCCGGGGGGGAGATCCTCGTCGTGAATGCCCTGGCCGCGTTCGCTCGCTGGGAGGCCTCGATCTACGACTCGAGCTCGATCGACATCCAGCAGCACAGCATCGTCTTTGGCGTGAGTCTCTACTGGGGTGCGGAAGAGGCGAGCCTGTTGAACTACGACCGCACGCATTTCAAGTCGAGCTGCGGTGGCTACCTGCTCGTCGGACGGATCTGCTGACGGGGGTCCCGCCTCCGCGCTCCCCGATCCTTCGAATCCCGCCCCGAGCCTGCGATCTACTCCGGAATCGGGGGTAGTATCGGACCGCTCTCTGCGCGGGATCGGTCGAAGGCGCACGGTGACGAGGACGCGGTTGATGGGAAGAGCGGGCTGGATTGCGCTCGGCGTGGCGGTTTGCGCCATCACGGTCGGGGGTCTCTTTCGATGGACGCCGGCCCAGCCGGCTCGATTCGTGACGGAGGCCGTGAGAACCGGGGACCTGGTTCGCGCGATCACGACGACCGGGAGCGTCAACCCCGTGGCGACCGTCCAGGTCGGGTCCTACGTCTCCGGCCCGATCCAATCGATCGACTGCGACTTCAATACGAAGGTCAAGGCCGGTCAGCTCTGCGCCCGGATCGACGCCCGGCCGTATCAGGCGGTGGTCGATCAGGCGCGGGCCAACCTGGTCAGCGCCGAGGCCCAGCTTCGCAAGGACCAGGCGAGCCTCGTCTACGCGAAGCTCAACTATGAACGCGATCTCGGCCTGCGAAAGACCGGGGTCGTGTCGCAGAACGACCTCGACATCGACCGGAGCGCGTACGACCAGGCCGCATCCCAGGTGGAGCTCGACGAGGCCGCGATCGAGCAGCGCCGCGCCGCGCTCGGCGCCGCCGAGCTGAACCTGAGCTACACGAACATCGTGTCGCCGGTGAGCGGGACGGTCGTGGCGCGAAACGTCGACATGGGCCAGACGGTGGCCGCCAGCTTCCAGACGCCGACGCTCTTCCTGATCGGCAAGGATCTCACGAAGATGCAGGTCGACACGAACGTCAGCGAGTCCGACATCGGCCTCGCCCGCGTCGGCCAGCGGGCGCTCTTCACCGTCGAGGCCTATCCGCGCCAGAATTTCGAGGGCAAGGTCGTGCAGGTGCGGCACGCGCCGATCACGGTGCAGAACGTCGTGACCTACAACGTGGTGATCGGGGTCGACAACAGCGACAATCGACTCTTTCCCGGGATGACTGCGAATGCCCGGATCCTCGTCGAGGAGAGCAAGGGCGTGAAGATCGTGCCGGCGCGGGCCCTGCGCTTCGACCCCGATGGCGTGGGCGCGGCAGGCGGATCGGACGAGAAAGGCCCTCGCGTCTGGGTGCTGCGCGACGGCGAGCCGACCTCCGTGCCCGTCGAGATCGGCCTCGAGGACGGCATGCACGTGGAGATCAAAGACGATTCCCTCGCGGTCGACGACCTCGTGATCGTCGACGTCGCGGGCGGGGAGCCGACCGGCGCCGCGCCGGCGCGTCCGCCGCTGCGCTTCTGAGTCGGGCCCATGTCGACGAACCCGGTCATCGAAGTCGTGGACGTCACGCGCACCTTCCAACTCGGCGACGTCGAGGTCCACGCCCTGCGCGGCGTGAGCCTGCGGATCGAGCGCGGCGAGTTCGTGGCGGTGATGGGCGCCTCGGGCTCGGGCAAGTCGACCTTGATGAACGTGCTCGGCTGTCTCGACCAGCCGACGAGCGGCGCGTACCGGCTCGAGGGCGTCGACATCAGCGCCGCCGACGAGCCCGCGCTCGCACACGTGCGAAGTCGGCGCATCGGCTTCGTGTTCCAGAGCTTCAATCTGCTGGCGCGCACGAGCGCCGCGGAGAACGTCGCGCTGCCGCTCTTCTACGCGGGCCGCCTCTCGGGCGGGGACGAGCGGGCACGCGAAGCCCTGCGCGCCCTTGGACTCGCGGGGCGCGAGAACAACCATCCGAGCCAGCTCTCCGGCGGCCAGCAGCAACGGGTCGCGATCGCGCGCGCGCTGATCAACGAACCCGCGATCCTGTTGGCGGACGAACCGACCGGAAATCTCGACTCGGCGACCGCGAACGAGATCATGAACACGCTTCGCACCCTCAATCGCGAGAAGGGCCTCACGATCGTCCTCGTCACCCACGAGTCCGACATGGCCGAGTTCGCCGACCGCATCGTCACGATGCGCGACGGGTTGGTGCTCTCCGATCGACAGATCCGCCCGCGCGAATCGACCGCGGCCGGCGTCGGCTTCCCGCGCACCGAATCGGCTGCGAAGAGCGAAGTGGCGGTGTGGGCGTCGCTCCTGCGCATGGCGTTCCTGGTCGCGAGCCGCGCGATCGCCCGCAACAAGCTGCGCTCCGCGCTCACGATGCTGGGCATCTTCATCGGCGTCGCCGCCCTGATCACGATGGTCGCGGTCGGACAAGGGGCGAACCAGGCCGTGATCGCCCAGATCGAAGCGCTCGGATCGAATCTGCTGGTCGTGTCGCCGGGCCCCAGCACGACGGGCGGCGTGAACGCAGGCTTCGGCAGCGCATCGACGCTCAAGGTCGCCGACGCCGAAGCGATCCTGCTCGAGGCGAGCGCCGTCGCCAACGTCAGTTACCTGCTGCGCGGCCCGGCCCAGGCCCAGTACGGCGGCAAGAACTGGAACACGATGGTGCAGGGTATCAGCGCCGGCTTCCTCGAGATCCAGAGCTGGCCGCTGGTCGCCGGCCGCCGATTCAACCTCGAGGATCACCGCGATGCCGCGCGCGTCTGCGTACTCGGGCAGACCGCATTTCGAAACCTCTTCGGCCCGCACGAGGATCCGATCGGCGCGACGCTGCTGCTCCGGGGGGTTCCGCTGCAGGTGATCGGCCTGCTCTCGCCCCTCGGACAATCGGGGGGCGGGCGCGATCAAGACGACGTGATCCAGATCCCGTTCTCGACCGCCGAGACGAAGGTCCTCGGCGTCGCTGCGCCGACCCAGCTGAACGTGGGTCAAGCCGCGCTCTATCCGACGGCGCCCAACCCCTTCGGCATCCAGCCGAAGCTGACGGGTCTCGTCAACCAGATCTTCGTGCAGGCACGCGGCCCCGAGCTCGTCGACACGGCCCTCGCAGAGGTCACCGAGCTGCTCGAGCGCCGACACAGGATTGCGCCGGGCGCCGTGCGCGACTTCGACCTGCGCAATCTCAGTCAGGTCGCGCAGGCGCGGGAGGGCAGCAGTCGGGTCATGGCTTTGCTGCTCGCTGCCGTCGCGTCGATCTCGTTGATCGTGGGCGGTATCGGCATCATGAACATCCTGCTCGTCTCCGTGACCGAGCGAACCCGCGAGATCGGGATCCGCATGGCGATCGGGGCGCGGCGGACGCACGTGCTGCTGCAGTTCCTGGTCGAGGCCGTGTTGCTGAGCGGCATCGGCGGCGTGGCCGGCATCGCCGTCGGCATCGCGCTGACGCAGCTGATCTCCTGGCTGGCGGGCTGGCCGACGCTGCTCTCGCCCGTGGCGATCGGCGGCGGATTCATCTTCTCCGCAGCGGTCGGCATCTTCTTCGGCTACTACCCGGCGCGCCGCGCTTCGATGCTGAATCCGATCGAAGCGCTGCGATACGAATGAGGCCCGCCGCCGTGCAGACGCGCCCTTCGACAGTCGCTCCGCGAATCAGGGCCCTGGCCCTGATGCTGCTCCTGTTGCTGCTCCTCTTGCTACTGGGCAGCTGTGCGGTCGGGCCCGATTTCGAACGTCCGGAGGCGCCCGATCCGCCGGGCTACACGGCCGAGCCGCGCCCGATGGAGATGACGCCGACGGCGGGCGGCGGAGAGCAACGTCTCGAGCTCGCCCGCGAGATCTCGGCGCAGTGGTGGAAGGCGTTCCAGTCTCCCGAGCTCGGAGGCGTGATCGAGCTCGCGCTCCGGGACAGTCCGAGCCTCGCCGCCGCACGCGCCCGGCTATCGCAAGCCCGGCAGGCGATCGCCGCGGCCCGCGGCGGGCTCTTTCCACAGCTCGACGTGAGCGGCCGGATTTCTCGCGAGCATTTCGAGGCGATCGAGGGGAATTCCTCGAGCACCTCGAGCCTCTACTCGGTCGGGCCGGGGATCTACTACGTCGTCGACGTGTTCGGCGGGATCCGGCGCGGCCTCGAGCGGCAGGTCGCGCTCGCCGAGTTCCAACACCGCGAGCTCGCGGCCGCCTGGCTCGCGCTCACCGGCAACGCCGTCACCGGCGCCATCACGATCGCGTCACTGCGCGAGCAGATCGAGGCCCGCGAGGCGCTGGTCGAG
>JANMTD010000205.1:0-7156 GCA_031390075.1 Deltaproteobacteria bacterium | reverse complement strand
CCGCCCTTCCTGCAGAAGATCGGCCCCGAGGCGACGAAGCGCCTGCGCGACCGCGTCGCCACGGAGATCCGCACGACCTTCGCGAGCCACTACACGGCCACGATCTCCCTCGTCGAGGCCCTCGAGCTCGACACGCTCCGGGCCTACGCGCGCCAGGCGACCGGCGAGAAATACCTCATCAACCCCCAGAAGCCCCTCTCTGAAAAAGAGTTGGCGAACTAACGGAACTGCCCGCTCATGCCCAATCATCCCGTTCGCAACGATATCGGCCTGCTCGACCGCTTCTTCTATCTAGACCCGTGGGAGCGGTTCAAGTGGATGCGTGACAACGCACCGGCCTACTGGGATCCCTCCGCAGACGGTGGGCTCTGGGGCGTCACGCGCTACGACGACATCATGACGATCGCGAAGACGCCCGAGATCTTCTGCTCGGGCAAGAGCTCGCGCCCGGAGCGCGGAAGCTGGATCCCGTCGATGATCAACCTCGACGAACCGCTCCACAAGCGCCGCCGGAACATCGTGAACCGCGGCTTCACGCCGCGCCGCGTCGAGGACCAGGAGCAGAAACTCCGCCAGCTGACCCGCGATCTGATCGACCAGGTGAACGAGCGCGGCGAATGCGACTTCATGAAGGACATCGCGCGCTGGATCCCGATGGTCGCGATCGGCGACATGCTGGGCGTCGAGCCCGAGGACCGCGGCAAGCTGCTCGAATGGAGCGACTGCCTGCTCGGGGGCGGGGAGATCGGCGAGATCGAGGACGACGCGCTGCGCCGGGAGAGGCAGCGCCAGTTCGGCGCCGAGTACTTCGCCTATCAGGCCGCCGTGATCGCGGACCGCCGGAAGAATCCGCGCAACGACCTGGTCTCGCTGCTCGTCACGAGCACGATCGACGGCGACGCGCTCAGCGACGAGGAGCTGCTGCAGGAGAGCCTGCTGATCCTGATCGGCGGCGACGAGACGACGCGCCACGTCATGACGGGCGGCCTCGAGCAGCTGATCCTGAATCCCGGCGAGAAGCAGAAATTGATCGACGATCCGTCGAAGATCGAGGTCGCCGTCGAGGAGATGATCCGCTGGGTCTCACCGATCGTGAACATGAACCGGACCGTCACCCGGGACACGGAGCTCCACGGCGAGAAGCTCCACGAAGGCGACCGCGTGCTGCTGCTCTATCCCGCCGCCAACCGCGACGAGCGCGAGTTCGCAGATCCGGACCGCTTCGACGTCGAGCGCTGGCCGAACCACCACGTCGCCTTCGGCGGCTACGGCGTCCATCACTGCCTGGGCGCCAGCCTCGCCCGCCTCGAGCTCAAGATCCTGTTCGAAGAGGTGCTCACGCGCATGCCCGACATCCGCTTCGCGAACGACGAGCCCCTCGAGCGGCGGCCGAACAACTTCATCACGGGCATCGAGAAGATGCCCGTCGTGTTCACGCCCAGCCGAGCTTCTGCATGACCTTGATCAGCTCGTCGATCTCCGCGATCTCGGAGGTCGCCGTGTTGAGCCAGCATTCCTCATAGCCGAGCTCCGCATAGGCCTCGAGCGACTCGCGCACGCGGTCCGGCGTCGAGCGATCGACCATGCGCGAGAGTGCCTTCGCCGGCGCGTCGCCCATCACCTTGATGTACTTGTAGACGTAGGCCTTGAGCTTCTCGTCGGCGTTCGGCGCCAGCGAATACCAGAAGCCGCCGACGCGTTTCGGCGCCGTCGTTCGCCCGGCCTTCTCCCAGGACTCGCTGACCCACTGGTACTGCTGCTTCATCTCGGCCGCGACGCCGTTGCCCGACCATGAATAGACGCCGTCCGCCCACTTCGAAGCGCGGGCGATCGACTTCGGCCCCATCGAGCCCGCGAGGATCTTCGGCCCGCCCTTCTGGACCGGCTTCGGCCCGATCGGCTCGCCCCCTTCGAAGGGGAGCTCGCCCGCCCAGATCCGGCGGATCTCCGCGACCTGCGCATCCATGCGCGAATAACGTCCCTCGCGCGGCTTCTCCATGCAGCGGTAATCCTGGGGCCGGCCGCCGGTCCCGACCACGATCGTCGTGCGCCCGCCAGCGATCAGATCGAGGGTCGCGGCGTGCTTCGCGACCTTGATCGCCGGATGCATGGGAAGCACGTAGAGGGTCGGCGCGATGTGGACGCGGTTCGTCACGGCCGCCGCCGCCGCCAGCGTCGCCATCATGTCGACGGAGGGACCGACCATGCGCTCACCGCAGGAGAGCGTCGAGAACGGACCCTCGTCGACGCGGCGGAACCATTCGAGCATCCGGTTCCGGTCGATGTCTTCCTGGGTATAGGGAAAGCAGAGTCCGATCTTCATGTTCTGGCACCCAATCGATAGAGGTAGACCTCGGCCACGTTCTCGTTGCGAGGACGCGTACCGTATTTCTTCTTGTAGGCGTCGGCGAAGGACGCGAACTCGGCGGGATCCTCGACGCGGACGGCCGTCAGCGGATAGATCTTCCCCGCGATGCGCACGCGGACGAGCGGGTCCGCCATCAAGTTCTCGACCCAACGCGAACGATTGGCGCCGGCGTGGATGTAGAGGTGCGAGCCGAGGCCGACGGCCCAGATGTTGATCGAGTACGGGTCCGAGGGACGCGTCTCGACCTGGACCGTCGAGACTTCGTCGCTGAAGGACCAGTCCGCGGGCAACGCTTCGACGGGGCCCGACAGCTGACCGCCGGGCAGGAGCAGGATCGGCCCGCAGCCGAACAGACAGGCGAGGGCAAAGGGACCGGCGGCCATCCATGCAGACCAGCTTTTCATGCGGCCTACGATAACCGTCCCACGCGCAATCGGCTGCCCTATGCTGCCGATATGTCGGAAGCCCCGCGCGCCCCGCTCACGCTCGCGACGCTGCTCGCGTACTCGCTGCCGGCTGTGGCGGTCAACTTCTCGTTCGTGCTCTTCATCAGCTACATCAACAAATACGCCATCGACGTCCTGCTGGTCGCGCCGCTGGCGATGGGCCTGATCTTCGGCGCCGCGCGCCTGTGGGACGCGATCGTCGATCCGTTCCTGGGGGTCTGGAGCGACCGCACCGAGCACGCCTGGGGCAGAAGGCGTCCCTGGATGGCGGCCTCCGCGATTCCGATGGCGATCACGGGCTGGATGGTCTGGGCGCCGCCCGCTTCCCTCGAAGGCGCGCAGCTCATCGCCTGGATGGCCTTCGCCGTCTTCGCGTTCAACCTCGCCGTCACGGTCTTCTACATCCCCCACCAGGCCCTCGGCGCGGAGCTCACGAGCGACACATACGCGGTGTCGCGGGTCTTCGCCTGGCGCCAGGCGGCGATCTACGTCGGCATGATCGGGTGTCTCGTCTTCGGCATGCCGGCGCTGATGAAGTCGAGCGACCCCCGGAGCCTGGCGACGATCTTCGCGATCGCGAGCGGCGGCGCCATCGTCGTCACGATCGCGATCTCGGTGGTACTCCTGCGCGAACCGGGCGGCAACCGCCGGCGCGGCGGCGCGTCGAACCTGGGCATCGCCCGCGACGTCTGGAAGAATCGCTATTCGCGCAGCCTGCTCGCGATGGTCTTCATCGAGCACGTCGGCACCGGCGCGAGCATGGTCGTCGCCCCCTTCCTGATCCAGTACGTGATCGGCATGCGAGAACGGACCGGCGACATCTTCATGTTCTACGTCGGCTCGTCGCTGCTGTCGCTCCCGCTCTGGGTCTGGCTCGCGCGCCGAATCGGCAAGAAGGCCACCTGGTTCGTCGGCCTCGCGCTGGGCATCACCGGCTACGCCTGCCTCTTCTTCATCGGCCCCGGCGAGCTGCGCTGGATGCAGATGGTCGTCACGCTGACGGGCACGAGCTCGGCCTGCGGCAACGTGATCGCCCAGTCGATCCTGGCCGACGTCGTCGACGTCGACGAGCTCGAGACCGGCGAGCGCAAGGAAGGCGCCTACTACTCGACCTTCACCTTCCTGCTGAAGGCGTCGAGCGGCGTGATGGCCATGATCACGGGCTTCACGCTGACGGCCGTCGGCTTCGTGCCCAACGATCCGGCGCCGAGCGAGCTCGTGCGGCTCGCGATCAAGAGCCTGAACTCGCTGCCGCCGCTCCTGAGCCTCCTGATCGGCGCGATCATGCTGGTCGGCTTCGGGCTGAACGCCGAGAAGCACGCGGAAGTTCGGCGCGCGCTCGACGCACGCCGGGCCGCTCAACCGCCTGCGTGAATCAGAGCACCGCGATCGGGTTGACGGGACACCCCGTCCCGCCCGGCACGCGAATCGAGCCGAGCGTGAAGAGGAAGCTCCAGCGCCGGCGCGTTGCACACGCCTCGGCCAACCCACCGAGCGCCAGGTTGTCGATCAGGTGCAGCCCCATGCTCGTGATCCCGATCTGATGGATCGGGAAGGGCCAGTTCGGAATCCCGAGGCCCGGCAACGCATCCGAGATGCCGTCGCTTCCGAGCACGGCGATCTCGCGCTCCCGCAGCCAGGGCAGACACTCGGCGTGAAGCCCCGCCATGCCGTGGGCCGGATCGAGTCGGCCGCCCTTCTCCTTGCGCAGTGCGGCGCGCCCCGTGCCGACGAGCAGGATGTCGCCGGCCTGCACGCGCACGCCCTGGCGCTTCTCTGTCGCCTCGAGATCGGCCAGCGTGACGACCGATTTATCCGGCGGCAGATAGGCGACGCCCTTCGTGGCAGCCATGTCGAGCAGCACGCCGCGGCCGACGATCCCGTCGGCGAAGGACAGCACCGTATTGCGGAGCGCGCCGTTGCTGCGCACGTCGGAGGCCGGATAGCCGTTGTACATCTTGCCGCGCCAGAACATGTGGCAGAGGGCATCGATGTGGGTCACACCGAGTCCGTGGACCTGGCAGCCGAAGTAATCGCTCGAGGCCTCGTAGCCGGGAATACCGTGGCAATCGCGCGCGTCGCCCGCCGCGAGCATGTGGTGCTCGGCGGGATACGGCGTTTCGGCGGAGGGCGAGATGCCGAGGTCGTGGGCGAGACTGATGCTCGTCCCGTCGACGATGCTGTCGCGGGCGGCCGCGCGGCGCGCGGGGGTCAGGTGGTGGAGCATGCCGAGCTCGTCGGTCGCGCCCCAGCGATTCCAGTTCGAGACCTGCTCGAAGAGTGCATCGAGCTCTGCTTCCTTCGGAACCTTCACGTCGCCATACCCGCTCTTCACGCTCTGACTCATCGTTTCCTCGCCAACCGATTGCGAAAGAGCCGCCCCGGATACGCCCCGGTCGACTCGCCTTCCTGAACCGTCACCTCGCCCGCCACGAGCGTCGCGCGAATCCCCACCGCCTTCTGCGACAAGCGCGGTTTCCCGGCCGGGAGATCCTCGACGACCCGCGGCACCGCCGGCGCGATGCGCGCGGGATCGAGAATGTTGAGATCCGCCTGCATGCCCTCGCGCACGAGGCCGCGGTCGGCGAAGCCCCAGGCGAGCGCCGGCTCGAAGGTCAGCATGCGGATCGCCTCTTCGAGGCCGAGCTTCTCGCGCTCGCGAACCCAGTGGCCGAGCAGGTAGGTGTGGATCGAGGCATCGGCGATCTGCGAGAGGTGCGCCCCCGAGTCGGAGAACGTCATGATCGTGCGCGGATGCCGCAGGACCTCGAGGAGCACCTCCTCGTCCTGGGGATAGAGGCTCGGCTGCATGAAGAGCACCTCGAAATCGCTCTCGACCGCGAGGTCGATCATCGCCCGCGCCGGCGACACGCCGCGGCGCGCGGCGACATCGCGAACCGTCGGATTCGGCGGCAGCCCGCGCTCGTAGACCCGAATCCCGTCGTAGTCGGGCGGCCGGGGCATCGCACCGAGCCCGCGCCAGGCGCTGTAGTCCCCTTCCATCGCCGCCTTCGCATAACGCTCGCGGGCAGCAGGATCGGCGAGGACGCGGCGCTGCTCCGAGACGGTCTGTGTGCGGAGTGGCTGCCACGACGGCAGCACGTCGAAAGGCAGCCGCGTTTTGAAACCGAGCAGCACCGAGATCCCACGGCAATGGCTCTGGCCGTACATGCGGCCGCCGGCCTTCGCGATCGCGTCGATCTGCTCGAGCATCTTGCGGCCGCCGGCCTTCGTCGCGATCAGGCCCGCCGTGACCGGCACGCCGAGATCGACGGCGATGTGGCGGATCTGGCGCCAGGTCTCGTCGACGACGGCGGGATCGGAGGACAGCACGCCCTCGGTGCCGCCCTCGAGGATTCCCGTTCCGAGGCGAGCCATGACCGCGGCGAGCCGGTGGAGCTCCTCCCAGGAGGCGAGTCGCGACGCGACGGGGCGGTCGTCCGAGGTCTCGTGGTGCTCACTGCGCGTCGTCGTGAAGCCGATCGCCCCGGCCCGGAGCGCTTCTTCGAGGTCAGTCTCCATGCGCACGAGATCGGCTTCGGAGGCCTTCTCCTCGAAGGCGCGTTCGCCCATCGCGAACGTCCGCAGGGCCGAGTGGCCGATGTTGGCGGCGTAGTGGATCGCCTTCTTCGTCCGGTCGACGGCGTCCATGTACTCGGGGAAAGTCTCCCAGCTCCAGGGAATGCCGGCGGCGAGGGCAGCAGGATCGAGGTCCTCGGCGCGCTCGAGATTGCGCACGACCAGGGCGCGGGCGTCGGCGTGGGCGGGCGCGAGCGTGAAGCCGCAGTTGCCCATCACGGCGGTCGTGACGCCGTGCCAGCAGGAGTTGGCGCCCTGCGGATCCCAGAAGAGCTGGGCGTCGAAATGCGTGTGGCCGTCGATGAAGCCCGGGGTCACGACGTGGCCCTCGGCGTCGAGCTCGCGGCGACCGCGCTCGGCGATGCGCCCGATCGCCGCGATGCGGTCGCCCTGGATCGCGACGTCCGCGCGATAGGCGCCGAGGCCCGAGCCATCGACGACGCGTCCACCGCGAATCACGACATCGAAGCTCAAGGGGCCCTTCAATCCTTGGGAAGGCCGAGGATCCGCTCGGCGATGATGTTGCGCTGGATGTTCGGGCTGCCGCCGCCGATCACGGTGCCGTGCCAGGAGAGCGCGTCGTGCTGGAGCTCGCCCTCGTGCTGGGCGGCCGTGCCGAGGAGCTCGAGGGTCAGCTCGCTCATCTCGAACTCGAGGATCCCGCGCTGCAGCTTGTTGATGGCCGTCTCGCTGCCGGAGGGCTTGCCGTTCAGCTGGTCGGTGAGATGGCGGAGGCCCGTGAGGCGCATCGCTTCGACACGGA
>JANMTD010000609.1:0-7589 GCA_031390075.1 Deltaproteobacteria bacterium | reverse complement strand
CACGAGGTCCACTGCACGGACGTCGCCGAGAACGTGCTCGAGAAGGCCCGCGCGCGGGTCACGACCGGCCGCTACGGCTTCGAGCGCGCCGTCGAGCGGGGCAAGCTCGCCCGCGCCGACGCCGACGCCGCCCTCGCCCGGCTCCATTTCACGACGGGCTTCGACGACGCGGTCGGCCGCGCGGATCTCGTGGTCGAAGCGGTGCCCGAGAAGCTCGACCTGAAGATCCGCGTCTTCCGCGACCTCGACCGCGTCGCGCCGGCCCACTGCATCCTCGCCTCGAATAGCTCGGGCTTCCCCCTCGCGGCACTGGCGGCGGCGACGAACCGGCCCGAGCAGGTCCTCGTCTGGCACTGGGCCTCGCCGCCCGCCGTCATGAAGTTCGCCGAGATCGTGGTCCGAGAGGACACGAACGCCGCGGCGATCGAGACGGTCAAGGCGTTGGCGATCGCCTGTGGCAAGCGGCCCGTCGTCGTCAGGGACAACCCGATGGCCTGGGGCTATGTCGCGAACCGTATCTACGCGGCCATGCTCCACGAGGCGAACCGCGTCGTCGCCGACGGCGTCGCCTCCCACGCCGAGGTCAACCAGCTGATGGTCGACTGCTTCGGCTGGCCCGTCGGCCCCTTCGCGATGGTCGAGGGCGCCCAGAAGGGCTTCAGCGACGGCGGGCAGTAAGGGCGAGCGCATCTCGCCTCCGCTGGAGGCTCACGGCACGAAGCCAGCGAACCCCTTCGCCACGATCTCGGGAACACGCTCCGCCGGGATGCCCGCACAGTAGAAATAGCCCTGGATCATCTCGCAGCCCATTTCGCTGAGCACTGCCCACTGGCCCTCGTCTTCGACACCCTCGATGATCACGTCGAGACCGAGCACGTGGGCCATCGAGATGATCGAAGCGAGCAACGCCCGATCCTGGGCGTTGTCGACGATGCTCTGCACGAAGCTGCGATCGATCTTGACGGCATCGAGCGGCAGACGCCGCAGGTAGCCCAGCGAGGAATAACCGGTACCGAAATCGTCGAGCGCCAGCCGGATCCCCGCCTTCCGCAGCTCGCCGAGGATCTCGATGGCCCGATCTTCGCCGCGGAGGAGCACGCTCTCGGTCACTTCGAGCTCGAGTCGGTGCGGCGGCAGACCCGTCTCGCGCAGAACGCGCACGATGGTGTCGAAGAGCGTTCCGGACTCGATCTGAAAGCTCGAAACGTTGACCGCGATCGGGACGTCACAAACGCCCGCGTCCATCCAGATCCGCGCCTGGCGGGCGACCTGCACGAGTACCCATTCCCCCAGCGCGAGGATCTGCCCCGTGTCTTCGGCGAGCTTCACGAACTCATCGGGGGAGACGGCGCCGAGATCCTGGTCTCGCCAGCGAAGCAGCGCCTCGAGACCGACCACGCGTCCGCTGCGCGGCTCGACCTTGGGCTGGTAGACGACCTCGAGCTCGTCGCCGGCGATCGCCTTTCGCAGCCGGCCTTCCATCCGGAGTCGGCGCTCCGAACCTTCCCGCATCGAAGGATCGTAGAAACGGTACTCGCCCCGGCCCTTCACCTTCGCGTGGTACATCGCCGTATCGCAGCCGGCGAGCAGGTTCGCGACGTCGATCCCGTCGTCGGGCCAGGTCGCGATTCCGACGCTCGCGCTCACCTGCACGTCATAGCCATCGAGGTCGACCGACTCGCTGAATCTCCGGGCGATCGCCTGGGCACAGCGCTGGACACCTTCCCAATCGTCGAGCTGGGGCAGGATGATGGCGAACTCGTCTCCGCCGAGCCGATGCACGCTCGGCGCGATCGACTCGACCTGCATCTCCGTCGCGACTTCCTGCAGGCGATCGGCCACGACGCAGAGCAGCTGATCCCCGATGCTGTGCCCGAGCGTATCGTTGACGACCTTGAAATCATCGAGATCGAGGAAGACCACGGCCAGGGGCTGGAGGCTCTGTCGCGCCAGGCTGATGGCCCGCTGGAGATCCTCCGCAAAAAGGCGGCGATTGCCGAGCCCCGTGAGGACGTCCTGATAGGCGAGCACACGGACCTGATTCTCGATGCGTTTGCGCTCGGTGACGTCCTGGATCGTGCCCTGCATCTGGAGGCCACCTTCATCGGTGACGATCCGCTCCCCGCGTGTATGCACGATTCGCTCGCTTGCGTCGGAGCGCACGACCCGATGGTCGAGTCCGAAGGAGAGACCGTCCTGCTCGCAGCGTCGGAGCGCGGTCTGGAAGTCCGCGCGATCGCTGGCGTGGACGCGGGACATGATGCACTCCCAGTCGACGACCTCCTGGTGTCGATCGAGGCCGAGGATCTTTCGCAGCTCTCGTGATACGGAGACCGCCGGCCCGCCCTGGAGGCAGGACCAGCCGCCGAGCTGACCGATCGATTGGGCCCTCTCGAGACCCTCTTGTGTCGATTCGAGGTGATCCAGCATCGTGTCCAGGGCCCGGGCGACGTCCCCGAGCTCGTCGCGACGACGGCTTCGCAGGCGCGTCTCGAGATCGCCGCCGCGGATCCGGTGGGCCGCGTCCTCGATTTCCCGAAGTGGTCGAAGGAGTCCGCGGGCCAGCGGGCCGGCGAGCGCATAGGCGACGCCGAGCGCGAGCAGACCGGCCGAGAGAATTGTGGCACGAAGCCGAGCACGCGCCGCCCGCTCGGCCTCGAAAGACGCCCGAACCCGGAGCTCGAGCGGAGGGATCGGGAGCGCCACACGCTCGAAGGGATCGGAGGCCCCCGTCGCTTCACGGAGCGAAACCGCCGCGCCCGACCGTTCGGACCATTCTTCCAGGAGCGTGGCGGCCTGCACCTCAGCAAAAGCAGCACGACCCACGAATCGCCCCCGCACGAAGAGCGGCACAGACGTGCCCACGACCAACCGCGAGTCGACGGCAAAGAGGATCGGATCGCCCGCACCGACGACCTCTTCGCAGGGCCGGGTCGGCCCCGATTGGGCGCAGGCCTCGTCGGGCCGGCCGGGTTTCATCGCCTGCACCCTCGACAGGAGCGCTGGCGGGCCCGCAGCAGCGACTCGCGCCCCAGCGCGGTTCGTGAACACGACAGCATCGACCGAGTCCTGCTGCGCGATCATGCTCTCGGCCAGGGCGTAGAGCGTGGGGACGTGCGCCGTCTCCAGATTCGCCCGGAACTCGGGCGTGCGCGCCATCGCCCGGTGACGTTCCTTGACGTGGGTCTGCAGGTCGGCCAGCAGCTGGCTCACCGCCGCGGTCGATCCTTCCAGACGTTCGAGACCGGCCTGTTCGAGATCTTTGCTGAGCCGGTAATGCGGCACGATGAGCGTCATCAGGGTCGCCAGCGTCGCGATCCCGCCCAGGGTCAAGGCGATGCGAAGCCGGACGCTCATCTCCAGTCCCCTTCGCACGCCGGCGCCGAGACTCATCTCGCCCCCCGCGGCGCGAGTCGCAGCTGGATCTCGAACGTTTCTCCGCGGGAGACCTGGACCGGCAGTGCCGCGCTCTCGACATCGACGCCCGCGGCGCGCACACGATAGTCGCCCGATTGGACGTTCTCGATCGCGAAGCGGCCGTCGTTTCCCACCGCGACGACGTGGCGGGCCGGGCTCACGATGAGGGCGAAGGTTTCGGCGGGATGCAGTCCGCAGAAGGCGCGGACGAAGCCGCTCTGCGGCAGCTGGATCGGGTCGCTCTGCTCGCCTCCGCCGATTCGGACTCGGAAATCGTTGGGCGCGTCCAGGCTGAAGGGCTCGTGGTGGATCGGATCGAGATTGCGGAATCGGAAGGGCTGATCCGGGGGCACGAGAACGAGCGCGGGCTCCTGCCGACCCGCGGCGATGCGAATCTCGCGCGTCGACCCCGAGGGACGGGTCGCAAGGGAGGCGTCGCGCGAGTCCAGATCGCCCGGCTCCAGGTAGACGAATACCGGTCCATTCGCGGCGGCCGGTCGGTCGTCCGAATCGCGCGCTGCTCCCCCCGACCCGACGAGCTCCACCCGGCCGGCGATGGCTCCGTCCTTTCGCTGTCCGAGTCCGCGCCCGCTGGGCTCGAAGCGCGCACAGCCGAAGATCGGGAAAAGGACGAGCAGAACGACGATCAGCCGTCTGTGTAGCCTTCCTCGTTGATGGGTTCTCATGATGATTCGACCTTCCGCGCGCGCATCGGGTCGAATTTCGGCCTGCCTGGCTCCGATCTGAACGGACTCCGCGGGCGGAGCTCTACACAGCCAAGAAACGCATCGCACCTGCATCTTCGGTGCTACGGAATCTTGTGCATTCCTACCCGGATCCAATGAGTGAGCCCTGAAGGGATTCAGCGACGGCGGGAATCAGCCGCGAACTTCCAGCTCGAGGACGCCGGCGAGCGCCTCCATCGATTCGAGGACTCGCGTCGCGCGCGTGAAGTCGCTGCCGCGGGAGAGCGCGTGCGGAATCGCGATGCAGGTCATGCCCGCCGCGTGCGCCGCCGCGAGGCCCCGCTGCGTATCCTCGATGACGAGGCAGCGCTCGGGCGCGACCCCGAAGCGGGCCGCCGCCGTCAGATACGGATCGGGATGCGGCTTGTGGCGAGCGTAGTCGCCGTCCGTCAGGACGAACTCGAAATGGCCGAGCAGATCGGTCTGCCGATGGATGTCCTCGAAATGCTCGCGTCCCGAGCTCGTCACGATCGCCATCGGGCGAACGCCGTGGAGCCGACCCAGGATCGAGCGAACCCCCGGCAAGACCTCGACCCCCGCCCGGATGAGCTCCCTATAACGCGCATCCCGCCGCGCCCGGAGCGCAAGAATATCGGCCGCCGATAGCCCCCGCGCCGCCGCGAGCTCGAAGACACTCCCTCCGCGAACGAGCGAGATCTCGCGATACACCTCGGCATCGATCGCGACCCCGATCGTCGCGAGCAACTCCTGCGTCGCCCGCAGAAACAACGGCTCCGTATCGACGAGCACCCCGTCGTTGTCGAACAGCACGACATCGAACGCCCGAATCACGACTCCCCCGTTCCCCCCGACTCGACACACAAAATGCGTCGATCACCCGCCCCGCACCCCAGACCAGGCACCCGCACGGCACGGCAAACGCAATCAAAGAAGAATGACGAACGCGCACCGACCGGGAACCGCACACGCCCCGAGTGACCCGGTCGGGCCTCGCCGCGCGAATCGGAGTGACCGGCGCGCAGCACGGCGATCGCAAATGATCAGCGGCCCCGCCGCGTCCGGTCCGACACTGAGCACCGCGAGGCCCGACCGGGTCACATGGCACGGCCCCTGCTCCTAGGCGGTCCGCGCTCGCTTCGGGAAGTTGGGCATGACGACCCCCGCGAGCTCCTCGAGGCAGCGCACGACCTGTCGGCTGTAGCCGAACTCGTTGTCGTACCAGACGTAGAGCACGATGTGTTTGCCCTGGGCGAGGGTCGCCTGGGCGTCGACGATCCCGGCGTAGCGATTGCCGACGAAATCCGTCGAGGCCGCCTCGGTCGAGTTCACGAAGTCGATCTGGTTCTGGAGATCGCCTTCGAGGGAGGTCTTCAGCAGATACTCGTTGAGCGCCTCGCGCGTCGTCTCGCGCTCGAGATAGAGACTCATGACGGCGAGCGACACATTCGGCGTCGGCACGCGGATCGCGTTGCCCGTCAGCTTGTCCTTGAGCTCGGGCAGGCATTTCGCGACGGCGCTCGCGGCGCCCGTCTCGGTGACGACCATATTGAGCGGCGCGGCGCGGCCACGGCGGGCCTTCTTGTGGTAGTTGTCGATCAGGTTCTGGTCGTTGGTGAACGAGTGGATCGATTCGACGTGGCCGGCCTGGATGCCGTACTCGTCGTTCACGACTTTCAGGACCGGGACGATCGCGTTTGTCGTGCAGCTCGCCGCGGAGAGCACGGCGCCCGCCTCGCGCAGGCCGTGGTGGTTCACGCCGTAGACGATGTTCGGGACGTCGCCCTTGCCCGGCGCCGTCAGCATGACCTTCGACGCGCCCGGGACCTCGACGTGTTTCTGGAGCTCTTCGCGCGTTCGCCACTTGCCCGTGTTGTCGACGACGATCGCGTCCCGGATGCCGTACTTCGTGTAGTCGCAATCCTTCGGACCATCGGCGTAGATCAGGTGGACGAGGTTGCCGTTGATGATGAGGGCGTTCTCTTCCTTGTCGACGAGCACCTCGCCGGAGAAGGGGCCGTGGATCGAGTCGCGGCGCAACAGGTCGGCGCGCTTCTCGAGGTCGTTGGCACCGCCCGGTCGCACGACGATGGCGCGCAGGCGGAGGTTGTCGCCGCCGCCGGTCTTGCCCGCGAGGATGCGGGCGACCAACCGGCCGATGCGGCCGAAGCCGTAGAGCACGACGTCCTGGGGGCTCGGGCGGATCGAGGCCTTGCCCGTCGCGATCCCCGCGAGCTCGTCGCGCACGAAATCCGAGACCGAGACCGAGCGCGAGCGGCCGCGCCAGTGCGTCACGAGGTTCCCGACGTCGATGCGCGCGGGGCCGAGGTCGAGGACGGCCATCTCGGCGAGGATCGGGTAGACCTCGGTGATGTGGATCTGGCTGTCGACGTTGACCCGGGCGATGCGGTGGAGCTCCTGGATCTCGAGCGGCGATTTGTTGACCAGCGAGTTCCCGAAGAGCGTCACGATCACGCCGTGCTCGCGGTAGAGCTCGCCGATGATCGGCACCATCGCCTCGGCGTAGCGCTGCTGCTGCGTCCAGGCCTGGAGCGTTCGCTGGGATTTTTCGCTCGTGTTGCTCGTCAAAGAGTGCTCTCCTCTTGGTCCACGCCTAGAGTCCAATCCGCTGCGCGGATCGGCGCCCGTGGGTCCCGACTGGACGGTTGAACGTGACGAGTTTTAGCAAAACCGGATCGGGGGACGGTCGGCCGAGCCTCGGCGTGCTGTTCTCGGTCATCGTGGTCGACCTGATCGGCTTCGGGATCGTCGTCCCGATCCTCCCCTTCTGGGCCGAGCGCTTCGGTGCGGACGGCTCGACCCTCGGCCTCCTGCTCGCGAGCCACGCCGGCATGCAGCTCCTCGGCGCGCCGCTCTGGGGCCGGCTCTCGGACCGCATCGGCCGCCGGCCGGTCATGCTGATCACGATCGCGGGGACCGCCGTCTCGCTGCTGCTGCTCGGATTTGCACAGTCCCTGCTCCAGCTCTTCCTGGCGAGGCTCCTCTCGGGGCTGTTCGCCGCCAACATCTCGGTCGCGACCGCGTATCTGACCGACGTGACCGAGGAGGCCGACCGCACGAAATGGATGGGCATGATCGGCGCCAGCTTCGCCGTCGGCTTCACCCTCGGCCCGCCCCTCGGCGGCCTCCTCACCCGCCTCTCCGACAGCGCCCCGATGGAGTGCGCCGCCGGGCTCGCGGGGCTGAACTTCATCTGGGCCCTGGTCCGCCTGAAGGAGCCCGACCAGCACGCGGCCCGGGACGCCGGCGGTCTCACGAACCGCTTCGACGTACTGCGCCAGCCCGAGGTCACGCGCCTCTGCCTCGTCTACTTCCTCTTCACCTTCGCCGTGACTCAGCTCGAGACGACCTTCGCCCTCTTCATGTCCCACCGCTTCGGCTACGACGAGCTCGGCGTCGCCCTCATCATGCTCGCGATGGCGATCGTGATGGGCGGGATCCAGGGCG
>JANMTD010000201.1:0-5650 GCA_031390075.1 Deltaproteobacteria bacterium | reverse complement strand
GACCGGCATCGGCGCGCTCTGGCTCGACCTGCTCGACTACATGGTGCAGAGCCAGATCCAGAGCTTCCTCTACGCCTTCGTGCTGATCGGATTGATGATGTGCTTCATCTTCCGGTCGTTGAAGACGGGGCTGATCTCGATGGTGCCGAACGTGTGGCCGGTACTCTTGACCCTCGGCGCGATGGGTTGGCTCGAGATCCCCCTCGACTACAACAAGATCATGATCGCGACCGTGGCGCTGGGCATCGCGGTCGACGACACGATCCACTTCGTCTCGCGCTACCACCACGAGTTCCAGCAGCGCGGCAGCTATTCCGAGGCGCTGACGGCGGCGATGACGGAGGTCGGGCGCGCGGTCTTCATCACGTCGCTGATCCTCGTGATGGGCTTCCTCGTGAACACGCTCTCGGTCCTCGATGCGCTGGCGAAATCGGGCATCCTGCTCGCCACGACGATCGCGACCGCCCTCGTCGCCGACCTCTTCTTCACCCCGGCCCTCGTGCTGACGCTCAAGCCCTTCGGCCCGGAGACGGCGAAGGGAGCGGTCGAGGAAGTCCCGATCGACCGGGCTGCCTAGAGCTCGACCTGCGCTCCGAGCTCGATGACGCGATTGGGCGGCAATCCGAAGTACTGGGTGGCGGGCCGAGCGTTGCGCGACAGGAACGAGAAGAGCGATTTCCGCCAGCGGGCGAGCTTCGCCGGTCCACTGGTCAGGAGCGACTCGCGCCCGAGGAAATAGCTCGCCTGGTCGGGGTCGATGTTCAGGCCACCGGCACTGGCCTCGCGCAGCAGCGCCGGCACGTCGGGATCCTGCATGTATCCGACCCGGGCGCGCAGCTGGTAGAAGCCGTGGCCGAGATCTTCGAGGCGACCGCGGCCTTCCTCTCCGACGCGCGGCCGGCGCTCGGTCGACACGCTGAGCAGGATGACCTTCTCGTGCAGCGTCCGGTTGTGCTTGAAATGATGCAGCAGGACGACGGGCACGCCTTCCGGCGTCCCGCTCATCACGACCGCCGTGCCCTTGACGCGCTGGGGTTTGGTCGCCGCGACGTCGGCGAGGAACAGATCGAGGGACAGCGACCGCATCTCGCGCGCGTTTCCGAGGGCGTCGCGACCGCTTCGCCAGGTCGTCATGATGGTGAAGACGGCGGCGCCGATCGCGAGCGGGAGCCAGCCGCCGTGGGCGATCTTGACGATGTTGGCAGTGAAGAACGCCAGGTCGAGCGTCAGGAACAAGACGAGCAGGACGGCGACGGCGGTGCGGGACCAGCCGAAGCGCGTCCGCGCGACGTGCGCGAATAACAGCGATGTGATCACCATCGTCCCGGTCACCGATACGCCGTAGGCTGCGGCGAGCTCCGACGAGCCGCGGAACGTGACCGTGAGCCAGACGCACGCGATCAGCAGTCCCCAGTTCACGATCGGGACGTAGACCTGGCCGGCCTCGCTGTCGGAGGTGTGGATGATGCGGGTTCTCGGCCAGTAGCCGAGCTGCACGGCCTGGCGGGTCAGCGAGAATACGCCGGAGATGAGTGCCTGGGAGGCGATCACGGCAGCGAGGGTCGCCAGCGCCAGCATCGGGTAGAGCGTCCAGCCGGGCGTCAGCGCGTAGAACGGGCTCGAGGCCGCGCTCGGATCCCGGAGCAACATCGCCCCCTGACCGAAGTAGTTGAGCACCAGCGCGGGCAGCACCACCGTCAGCCAGGCGGCGCGGATCGGCGCGCGTCCGAAATGGCCGAGATCCGCGTACAGGGCCTCGGCCCCGGTGATCACCAGCACCACCGATCCCAGCAGCAGGAAGCCCCGCATGCCCGCCTGCTCGAGGAAGCGAGCGCCCCAGATCGGATTGACCGCCGCGAGCACACTCGGCTCCTGCCAGATCGAGACGATCCCCGCCGTCGCGAGCGCCCCGAACCAGAGCGCCATCACCGGCCCGAAGGCGCGGCCGATGCGGGCGGTGCCGCTCTTCTGGAAGGAGAACAGGAGAATCAGGATGACGACGGTCGCGGGCACGATCAGGGGCTTCAGGGCCGGCGCGACGACCTCGAGGCCCTCGAGCGCGCCGAGCACCGAGACGACCGGCGTGATGACCCCGTCGCCGACTAAAAGGCCGGCCCCGAAGATCCCCCCCAACAAGAGCGCGCTGACCGCCCGCGATCGCGGGCCCTGGCGGTCCTCGACCAGGGCGAACAGGGCGAGCACGCCACCCTCGCCATGGTTGTCGGCCCGCAGGACGAACCAGAGGTACTTCAGCGTGACGGCGAGCAGGAGCGCCCAGAAGATGAGCGAGAGTAGCCCGAGCACGTTCTCGGGGGTCGGTGCCACGCCGTGGCTACCGGGGCCGGTCGCGACGCATTCGCGCAGGGCGTAGAGGGGCGAGGTCCCGATGTCGCCGTACACGACGCCGAGGGCGCCCAGGGCGAGATTGCGCAGCGCGTGCTGGGAGGCCGGGGCCGTGGCGGGGTCGAGCGAGGCCTCGACCGGGTGATCTGACATGCCGGACTTCCTTCTGGGCCCTGACGCCGACTCTTCCTGCGGTCGGGCGTGGCCCGCCCGGCGCTGGGGTTGTAGCGGGTCCGGCCGGGCTCGATCAACCGCCGACCGGAGGATTCCTCAGTCCCGCGGCGCCGATCCGCGCAGAGCCGCCGCATGCGGGCAGATCGCACAGGGGGCCGGAATCAGCTCGTAGGCCCGCCGAACCGCGAGGGCCGTGCTCGTCTGCCGGACCGCCTGCTCGAGGAAGAGGTTCCGCCCCAGCTGGGCGGCGAGGCCCGACTTCTCGAGCCGGCCTGCGAAGTCCGCAGTGACCCCACATAGCAGCACCACGACACCCCGTGCGTGCACGCGCTCGAGGAAGCCCTCGAGCAGCGTGATGCCCACGGCGTCCGGATTGCGCGCGCGCTTCAGTCGCAGCACGACGACCGCCGTATCCGGCCCGATGCTCTCCTCGATCGTGGCGAAGTGGGTGTGCAGCGCGGCGGTCGCCCCGAAGAACATCTCGCCCTCGAGCCCGAAGATCAGGATCCGGTCACAGCGCGAGTCTTCCGGCAACCGCTCGTGCACCCCCCCTTCGGGCGCGATCACGAATTCCGCCAGCAGCATGCGGCCCGCCCGCGGCACCGTCAGCAGGAACGACATCAGCACGCCGATCAAGACGCAGAACTCGACGGAGATCACGACGGCCGAGACCGCCGTCGCGGTGACGATCGCCGCATCGAAGCGCGTCGTGCGGAAGTGATAGGCGAGGGCGCGCCAGTCGACCATGTTGTAGGAGGCGACCATCAGGATGCCGGCGAGGGCCGCCCGCGGAATGAAGCGCGCGTAGGGCGCGAACACGAGCATGATGAGGGCGACCGTGACCGCCGAGACGACGCCCGACCACTGGGTCGACGCGCCGGCCTGCTGATTGATCGCCGAGCGCGTCAGCGAGCCCGAGCCCGGGAAGCAATGGAAGAAACTGCCCGCGAGGTTCGCGACGCTCTCGGAGAGACATTGCTGGTTCATGTCGAGCTTCTGCTTCGTGACCGCCGCGATCGCCTTCGCCATCGACACCGCCTCGAGCAGGCCGAGCACCGCGATCGCGAGCGCTCCGCTCGCGAGGTCACGCGCCAGGACCATGTCGAAGCTCGGAGCGCCGAAGGCGGGCAGCTTGGCGGGGATCTCTCCGACGACGCGTACGCCCTGCCGGTCGAGGTCGAAGGCCGCCACCGCCGCGGCCATCAGGGCGACCGTCAGCAGCAGGTCCGGCAGCAGTCGGAGCCCGAAGCGCTGCTTCAGGAATCGCAAGGCGAGGATCACGGCGATGGTCGCGAGTCCCACCGCCGCGGTGGGGACGTGGATGCCGCCTCCCTCGCTGAGCGAGCCCCAGAAGCGCTGCAGGAAGTGGGCGTGCGCATCGCCGACCGCCGCCAGGCCGAACAGGTTCTTCACCTGGTCGAGCACCAGCAGTGTGCTGGCGCCGAGGGTGAAGCCCACGATCACGGAGTGCGAGATGTAGCGCTCGAGGTCGCCCAGCCGGAAGAGCGTGATGGCGAGCTGGATCGAGCCGACCATGAAGGCCATCAGGATCGCGGCCTCGACCTTGCGATCGTCGGGCACGATCGCGATCGCGCTCAGCAGCGCGATCGAGATGGCGTTGGTGGGGCCATTGATGAGCTGGCGCGAGGAGTCGAAGACGGCGCCGACCGCGGTCATCACGATCGCGGTGTAGAGCCCGTACTCGACGGGCAACCCGGCGATCAGCGCGTAGGCCATCGCCTGGGGCACGGCGACCGTCGCCACCGTCACGCCGGCGATCAGGTCGCCGCGGGCGTCCTCGCGCCCGTAATGACGGAGCGTGTCGAGGGCGGGGATGACGCGGAATAGCCAGCTGGGTCGCGAGGGGATGGCCGGGCTGCTCACCTGCGAGGGTCTCCGGGCATCCGCATCAGGGGATCGGGGGTCTGCGGGCGACCAGACTATGCCCCAAGGACATGCCCTGGGACATGCCCTGGGACATGCCCCGGGATCGGACAAAAGCCTTTACGACCGTCCCCGCCTACCGGAAGCTCCCGGGCCACAGGCGGCCGATCGCGGCGCTCGCCTCACGCAGCAGGGGCGAGACGAATGGAAAGCTCGAGCTCGCACCGCGACCGACCGGCCTCCGTACGCCGCGTGCTGGGCGCATCCCTCGTCGGCACGGCCGTCGAGTTCTACGACTTCTACATTTACGCGACGGCGGCCGCCCTGGTGTTCGGGCCGCTCTTCTTTCCCGCCGACGAGCCGGGACTCCAGCTGCTGCTGAGCTATGCGAGCTTCTCGGTCGCGTTCTTCGCGCGGCCCTTCGGTGCGGTGGCCTTCGGACATTTCGGCGACCGGGTCGGGCGCAAATCGACGCTGGTCGCCTCGCTCCTCATCATGGGTCTCTCGACCTTCCTGATCGCCTTTCTGCCGACCTACGCGCAGGTCGGATGGCTGGCACCCGCGCTCCTCTGTCTACTGCGCTTCGGCCAGGGCTTCGGGCTCGGCGGCGAGTGGGGTGGGGCGGCGCTGCTCGCGGTCGAGAATGCGCCGCCGGGCTGGCGGGCGCGTTATGGGATTTTTCCGCAGCTCGGTGCGCCCGTTGGATTCCTCGCCTCGAATGGCCTCTTCCTGCTGCTCGGTCTGCTGCTGAGCCCCGAGCAGTTCCAGGCCTGGGGTTGGCGGCTGCCCTTCCTGGCCAGCGCGCTGCTCGTCGGGGTGGGGCTCTGGGTCCGGCTGCGGCTGACCGAGACGCCGGCTTTTTCTGCGGCGCTGGCGGAGGCACCGCCGGCCCGGATCCCGCTCGCGGAGCTCCTGCGTCACCACGGCCCCGCGCTCTTCGGCGGAACCCTCGCGGCGGTCGCGTGCTTCGCGATCTTCTATCTGACGACGGCCTTCGCGCTGGGCTACGGCACCTCGAAGCTCGGCATGGCCCGCGACACGTTCCTCGCTCTCCAGCTCTTCGCGATCCTGTTCCTGGCGGCCGGCATCCTCGTCTCCGGCACGCTCTCGGACCGCTACGGGGCCCGCCGCGTGCTGATGGCGGGCTGCGTGCTGACCATCGGGGTCGCGCTCTCGATCGTGCCGCTGCTCGGAAGCGGAGAGCCCGCGCGCGTCACGCTCTTCCTCGCCAGCGCGCTCTTCGCGATGG
>JANMTD010000194.1:0-2093 GCA_031390075.1 Deltaproteobacteria bacterium | reverse complement strand
TGCCGCTCTCGCGCATGGCGCAGCGGCTGGTGCGCGAGAACCGCCACGTGCTCGACGACAAGATCCGCTCGTCGGCCGCCGCGTCGGCGCTCTTCATGGAGATCCTCGACGCCGACGCCCGCGTGACCCGGAGCCTGTCGGCGATGAACGAGACGGACGTCCTGTCGCAGCTGATCCCCGAGTGGGAGCACATCGTCTGCCGCTGGCAGCACGTCATCTACCACACCTACACGGTCGACGTGCATTCGATCTTCCTGGTCGAGGAGCTGCGGCGCCTCTGGCGCGGGAAGTACGCCCGGGCGATGCCCGAGCTGACGGAGCTGATGCGCGAGGTCGAGGATCGCCCGGCGCTCTTCCTCGGATGCCTGCTCCACGACATCGGGAAGGGCTTCGGCGGCGATCATTCGAACAAGGGCGTCGTGCGCGCCCGGCGCGTCGTCGAGCGGCTCGGACTCTCGGCGGAGCGGGCCGCGCGGGTGCTCTTCATTGTCCAGCACCATCTCCTGATGTCGCATCTCGCGCAGAGTCGCGACATCTCCGACGCGAAGCTGATCCTCGAGCTGGCACAGGTCTGTGGGGACCGCACGAACCTGCGCAATCTCTACCTCGCGACCTTCGCCGACATCCGTGCGTCTTCCGTCGAGGGCTGGACGGATTGGAAGGGACAGCTTCTGCGCGAGCTCTTCGAGCGCACGGCCGAGATGCTCGAGACGGGGACCGAGAACACCGACGAGGCCGTCGCGCTGCTCGAGCTGCGCGTCGAGCAGCGGCGGGAGGGCGCGCGGGAAGAGCTGCTTCGGCTCGGGGTCGGTGAGACCAAGATCGCGTCGTTCTTCGGCGAGATGCCCCGGCGTTATTTCCTGACCCACACCCCGCGCCAGATCGCGCGCCACGCCCGCGTCGTGTTGCGCTACGGCGAAGGCAGGAAGCTCGCGACGGCGCATCGCAGCACGGAGGACGGCTTCTCCGAATTCATCCTCTGCACGCAGGACGTGCACGGGCTCTACAGCCGGGTCGCGGGCGTGATGACGGCCTGCGGCCTCAACATCCTCGGGTCCCACGTCTACACGACGCGGCGCGGGCTCGCTCTCGAGATCTACGAGACCCCGACACCCCGCGGTGGCGAGAACGAGCAGTCGATGCTCTGGCGGGAGGTGGAGTCGCAGCTCGAGCTCGTGCTCGCGGGCGCCGTCGAGGTCGGCGATCTCGTGCGCCGGCGAAGGCGTCCGGTCGGGACGACGCGGCCGCCTTCGCGCAAGCCGCCGCGGGTCCTGATCTCGAATACCGAGAGCGAGTTCTACACCCTCGTCGACGTGATCGCGGACGACCGCATCGGACTCCTCTACGACGTGACGCGAACGCTCGGCGAGCAGGGGGCCGAGATCTTCATCTCGAAGGCCGCGACCATCAAGGACCAGGTCACGGACGCCTTCTATGTCAAAGATGAAGAAGGGAAAAAAATCAAGGATCCCATACGCTTGGAGCGTTTGCGTGAAGCGTTGCTCGAGGCGGTTCGCGTGGGCGTCGCGGGTGCCGGGCGTGGCTGAGCCGCGGGCCACCGACCCGCCCGCGAGCGCTGCCGCGAAGGCTCCGCCGGCGACGGCCCTCGAGCGGAGCTGCGATGCGCTCCTGACCCGCCTCGCCGTCGAGGAGGGCCTCTCGCCGCGCACCGTCGAAGCCTACGCCGGCGATCTCGCCCATCTGCGCGACCACCTGCGCGGGCGGGGAATCGATTCGCTGACGCTTCTCGCGCGCGCCGATCTGGCGACATTCTCGCACTACCTCGACGAGCGCGGGCTCTCGCCGAGCACGCGGGCGAGGATGCTCGTATCCGTCCGGCGGCTGCTGCGTTTCGCGCGGGAGCAGGGCGGCTTCGATCTCGATCCCCTCGATAGTCTGCGCGCGCCCCGGCGGCCGCGTCTGCTGCCGCGAACGCTTCGCACGGACGAGGTCGAGTCGCTGATCGAGGCCGCGCGCAGCGAGCTGCCGACCGGCTGGCGCGACGTCGCGATGATCGAGCTGCTCTACGGCGCGGGACTGCGCGTCTCCGAGCTGGTCGGCCTTCCGCTCTCGGGCATCGATCGAACCGCCGG
>JANMTD010000541.1:0-2089 GCA_031390075.1 Deltaproteobacteria bacterium | reverse complement strand
CATCGAGTTGAATGCCGCCGCCAGATCTCCGATCTCGTCCCGAGAGCTCGTTCGACTGCAGCGACATGCTAGGCAGCCATCGATCTCCCCCACGCTCCGGCAGAGCGGTCGTGCACCGCACGCCGTGCATGGATGCCGCGCCGTGCCATAGAAAGACCTACTCGTCGAGCACCGGGTCGAAGAGCAGAAACCCGAGCACCCCGTAGATGCCCGCCATCACGATCAGCGGCTGCACCGCTGTGAGACCCAGCTCTTCGCCGACGAGGACCGCTGTCGTTGCGTGGACCGCCGAGGCCAGCACCGGAATCAGGCTCGGGATCAGCAGCACGGGCAGCAGCACCTCCCGGAACCGGCTGCGCACCGACATCGCCGAGAAGAGCGTCCCCACGCTGCAGATCGCGACGTCGGCGAGGGCGACGACGAGGATCATCGCGCCGACATGGGGCAGCCAGTCGAGGCGGAAGAAGACGGCGAAGAGCAAGGCCGTCAGTGCCTGCACCGCGCCGATCAGCACGAAGCTCGCCGCCGCCTTGCCGACGAAGATCCAACCGCGGGTGCCGGGGGCGAGGGCGAGGGCCGTCAGGGCGTCGTTCTCGAGCTCGGAGGTGAACGTGCGGCCGAGGCCGAGCAGCGCGGCGAAGAGGTAGATCACCCAGAGCACACCGGGGGCCAGCGCCTGCGTCTGCTCGGGCTCGATCTCCGGCCAGGCGAACTGGAAGACGACGACGACCAGGATCGAGAAGACGACCATCGCGACCACGCGATCCCGGGAGCGCCACTCGCACAGCAGGTCCTTCCAGAGCAGTGCCAGCGCGACGTTCATGCGCGGGCCTCCGCGGCGTCTTGGCGGGCGAGTCGCAGCAGGCTCTCGCGCAGGGCCGCCGCCTCGAAGGGCGCGCCGTCGCTCCGGCGCGGCGTCGCGGCGATCCGGCCGCGGTGGAGCAGCAGGGCCCGGTCCGAGAGCTCGACCGCGCGCTGCGGATCGTGGGTGACGACGACCAGGGCGCGGCCGCGCGCGCGCAGCTGTGCGAGCTGCTGCGAGAGGCGCTCGGCGGAGATCTCGTCAAGGCCCGTGAAGGGCTCGTCGAGGAGCAGCAGGTCGGGGTCGTGGACCAGGCCGCGGGCGATCGAGACGCGCTGGGCGGTGCCCCGGGACAGGGCGCCGACGCGGCGCTCGGCGAGCTCCTCGAGGCCGAGCTCGGCGAGCAGCGCGTCCTGCTCGGCGCGGGAGGGCCTTCGGCCGTGGAGACGGGCGGCGAAGACGAGGTTCTCGCGGGCGCTGAGCTCGGCGTGGAGCAGGGTCGCGTGGCCGACGTAGCCGACGCGGCCGCGCAGGCGATCCCGCGAGAGCTCAAATGTCGGGGAGGCCGGGGAGGCCGGGCCCGCGCCCTCGCTCGTCTCGGCGACGAAGCGACCGGCGGAGGGCTTCGCGAGGCCCGCGAGGATGCGGAGCCAGGTGCTCTTGCCCGCGCCATTCGCCCCGAGGATCGCGACGGATTCGCCGGGCGCGATCTCGAAATCGATTCCCTGGAGCGCCGTCACGCGGCCGAATCGCTTCTCAACACCCGCGCCCGACAGCCGCAGCCGACTCACGCGCCGGGCTCCGTCCGCCCGGGCTGAGCCACGGGCCGCTGATCGGGCCGCTCTTCCGGGAGCGCCCCGCCGCAGGCTGCACAGAAGCGCCACTCGAGCTGTCTCGCGACCCCACAGCTCGGACAGAAGCGGGCGGTCGGCGCGGACGCCGGCGCCATCTCGCCGGGGGGCGAAGCAGCGATCGCCGTGGTCTTCGGCGCGGCCGTCGCCGCCGCGGGGCCCGCCTGCTCGGCGCGCAGCAGCTCGATGGCGCGCTCGCGGAGCGACGCGCGCAGGGCGGTGTAGTCGCTGCGCTCGAGCTTGCCCGTCTCGAAATCGTGGTCTAGGTCAGCGATCGCGGAGTAGGTGGCCTCGCGCTCGGCGCGCAGGCGCACGAGGTTGGCATCGGGAGCCGCGGCGGCGACGCGCGCTCGCTTGGTGAGGGGCGCCATCAGGAAGGCGGCCGCACCGGCGATCGAGGCGAATGCGAAGGCGAGGCCCGCCTCGCGCGGGAGAC
>JANMTD010000081.1:0-1628 GCA_031390075.1 Deltaproteobacteria bacterium | reverse complement strand
TCCCGCTCGCGACGCTCTACAGCCGGCTCTCGAGATAGTCAAGCGTCCGCTTGTCCGCCCCCGCATCACACGGCAGCAGCGCCGCGACGAAGTCCGTGACGCCCGCATCGCGCATCCGGGCGATCTGGCGCTCGTCGGCGACGAGAAGGTCCTCGACGCGGGGCTCGCCCGGATGCGCGATGCGGGCGTCACGGACTTCGTCGCGGCGCTCCTGCCGTGTGATGCGGGGGCGGACAAGCGGACGCTTGACTATCTCGAGAGCCGGCTGTAGAGCGTCGCGAGCGGGAGTGTGATCCAGGGAGAACAGTCCGATGATCCACGAAGTCGCCGTCGGTTATGTGAAGCGCATCCTCGACATCGTCGAGCGTCAATGGCCCGAGCTGAGCGAGGGCTATCTCCAGGTCCCGCTCGAGGTCTACTCGAGCGACGAGGTCGCCGCGCGGGACCGCGAGCTCTTCGAGACCTCGCCGCTGGCACTCCTCGCCTCGACCGAGATCGCGCAGCCCCACGACTATCACGTCCGCATGGCGGTCGGGCGCTCGATCCTCCTGACTCGCGACGGCGAGGGCCGGGCGCACGCATTCCTCAACTACTGTCGCCACCGGGGCGCCGAGCCCGCCCGCGGCTGCGGCAACGCCCGCGTCTTCCTCTGCCCGTACCACAGCTGGTCCTACGACTCGAAGGGCCGGCTCCTCGGCATGCCGCTCCGCGATCGCTTCAAGGATCTCGACATGGGCCGCATGGGCCTCGTCGAGCTCCCGTGCGAAGAGCGCCACGGGTTCGTCTGGGTCGTGTTGCGGCCGGGCCACCCGATCGACGTCGCGAAGCATCTCGGCGCCCTCGATGCGGAGATCGCGTCGATCGGCGCCGAGCGCATGACGTATTTCAACGCGCTGCGGGAGGAGCCGCTCGCGACGAATTGGAAGTCGGTGACCGAGGGGCTGCTCGAAGGGCTTCATGTTCCCTTCGTCCATGCGGGGACCTTCGCGACGAATCCCCAGGCCCTCGACCTCGACCTCGGCTTCTTCGATGCGGTCGGTCCGCACGTGCGCTGGGTGCTCCCGATGTTCACGAAGGCCGACGTCGCGCGGATCCGGGCGACGCCCGAGGCGGAGTGGAAGCCGAACGAGCTCGTCGCGTGCGTCTGGTGGATCTCGCCGGGACTGCTGCTCGCGCACGAATACTACGGGCTCATCTTCGCGGATCTCTCGCCGGGCGAGAGGCCGTCGGAATCGGTCTTCCGGTACGGCTGGATCAGCCCGATCCTCGAGGCGCCGGAGGGGCTGCCTTCACCTCAGGAGATGGCGGCGCGGGCGGGGATCGCGGTGCGGCAGGACAAGCCGGTCTGGGAAGGATGCGGACGTGGGCTCAGGCATGGGGCGCATGGGCACGTCTTGATCGGGAAGAACGAGCCAGGCGTGAAGATGATGCATGAGAGTGTCGCGAGGCAGACGGGGTATGGGGGGTTGTCGGTCGCGCGGGGGTAATGGCTGATTCCCGCCCTCCATGGCTCTCTGCGCGGACACGGAACTCGACCGTGTGAACTCCCAGGCCGGCTTGTCCTGCCGCACCGCGATCCCCGCCCGCGCCGCCATCTCCTGAGGTGAAGGCAGCCCCTCCGGCGCCTC
>JANMTD010000080.1:0-14954 GCA_031390075.1 Deltaproteobacteria bacterium | reverse complement strand
GATGCACTCGTCGCAGATGTAGACGGTCGGACCTGCGATGAGCTTCTTTACTTCCTTCTGGGATTTCCCGCAGAAGGAGCACGAGAGATTCGCATTGTCGTCTCGCTTCTTCATTTGACGACTTCCTTGACGCCTTCCTTTTTCAGGCTGTCCTTCTTGACGGCTTCACCGGCGACCGCGGCGCGACTGCTGGCGACGACATCGACGATGCCGTACTCCCGCGCCTCCGACGCGCTCATATAGTAGTCCCGCTCCGTATCGGCGGCGATCTGCTCAAGCGGTCGGCCCGTGTGCTCGGACAGGATTTCGTTCATGCGGTGGCGCAGTTTCAGGATCTCCTGCGCCTGGATGTCGATGTCGGAGGCCTGACCACGCGCGCCGCCCATCGGTTGATGGATCATGACGCGGGAGTTCGCGAGGGCCGTCCGCTTGCCCGGGGTCCCGGCGGCCAGCAGCCAGGCGCCCATCGACGAGGCCTGACCGATGCAGGTCGTATGCACGTCCGACCGGATGAACTGCATCGTGTCGTAGATGGCCAGGCCCGAGGTCACGGAGCCGCCCGGGGAATTGATGTAGAGATGGATGTCCTTGTCGGGATCATCGGCCTCGAGATAGAGAAGCTGCGCGACGACGACGTTCGCCACGTCGTCGTGGATCTCGCTGCCGAGAAAGATCACCCGATCCCGCAGGAGCCGCGAGTAGATGTCGAAAACCCGCTCGCCCCGCTGATTCTGTTCGATCACGTACGGGATCGTGTAGGCCACCGTCGGGCTGCGCTCCCTCATTTCCCCTCGCATCTCCTCTGCGCCGGACCTGACATCCGACCTGAAATCGGAGTCTCGGCCTTCCGAGGAGCCTTGGCAACTCGCCGCCCGTTGAGAGCCCTCAGCCTACAGAGAGCCCTCAGCCCTCGACGTCGCTGATGCGCGCGTGCTCGATCAGGTGCGCGAGCGCCTTGCGGTCGACGATCTCCGCGGCGATCGCCGCGTGCCATCCCTGGGCCTTGGCGAGGTCGTGCATCAGCTTCGCGTCGAAGCCCTGACTCGCCGCCATCTCGTCGAGGCGAGCGTGGATTTCGTCTTCACTCGCGACGAGCGTCGCGCGCGTAGCGACCGACTCGAGCAGCAGCGCCTCCTGGACCCGGCGCTTCGCGTCGTCCCAACCCTCTTCGCGGAGCTGGGCCACGCGCATGCGCAAGTCGCCTTCGGGCAGACGCCCGCGCAGCTGTTGCTCGACCTGCTGGACCTGGCTCTCGAGCTGGCGTGCCACGAGCGTCGGCGGAACTTCGAAGCTCGTGCGCGTCACGAGATCGTCGAGCAGGCTGCGCTCGAGCGCGCGGTCCGATGCGGTCCGGCGCTGGGTCTCGAGGGATTCCTGAAGCTTTTGCTTCACCTCATCGAGGGTCGCGAAATCCCCGAGGTCCTTCGCGAAATCGTCGTCGAGCGCCGGCATCTCGCGGCGCTTGATCGCCGTCACCCGGGTCGCGAAGACCACCGCCTTGCCCGCTAGCGCCGCATTGCCGTACTCCGCCGGAAACGTCACGTCGAGCGGTCGGGACTCGCCCGAGCGCGCGCCGACCAGCTGCTCTTCGAAGCCCGGGATCATGCGGCCCGAGCCGAGCTCGAGCTCGACGCCCTCGGCCGAGCCACCCTCGAAGGCGACGCCATCGACGGTGCCCGTGAAGTCGATCGTCAGCTGATGGCCCACGACCGCCAGCGTCGCGTCGGCCTCCTCGATCCAGCTGGCCTGCCGCTCGCGCAGTCGCTCGAGCTCGACGAGCAGCTCGTCCTCGCCGACCTTCACGATCGGACGCGATCCGGAAAGCGAAGCGAGATCGGGCAATTCGATCGTCGGCTTCACCTCGATTCGAGCGGTGTAACGGAAGGCCTGGCCGGCCGTCGGCGGCTCCGCCTCGATCTGCGGCTCGACGACCGGGACGATCTCGGCCTGCTCGACCGCCTCGGGCAGCGTCTGGTTGACGAGCACGCGCTCGACCTCCTCGCCGAGCTGCGGCCCGTAGATCTGCTTGATCACATGGGTCGGCACCTTCCCCGGCCGGAAGCCCTTCACGCGGGCCCCCTTGCGCAGCTCCTGGAGAACCCGCTCGTAGGCCGCGTCGACACGGGCCGACGGGACCTCGACCTTGAGCTCGCTCACCACGGGGGAGATGACGTTCTTCTCCACCCGGACCTCGCGGATTGCGGTCGCCTGTTCAGCCATGACGGTTCCTCATCAAGGAAGTGCCCGACCGGCGCTCGGCCGATTCCAGCCGGATCGATCGGAGATTCGAAGGGTGCAACGCGACGGTACCGGGGACAGGACTCGAACCTGCACGTCCTACGGACGGTGGCTCCTAAGGCCACTGCGTCTACCAGTTCCGCCACCCCGGCATGGATCGCCATTCGACTCGTGCGACTCGCGCAGAACTCGATCGGGCTGGGTGGTGAGCGAGCAGGGAATCGAACCCTGAACCTAGTGATTAAGAGTCACTTGCTCTAACCAATTGAGCTACTCGCCCGGGCGGACAGTAGAGGGCCAGCGGAGTGAGATCAAGGCTCGTGCGCCGGCAATCCGGCGGACCCGAAGCCGCCACCGCCGGGCGTCTCGATCCAGAGCTCATCGCCCGCCTCGAGCCTCAGCTCGACCTGGCCCGCCAGCAGCGTGACCTCCCCCGTCGCGTGCCGGACGACGCGGTTGCGGCCGACCGCGCCCGGCGAGCCACCGGCGAGTCCGAAGGGCGCCGTCGATCGCCGTTGCGTCAGCAGCGACACACGAACAGGACGCAGGAAGCGGAGACCGCGCACGACGCCCTCGCCGCCTGGAAAATGGCCGCCCCCGCCCGAGCCCTCGCGCAGCCCGAACCTCAGCAGGCGGACCGGAAAGCGCGACTCGAGGATCTCGGCGTCGGTGATGCGGGTGTTGGTCATGTGCGTGTGGACGCCGGAGGCACCGCGTGCGAAGGGCGTGCCCCCGGCGCCGCCGCCGATCGTCTCGTAGTAGCCGAAGCGCTCGTCGCCGAAGGCCACGTTATTCATCGTCCCCTGGCTCGCCGCCGCCCGGCCGAGGGCCGCGAGCAGCACATCGACTACGCGCTGCGAGGTCTCGACATTGCCCCCGGCGACGGCCGAGCCCCGCGGCGGGTCGAGCAGCGAGCCCTTCGGAACCACGATCTCGACGGGCAACAGACAACCACCGTTGAGCGGAATGCGCGCGGCCACGATCGAGCGCAGCACATAGATCACGGCAGCGCGCACGACGGAGGGCGGCGCATTCAGGTTGCCTGCCGAGGCCGGGCCCGTGCCGCTGAAGTCGATCTTCATGCGCGCGGGGAGCTCGTCCGTCGATCCGTCGCGGCGGTGCCTGATCTGGAGTGCGACGCGGATCGGTGTGCCGTCGTCGAGGGTGTCGCCGAAGGCGTGCTCGCCCTCCGGCCATTTCGCGAGCTCCCGCGCGACCGTCAGGGCGGCTGCGCGCTGCAGCTCGCGCATCGCGCCGTGGACGACGGCTTCCCCCTCTTCGCCCGCGAGCAGGGCGAGCCGCGCGCCGCCGGCGCGGTTGGCGGCGAGCATCGCCTCGAGGTCCGCGATGTTGTCGTCGGGTCGCCTCGCCGGATGGGGGCCCGCGCCGAGCAGGCGCCGGAGCCGCGCCTCGTCGAAGAATCCGGCGCGCACCAGCGGGAACGCCTCGATCAGGACACCCTCCTCGGCGAGCCGCGTCGAGCAGGCCGGCATCGATCCCGGTGCCTCGCCGCCGAGATCCGCATGGTGTCCGCGGCTCGCGACGAAGAAGCTCGGCCGCTCGGCGCCCAGCAGGAAGACGGGGCTCACGACAGTCACGTCCGGCAGATGCGAGCCCCCCTCGAAGGGATCGTTGGTCACGATCGCGTCGCCCTCGGCGAACGGCTCGAAGCGCTTTCGCACGGCGGCGACCGTGTCCGCCATCGCGCCGAGATGGACGGGGATATGCGGGGCGTTGGCGACGAGACCGCCCGCTTCATCGAAGACCGCACAGGAGTAGTCGAGGCGCTCCTTGATGTTGGTCGAGACCGACGTGTTGCGGAGCACGGCGCCCATCTGTTCCGCGATCGACATGAAGCGGCTGCCGAGGATCTCGAGGCGGATCGGATCGCCGTCGTCGGCGAGGAGCCCCTCGCTCGCAGCCGCGTCGGCCAGGTCCGCCCTCAGATGCAGGATCGAGAGATGCAGGATCGAGTCGGCATCGACCTCGAGCACGAAGCCCGGATCGAGGACCACCGTCGCGCTCGATTCGAGCACGAGCGCAGGCCCCGCGAGTCGGTCGCCAGGCCGCAGGGCCTCGCGCCGGTAGACCTTCGCAGCGACGAAGCCCGGGCCCGGGAACCAGATCCGCTCGCTGCGCAGGGACTCGGGCTCGCTCTCGCCCACGGAATGCCCGCGCACGTCCGCTGTCGGGCTCGCCGCGACCCGATTCTCCTCGCCCGCGACGCGCAGCCGGATCACCTTGATCTCGATCTCCCGGCCCGGGCGCGCGTAGCCGAAGCGATCGCGGTGGAGGCGCTCGAAGGCGCCGCGCCAGTCCCGGGATTCCGGGGCGAGGACCTCGAGCGCAGTCTCGCTGCCGGCATAACGAAGGTCGAGGCTGTACTCGACCGCGAGTGTTTCTTCGGCTTCCCCCTCCGCGTTCCCTTCCGCATGAAGCGCCGCGCGCCCGAGGCGCTCGAGCTCGGCCCAGGCCTCGCCGACGGATCCAGCGAGCGCGCCTGCCGCCGGCAGGGCCTCCCCCCGGCCGTCGCGCTCCCCATGCCAGGTCCGTCGGGCGAGCCCGATGCCGTAGGCGGAGAAGAGCCCGGCGAGGGGATGCAGCAGGATTTCCCGGATCCCGAGGCGACGCGCGAGGGCGCAGACATGTTGGCCCCCGGCGCCGCCGAAGCCGACCAGCACGTGATCGCGCGGATCGACGCCGCGGGCGACGCAGACCTCGACGATCGCCTGCGCCATGTGGGCGTTCGCGATCGCGATGAAGCCCGCGGCGATCTCCTCCTGGCTGCGCGCGAATCCCGCCGCCGCCAAAGCGCGCTGGAGGCCGTCGAGGGCGCGG
The DNA here is from genome assembly GCA_031390075.1 of Deltaproteobacteria bacterium. Classification (GTDB taxonomy): domain Bacteria; phylum Myxococcota_A; class UBA9160; order UBA9160; family UBA4427; genus UBA4427. Next base: position 9,878 of record JANMTD010000080.1, on the reverse strand, counting down.
GAGACCGGCTCGCGTTCGAGCGGGAACGGGAAGCGGTCGGGCAGCACACGGCCGAGGGCGAAGTTCGCGTCCGTGAGCGTGAGCTCGCGGCCGGAGAGCTCGCCCGAGGCCTCGCGGCGGGCATAACAGAGGGGCCCCGGATCGGCCCCCGCGCTCTCGGGGCCGACGCTGAAACGGCTCCCATCGAAACGACAGATCGAGCCGCCTCCGGCCGCCACCGTATGGATGCGGAGCATCGGCGCCTTGACCCGAACGCCGCCGACCACGCTCTCGAAGACCCGTTCGAGGGGTCCGTCGTCGACCAGCGAGACGTCGGTCGAAGTACCGCCCATGTCGAAGCCGATCGCCTTTCGCCTCTGCGCGCGTCTCGCCAACGCCTGCGTCGCGAGCACACCGCCCGCCGGCCCCGAGACGAGGGCGTTCGGGCCCCGGAAGCGAGCGGCGGCGGTCAGCCCGCCCGAGGACTGCATGAAGCGGAGCTCGGCCCGGGGCAGCGCCTCGCGCAGGTGCTCGACGTGCTCGCGCAGGCGCGGCGTCAAATACGCGTCGGCGATGGCAGTCTCGCCGCGGGCGAGAAACCCGATCTCGCGCACGGCCTCGTGCGAACAGACGACGTCGTCGAAGCCCACCTCCCGCGCGAGCGCCGCGAGGGCCTGCTCTTCGGTGGCGTTCGCATGGGCGTGCAACAGCGCGACCGCGACCGACCGGGCACCGGCTTCCCGCGCTCGCACGAGCGCCACCCGCGCCGACGCGAGATCGAGCCCTTCGATGAGCTCACCCGTGGCGCTCCGACGCCCGGCCACCTCGATCGCAAAGGCGTGCAGGCGCGGCGGCTTCGCGATCTCGAGCTCGAAGAGCGCGGGCCGCTCCTGGGTCCCGATGTCGAAGACCCCGGCGAGCCCCTTCGGCGCGACGAGTGCCGTCGCGACACCGCGCCGCTCGAGCAGCGCGTTGGTCGCCACCGTCGTGCCGAGGCGGACCGAGCAGTCGAGCGCGCTCGCTGCGATGCCCGCGCCCGCGCTCGCGAGGAGCTGCTCGATCGCCCGGACCGGCGCATCGGCCGCGGAGAGGACCTTGCAGGTCGAGAGCGCGCCATCCGGCGAGAGACCGATGCAGTCGGTGAAGGTCCCGCCGCAATCGATGAAGAATTGCCAGCGCGCGGCGCTCACGACGGCCTCTTGCGCCCCAGTCGACGGCGGACGCTCTGGGCGACGCGATCGATCCCCGCGCGCAGGAGTGCATCGCCGAGCAGGCGCACGCCGACCAACATCGCAGCACCGTAGGCCGCGCCTCCGGCGAGGAGTGCGCCGAGCGGGGGCCAATTCGCGGAGCTGAAGCCGAACAACACGGCCGCCGCAGCGCCGGCGGCCAACGCGGCGATCGCGAACGTGCGAAGCGCGGTCTGCGAAAGGGCGGCGAGATCAGGGGACCCGGCGCGTGCTCGGAGCCATGCGAGGGTCAAGAGCGCGTTCAGGCTGATCGCCGCGACCGACGCGTAGGCGAGTCCCGAGACACCCAAGGTCCGTCCGCCCCAGAGATAGAGCGGAAAGACCGCGAGCGCGATCCCGGTCGAGAGCGCCATCGCGCGCCACATCTCGCTCCGCGCGTAGAAGGCCCGGACCGCGACCTGTTGCACGACCCAGCCCGGCACCGCCCAGGCGAGCACGCTCAAGAGCCCCGCCACCGCGCTCGAATCCGATTCGGCAAAGCGACCGCGCTCGTAGAGCACGCGCACGATCGGACTCGCGAGCACCGCGAGCGCCCCGGCGGCGAGGATCCCGAGCCCGAGCGTCGTGCGGAGCGTATTCGTCAGCAGTCCGCCGAAGCCCGAGCGATCGCCGCGCTGGAACACCGCCGTCAACGAGGGCAGGAGCGCCGCGCCGACGGCCTGCCCGACGATGCCGACCGGTGCCATCATCAGCTTGCGCGCGTAGCTGATCGCGGCGATCGCGCCCGGGGCGACCTCGGCGCCCACCCATTTCTCGTACCACTCGTCGACCGTCGTGAGGCCGACGCCAAACATCAACGGGAACGCGAGCCAGAGGTACTCGCGGAAATCCGCATCGATGAAGCCGACCCGCATGCGGCCCACGGCACCGGGGAGCCGACGCAGCGCCGCGACCGGAATCGCCCACTGCCCGACGAGGGCCCCGACGAGCGTCCCCCAGGCGAAGCCGTCGGCCCCGGCCAGCACGAATCCGCCGAGAATCGGCGCCGCGCTGTACACGACATTCGCCGCGGCCTGGCTGCCGAAATGGCCGTGGGCCATCAAGACGGCGCGCAGACATCCGCCTGTCAGGAAGAAGACCTGGGCGGGCAGCACGATCCGCATGATCCGCAGGGTCTCGGCCTGGGTCTCCGGATCGAAGGCGGGAAACTGGAGCCGGACCAGGGGCTCGGCGTAGATCCAGCAGAAGATCGTCGCCGCGATCGAGGCGACGGTCACGTTCCCGACGATCACCGACGCGAAGCGCGCCGCCGCCTCCGGTCCATCGCGCTCGAGGCGCTTCAAATAGGGCGGGATCAGGGCGACAGAGGCGGCGCCCGACGCGAGCAGGTGGCCCAGGATGTCCGGGATCAGGAAGGCGGCGAAGTAGGCATCCGCCGCGGGACCGACGCCGACGTTGTTCGCGAACAGCGCGTCGCGCAGGAATCCGAAGAGCCGCGACGCGAGCACGCTCGCCGCGAGCAATCCCGCCGCGCTCGCGACGCCCACGGCCGTGGTCGATCGCGCTCCGCGTTCTTCCTCGCTCACGACCGCCTCCGCCCGCTAGCGCGGATTCGGTTCCCGCCAGATCGCACCGTCCCACGCCTCCACCACGTAATCGTCCCCGTCGCGCCCCTTCACGAAGGGCAGCTCGAGGGGAACCTTGCCATGGGGGGTGTCGAGAACGTACTGGGGAATCGCGAAGCCGCTCGTCCGGCCCCGCATGCCCCGGAAGATCGCCTGCCCTTCCTCGATCGGCACGCGCAAATGCTCCGTCCCCTCGAGCAGCTGCGCCTGATAGACGTAGTAGGGCCGCACGCGCATGCGCACGAGCGTCTCGCAGAGCGACTGCATGACCTCGAGCGAATCGTTGATGCCGCACAGCAGCACGCTCTGGTTCCCGACCGGAATCCCCGCGCGCAGCAGGCGATCGCAGGCCTCCGCCGCCTCCGCCGTCAGCTCTCGCGGATGGTTGAAATGCGTGTTCACCCAGATCGGATGGAAGCGCTCGAGCATCCGGCAGAGCCCCTCGGTCACACGAAACGGCAGGGTGACAGGCAGCCGCGTCCCGAGCCGGATCAGCTCGACGTGCGGGATCGCCCGCAGACGCCCGAGCAGCCACTCGAGTCGCGCGTCGGAGAAGACGAGCGGGTCGCCGCCGGTCAGCAGCACGTCGCGGATCTCGGGCGTGCGCGCGATCCAGTCGAGGGCCGTCTCGAGCTCGCGCTTCTGCATCGCCCAATCTTCGTCGCCGACCATCCGCTTGCGCAGGCAGTAGCGGCAGTAGAGCGCGCACTCGTTGTTGACGCAGAAGGCGATCCGATCCGGATAGACCCGGATCACGTTCTTGACCGGCGAGTGCGAGACCTCGCCGAGGGGATCCGCGAGGCCCGCCCGATCGTGCAGCTCGGCCATCCGCGGCACGACCTGCCGGCGGATCGCACAATCGGGATCCGCGGGATCCATCAACGAGGCGTAGTAGGGCGTGATCACGAAGCGAAAGCGCGTCGCGAGCGCTTCGATCGCGGCGACCTCGTCCGCCGTCGGCTCGAGCCAGGCGCGCAGGCCGGAGGCCGAGCGGATGCGATTGCGCATCTGCCAGCCCCAGTCCTGCCAGTCGGATGCGTCGATTCCCGGCGGAGGCGGCGTAGATCGGAGCGGCCAGCTCGGCACAAGCGCGCGCTCGGGCGCAGGCCGGTCATGCCGTGCCCGTACGGCTTGCGTCATCTTGGATCCCCTCTTGTCTCCGGCGCGCTCGCCACCGACTCGTCAGCGAGCCCGAGCCGCTCGAGCCCCGCCGCGACGCACCGCCCGAGCATCGCCGCGAGCGTGCAGCCTTCGAGCTCGGCGAGGATGGCGAAGGTGCCGTCCAACGCAAAGGTCGGCAGCGGGTTGATCTCGAGAAACACGGGCGCGCCCTCCGCGTCGAGGCGGAAATCGACCCGCGCGAAGTCCCGGCACTCGAGCGACTCGAAGACCCGCACCGCGAGTGCCGCCAGTCGGCTCTCGAGCTCGAGGTCGAGTCGGCCGGGTGTCACCGGCTCGAGCGTCGACACGGAAATCCGCCCCGGACCTTCGAGGGCGTGGATGCCGATCCCCGATTCGCGATCGAGAGCGCGCTGCACGGCGGGCAAGGCCGTCGGCGGCGCGTTGCCGATCAGCGTGACCGTGTACTCCGCACCCGGGAGGAAGGCCTCCACGAGGGCCGGTTGGCGATAGTCGCGGACGATGCGCGCCACCTCGTGTGAGAGCTCGGCGCGATTCGTGACCCTGGAGCTCCGGCGGATTCCCTTGGCCGTTCCCTCCCAGCGCGGCTTCACGAAGAGCGGAAACGGCGCGGGAATCGGCGCGGTCCACGCGTCCTGCGGGTCGCTGAGGACCGCATGGGGCGCGATCGGAACCCCGGCGTCGGCGAGATGGCGCTTGGCCCAGGCCTTGTCGAGGGAGAGCGAGAGGGTCAGGGCATCCGATCCGAGCGTCGGGATGCCCAGCATCTCGAGCAGCACCGGCGCCCAGGCCTCGCGATTGCGACTGCCGAAGCCCTCGGCGAGATTGAGGACGGCGTCGACCGCTGGGCGCTCGCCGCGGGCGAGGCGCTCGAGCAGCGCGTGGGGTGAACCCAGGCGCTGGGGGCGGTGACCCAGGGCCTGGATCGCCGACTCGAGGGCCTCGATCGTCGATTCGGGCTCGTATTCGACGTGCGCATCGGGGGGATCCCCGGGATGGACCGGATAGGTCTCAAAAGTTTCATAGCAGAGGCCGATCGAGAGCAGATGCATGGCGGTACGATACCGACCCGGAGCGAGCCGAGTGGCGGGTTGCTCGGAAGCAGCATGAGGCCCGTCTTGGCAGAGAACGTCGCGAGCGAGTCGAGCAAGAGGACCGAGCGCGCCGCGAGCGGCGAGCGCTCGCGGGGGCGCGCCTTCAGCCCGTCCCGACGGCGGGTGCTCATCGCGTGGCTCATCGTCCTGGCCTGGGCCGGCGTGATCTGGCAGTTCGGCAGCGACGCCTACTCCCTCGATCGCACGAGCCGATTCCTGCAGCCCTTCATCAATTGGCTGCTCGCCGACCTCGACCTCGCGACCCGCTTCCAGATCCACGGCTGGATCCGCAAATCCGCGCATTTCATCGAGTACGCGATCCTCGCGCTACTGGCCTTCCGCGCCGGTCTCCTCTCCGCCGAGCGCCACCGGATCGGGACCGCCTTCTGGGTCGCGCTCTTCTTCGTCGCGACCGTCGCCGCGGCGGACGAATTCCGCCAATCCCTCTCCACGGCACGCACGGGGAGTCCCTACGACGTGCTGATCGACGTCACCGGCGGCGTCGTCGGCCTGCTCGGTGTCCTCGCCATCATGCGCCGGATCCGCGTCTCGCAACTCAGAGCGGCCCCTCTTCCGGGCGCTGCGTCCGGTCGACCGCCCGGGCCGTGATCTCCTCGGCGATGACCTCGAGGCGCTCGAGGTTCTGTGGCCGGGCGCCGGGTACCAGCGCGCGGATGACACCGAGATGCGTGACGATGAGGATCAGCTCGCCGACCTCGCGCGCGGCGATCTCACACAGGAAGGCGTGGCTGCGCTCGCGGATCTCGATCCGCGTCTCGCCGCCGCCGGGCCGCACGCCGGGCTCGCCCCGCTCGAACGCGTGCAACAGCTCGGCGTCGCGGGACTCGATCTCGCCGCGTGTGAGTCCGGACCAGCGGCCGACATCGAGCTCGCGCAGACGCGCATCGACGACGAGCGGGAGGCCGAGCCGCTCGCCGACCGGCGCCGCCGTGTTTCGCGCGCGGGCGAGATCACTCGCATAGAGGCGGGTCCAGGGCCGCGCGGCGTGCTCGGCCGCGAGCTCGGCGGCGAGGCAGAGCGCCTGGGCCCGTCCCTCCTCAGTCAAATCGGGATCAGCGTGTCCCTGCCAACGCCCCGCCCGGTTCCAGGGGGTCTCTCCGTGGCGGATCAGGCAGAGGGGGGTCCGGGTCGACGGCATGGCAGAGCTCTATATATAGAAAGTTGACCCGCGGGTGAAGGCCCCCGAATTGCCCGGTCCTCAAGCGGCCGGGGAGGCGGCCCGATTCAAGCGCCATGCCGACGAGCCATTTCATCCTGCTGATCGAGCTGGACCCGCATCGGACGTCCACCCTCGCGGCCCAGCTCGTCCGACTCGGAGTCGAGCCGATCCGCGTCGCCAACCTCGCCGAAGCCGCCGCCCTCGTCGGCTCCCGCGCGTACTCGTTCTCGGCAATCCTGCTGCCGGCTTCCCTGCCCTCGGAGCGGGTCGACGAGGCCCTCGCTTGCATGCGCAAGGCGGAATCCGTACTTCCGGCGCTGGCCTACGGGAAGATGCCCGATCCGAATCAACGAAAAGCCCTGCGACAGGCCGGCGTGCTGTTGGCGCTCTGGGACGGCTACGACGAACGGATCCTGCGCTTCCAGCTGAATCGGCTCGTCTCGGGCGAGCTGATCTCGACGGCGCGCGCCTCGCGGCGGGCGCCGACCGATGCGCCGACGCGCATTCTCGTCGGCGGTCGCGAAAAGCAGGGGACGCTCTACAGCCTGTCCGAGGGCGGCTGCTTCATCGAGACACCGCGGGCCAGCATGGACGGCGCGCGCCTGCGAATCCTGTTCGAGGTCGACCGCGAGCGCTTCGAGATCGACGGCACGGTCGCCTTCGCGAACGTGCCCGGCAATCTGCAGCGCCCCAATCTTCCGCTCGGCATGGGCGTGCGCTTCGACAGCGCCACCGACGAGACCCGAAAATCGATCGCGCGCGTGATCACCGAACGCCTGGCCGTTCTCGAGGTCTAGAGCTCGCGGGCGAGCGCGCGAAACGCGTGGCCGCGGTGGGAGATGCGATCCTTCTCCTCGCGATCGAGCTCGGCACACGTCCGTTCGAATCCATCGGGCACGAAGATCGGGTCGTAGCCGAAGCCGGCCGCCCCGCGTGGGGCCCGCGCGATCCGACCTTCACAGACGCCGCGGGCGCTGAGCGTCCGGCCGTCCGGCAGGGCACAGACCGCGACGCAGACGAAGCGCGCGCCGAGCGGATCGGGAAACGGGGCGAGCTCGCGCAACAGCAGCTCGAGTCGGCCGCGGTCGTCGAGTCCCGGCCCGCCGTAACGCGCCGAGTGGACCCCCGGCCGACCCGCGAGCGCGTCGACCTCGAGGCCTGAATCATCGCCGAGGCTCGCGATGCCCGTCGCCGCGAGCACGGTCGCAGCCTTCATTCGCGCGTTCTCGAGGTAGTCGTCGCCCTCCTCGGGCAGCGCGATCGCCGCGAACGCAGCGAGCGAGAGGATCTCGTCGCCCGCGAGGATCCCCTCGATCTCGCGAAGCTTGCCCGCGTTGCCGCTCGCCAGCACGAAGCGGCGCCGCGGGCCCGGGACGCTCACCGCCTAACCTCGTCCGCGCAGCAGCCGCGCGAGCGAGAAGCCCGCCCCTTCGATGGCCTCGCGCTGGCGGGCGACGATCCCGTGGATCCCCGTCCAGGCGAGATCGAGGAGCTGGTCGAGCTGGGCGCGGTCGAAGCTGCCGCCCTCCCCCGTGCCCTGGACTTCGATCATGCGGCCACTGGCCATCCCGACGACATTCATGTCGACCTCGGCACGCGAATCCTCGGCGTAGGGCAGATCGAGCAGGCCCGTTCCGTCGACGACGCCCACCGAGACCGCCGCCAGCTGGTCGCGCAACACGCCCCCCGCGAGCACACCCCGGCGTTCGAGACGCCCGAGCGCCAGCGCGAGGGCGACGAACGCCCCGCTGATCGAAGCCGTGCGCGTCCCCCCGTCCGCCTGCAGCACGTCACAGTCGACGTAGAGCGTGCGCTCGCCGAGCGCCTTGCGATCGACGACGGCGCGCAGGCTTCGCCCGATCAGGCGCTGGATCTCCATCGTCCGCCCCGAGAGCTTCCCGCGGCTCGCCTCGCGTTCGCTGCGCGTATTCGTCGCGCCGGGGAGCATCGAGTACTCGGCCGTGACCCAGCCCTCGCCGCCCCCGCGCATCCAGCGCGGCACGTCGGGCTCTTCGCAGACGGTGCAGAGGACGCGTGTCCGGCCCATCGTGCAGAGCACGGAGCCGAGCGGCTGGTCCGTGAAATCGACCTCGAATACGAGCGGCCGCAACTCGTCGGCCCGCCGTCCATCAATGCGCATCCCGATCCTTTCTGGCGGGGCGCACACCGCGCCGCGCGTCGTAACGCTTTCCGAAGTCCACCACCGCGACCGCGAGCGCCCCGGCGATCGCATCCTTGCGATTCGACTTGCGCAGCTCGCCCTCTTCCCCCGGATGGGTCACGAAGCCGATCTCGACGAGCGTCGCCGGCATCCGGACCCCCATCAACACCACGAAGGGCGCCTGCTTGACCCCCCGCGAAAGATCCCCCGCCGCGTCGGACAAGCCGTCCTCGGCGAGCTTCGCGATCTCGCTCGACTCCTGCAGATGCTCGGTCTCGATCAGATCCCCGAGGATCGCGGCCAGCGGATCCGAGCCCGTCGCCGAGGGCGCTGTCGCGCCCAGCGCCGTGTTCTCCCGCTCGGCGAGACGCCGGGACTCCTCGTCCGTCGATTCGAGGGAGGCGAAGTAGGTCTCGATGCCCCGCGGCGAGCGGCTCGTCGAGGCATTCGCATGGATCGAGACGAAGAGGTCGGCGTGGGCGTCGTTGGCGACGGCGGTGCGTTCTTCGAGGGAGAGGAAGCGGTCGTCCCGGCGCGTCAGGATGACGTGGAGCCCCCGTTCGACGAGCCTTCTCGCCAGGCGGCGCGTCACGTCGAGGACGAGATCCTTCTCGCGCAGCCCCGATGGACCGATCGCGCCTTCGTCTTCGCCGCCATGGCCCGCGTCGAGGACGACGACGTCGAAGCGGTCGAGGCCCGCATTCTCGATGCGAGCCCTCGCGGTGTCGGGCGCGGCCGCTGCACCGACCGCTTCCACAGCGACGACCGGGACCGGTGAAACGGAGCACCCCAGAATGAAGAAAACGAAGCCGAAGAGCTTCCCGGAATTCGAATCGAGTCGATGCACACCCCACCCCCGCGCGGCGCGGAGAATACCATGGCCGGGGGCGCGCGGATTCCGGGTCCGTCCGCCGGCGAGGGATCGCGGCGGACGGACCCGGAGAGTCCCGAGACCTCGGACTACTGGCCCAGGGAGACCAGATTCGAGAGCAGCTCGTTCGCGACCGAGGCCGTCCGCGTGTTCGCCTGGAACATGCGCTGACCGACGATCAGGTTCACGAACTGCTGCGCTAGGTCGACGTTCGACTTCTCGAGGGAGCTCGACCGGATGCGGCCGAGATTGCCCGAGTTCGCCGTGGAGATGATCGGCGCGCCCGAATCGAGAGACTCGACGAGCTGGCTTCCCCCGATGTCGGTCAGGCCCTCGACGTTGGCGAAGTTGGCGAGCCCGAGCTGGGCCAGCGAAGTCGTGACGCCGTTCGAGAAGACGCCGTTCAGGCGACCGTCGGGGTCGATCTGCAGCCCCGTGAGCGTCCCCGGCGCGAAGCCGTCCTGGCTCACGAAGTTGGTCGCCGTCTCCTGATTGAACTGGGTCGAGGGCGAGCCCGTCGTCACGCCACCCGAGGTCAGCGGCCCCATCGTGAAGTCGACGGGCTGGGACGCCGCCGCGCCATTCGCGGTGTTGAAGGCGAAGTCGACCGTGGGATAGGTCGATCCGCCGTTCACCGA
>JANMTD010000187.1:0-7803 GCA_031390075.1 Deltaproteobacteria bacterium | reverse complement strand
GCGGTCGCGCACCTCCTTCTTGACGCGATAGCCGTGCGCCTCTTCGCTGAAGAATCGTTCGAGGCGTCGTGCCCCGACGGCTTTAGCGATCGTCTTCGGATACCGTCCGGCGCGAGCGATGTCGATCGCGAAGGAATCGAGGTCTGTCGCGAACAGCTGGAATTCGGGGTGACGACCGTTTGCCTCCAATAACTCGCTCACTTCGATGGCGACCGAATAGGCCTCTTCTCCCGACGAGCACGCCGGAACCCAGACGCGAAGGGGCTCCACGCGGACCCCTGCAGCCATGAGCGGCTTGAGACCGGATTGGGTCAACGACTGGAATGCTTCCGGATCCCGGAAGAACCCCGTGACTCCGATCAGCCAATCCCGCCACAGGGCATCGATTTCCGCGTCGTTCAATTCGAGGTATCGCGCGTACGCGCCGCCTCCGTCGATGCGATGGAGGCCCATCCGACGTTCGATGCGACGCATCAACGTGTCGCGCCGGTAGCTCGAGAAGTCGTGGCCACCGCGCAACCGGATCAGACCCAGGATCCGCTCCATCTCGGTCGCCGAGACTCGGGCACGTCGTCCCTCGTTCGTGGGCACCTCGATGGATCGGGCGTGCTCCATGAGCCGTGCGGGCATCTCGTGAATGGGAAGCGCGAAGTCGGTCACCTGCGCGGCGATCGCACTGATCGGCATCCCGTCGAACTCGGCTGTCTCGGGAGCCTGAACCAGGCAGAGGCCGGATTGGGTGTGGATCTCCGTCAACCCGAGGGTGCCGTCGGTTCCCGTGCCGGACATAACGATCCCCGCCGCACGGGGCCCCCGATCCCGGGCGAGGGCAGTGAAGAAGGAATCGATCGGGTAGTGGACGCGGCGCGGGTCGCCGATCTGGTCGATCGTCAGCACCGAATCGTGCACGGCCACCATGTGGCCCCGCGGTGCGACGTAGACGTGATTCGCCAGGGCCATCGTCTCGCCCTCGATCTCGTTGACCGGCATCGTCGTGGATTTCGAGAGGATCTCCGGCAGAAGGCTCTGCCCCGTCGCACCCTGGTGGCTGACTACCACGAATGCCATGCCCGATTCGGCGGGCAATGCGTCGAAGAATTCCCGGTATGGCGTGAGCGATCCGGCGGAGCCACCGATTCCGACGATCATCGAGGCGACGGCCGCCACGTTGTCGCTTTCGTGGGGCGCGACTACGGAGGCGGGGTCGGAGCGATCGTCGGGGGCGGGAGCCGAGAGAGGTTTCGCGCTGGGGGGCTCGTCGCGTCCGAGCGGCGTGCCTTCTCCCGCTGCGCGTGCGCTCGCCGGCGTGCGCGGCTTTGCCGACTTCGGTGTTGCGCTTGTATTTCTTCGCTTCGTCGCCATCGGCGCATCTTAACAGACAAAGTGGCTTCTGATCCGCAGGGGGCCCTTCGGGACCGACTGTCCACGGCCCCCTTTTTCGAGCCTTGGACACCCGGTTCCGGGGATGGACGTCCACGCTCCGACCCGCGATTGTGCCAGCGCGCCCCATCCATACAACCGGCAAGCGACGCGCAATTCCGCTGCCCGAGGACATGCGAATGGCGACCGGCACACCATTCGGACATGACCAACGACTCCTCGACACGAGCCGCCGTGCGACCCCGATCGAGGGGAAGCCCGAAGCGGGCGCACACACGGCGGGCGTCTCGGTCGATTCGCTTTCGCCGACCGTCGCAGTGAATGGGATGACGCGCGAGGATTTCTCGGTGGTCTTCGACCACTGCTTCGATCGCGTCTTCGCCTACGTGGCCAGACGGGTCGAGGACCGAGCGGCGTGTGAGCGTATCGTGCGCGAAGTCCTTTCGACCCATCTCCATTTCCTGGTCGACGGCGGCGACGAGAAACGGATGGCTCGCGCGCTGAAGGCCTCGTCCGACGTGCGGATCGAAGAGGCGAAGGCCTCGAGGCTTTCGGCTCTCAGCGTGAGCTCACCGCAGCAAGGCTGACCGTGAAGCGCGCGCCCGCGTGCCTCGCTCGACGTCGGGCGAACAGCTTCGCGAGCTCGACGATCGCAATCGGGAGCGGGGCGCTGAGCGACAGCACGAGCCAGGCCGAAACCGGCGGGATTTCGAGTCCGAGCAGATTGCGCAGAGGCGTGAACGCGAGCGCCACGAGCTGGAGCAGCAGCACGGAGGCGGCTGCTGCGAACAGGGCTGGACTGCGAGATAGGCCTTCGAATGCCGAGCTCGTGCGGGAGCGGCAGTTGAACATCTGGCCGATCTGGACGCCGACCATCGACATCAGGGCAACAGTGCGCGCGAGGTCTCCCGCACCGTACTGTTGCAGTGCCCAGACGTAGGTCGACAGCGTGATCGCGGCGAGCATGCCCGCTTGCCAAGCGATCTGCCCGAGAAAGGATCGCGAGACGAGTGTTTCGGTCGGTGGCCGGGGAGGCTGCTCCAGGATGCCCCGCGCGGGCGGCTCGAGTGCGAGCGCGAAGGCCGGAAAAACATCCGTCACCAGGTTCAGCCACAGGATCTGGAGCGGCAGGAGCGGGAGCGGCCACCCGAGTACGATGGCCATGAAGATCGTCAGCACCTCGCTCAGATTGTGCGAGAACATCAAGTGCACGAACTTCTCGATGTTGGCGTAGATGGTCCGTCCGCCCTCGATGGCCGTCACGATCGTGCTGAAGTTGTCGTCTGCGAGCACGATGTCGGCGGCCTCCTTGGCCACCTCGGTTCCGCGTTCGCCCATCGCAATGCCGACGTCTGCCTTCTTGAGTGCGGGCGCGTCGTTCACCCCATCCCCCGTGACCGCCACGATCTCGCCGCTCGCCTGGAGCGCTTCCACGATGCGGTACTTGTCCTCCGGAGAGACGCGGGCGAACACGTCGGTTTCGAGAGCGATGCGATGGGCGTCCGCTCCGACGAGCGCACGCGCATGCGCGACGCGTGGCTCCCCGTCCACGAGCGCGAGGTCACGCGCGATGAAGCGCGCCGTCTCCTCCTGATCGCCGGTCAGCATGATCAGGCGGATGCCCGCCCGGCGCGCCGTCGCCACCGCCTCCGCGACGCCCGGGCGCGGGGGATCGCTCATTCCGACGAAGCCGAGGAATGTGAAGCCGTGCTCCGTGTCGTCCGCGGCTGTGGGTGCACGCTTGTGCGCGAAGGCGAGGACGCGGAGCCCGCGACTCGCGAACGCGTCGTTGACCGCGACGAGCGGCGATCGCGCATCGGCCGGCATGTCGCACGCATCGAGGACGACGCCCGTCGATCCCTTCAGCGCCCAATGGAATCCGGCCTCCGGTAGGGCATGGATCGTGATCATCCGCTTGGCACGCGGATCGAAGGGATGCTCGGCCACACGGGGCTCGCGAGCGTGGAGAGCGGCGATGTCGAGGCCTCCCTGGGTCGCCCATTCGATCAAGGCCACCTCGGTGGGATCGCCGACCGTGAGGGTTGCATCGTTGCAGAGAGCGGCGACCTCACGGAGAGATTGCTCGGCCTCGGGATCGACCGGCTGCGAGGCGCTGACGGTCATTCGGTTCAGCGTGAGGGTTCCGGTCTTGTCCGAGCAGATCACGGTCGTGCTTCCGAGCGTCTCGACGGCGGCCAGGCGGCGGACGATCGCCTTCCGCCGCGCCATGCGCAGGACTCCGAACGCGAGGATGAACGTCGTCACGGCGGGCAACGCCTCCGGGATCGCCGCCACGGCGAGGGTGATGCCGACTTCGACCATCATCCACCCGTCGTCGCCGCGGAGCCAACCCGCAAAGCTGACCACGGTGCCGATCGCGATCACCAGCACGGCGAGGCGCTTGCCGAGGGAATCGAGCTTGTCCTGCAGGGGCGTGCGGGCGTCCGGGACGCCACGTACGAGCTGGCCGATCCGTCCCAGCTCCGTCCGCTCGCCGGTCTCGACGACCACCGCCACCGCGCGTCCCGCGACGACCGCCGTGCCGAGGAAGAGGGCGGACTTCCGCTCGGCCAGCGCCGTTTCGGCTGCGACGGGCACGGGATCCTTGGCGACGCTCTGACTCTCTCCCGTGAGCGATGCTTCGTCTGCCATCAATCCCGCGGCCTCGACGAGGCGAAGGTCCGCGGGGACGCGATCGCCCGCGCCGATGAGCACGATGTCGCCGGGAACCAGATCTTCGGCGGCGATCGAAACCGCCGCGCCGTTGCGCCGCGCGAGCGCCCGAGAACGCGTCTGATCCCGGAGCGCGTCGAGGGCACGCCCGGCCTGCCATTCCATGCCGAAGCCGATCGCAGCGTTCAGGACGAGCACCGCCAGCACGGCAATGCACTCCAACGCGTCGCCCTTCAGCCAGGCGACCGCCGCAGCAGCGGCCAGCAGGAGGGCGATGAGATTCCGGAACTGGTCCAGCAGGACGACGACCAGGGAGCGTCGACGCGCGCGCGGAATCGAGTTCTCCCCCGAACGATCGCGTCGCCTCGCGACCTCGGCGTCGCTGAGTCCCTTGGCGAGGTCGACGTCGAGATCCGCGAGCACCTGTTCCGCGGGAAGCGTATCCGGACGACTCAAATCCCGACCTCCACGAGCGACGGCCCGATCAGGCGCTGTCGTCCCAACGCCAATTTCGGATCTCCGGCAGGTCCTCGCCATGGATCGCGATGTATTGCTCGTGCTCGATCAGTCTTTCGCGAATCGCCTGCTGGGCGTAGGCGGCCTGGGGGCCGAGTCGAGGCACGCGGTCGATCACGTCCGCGACGAGATGGAAGCGGTCCAGGTCGTTCATCACCACCATGTCGAAGGGGGTCGAGGTCGTGCCTTCTTCCTTGTATCCGCGCACATGGAGGTTCGCGTGGTTCGTGCGGCGATAGGCGAGCCGATGGATGAGCAGCGGATAGCCATGGAACGCGAAGACGATCGGCTTGTCCCGGGTGAACAGCTCGTCGAATTCTTTGTCGCTGAGTCCGTGGGGATGTTCGCTCTGCGGTTGCAGCTTCATCAAGTCGACCACGTTGATCACCCGGATCTTCAGGTCCGGAAACTGCCGGCGCAGCAGCTCGACGGCGGCCAGTGTTTCGAGGGTGGGCACGTCGCCGCAGCAGGCCATGACGACGTCCGGCTCGCCTCCCTGATCGTTGCTGGCCCACGGCCAGATGCCCAGTCCGGCGGTGCAGTGCTTCACGGCCGCGTCGATGTCGAGCCATTGCGGCGCCAGCTGTTTGCCCGCCACGATCACGTTCACGTTGTTTCGGCTGCGCAGACATTGATCCGTCACGGCGAGCAGCGTGTTCGCATCGGGGGGCAGGTAGACGCGGATCACCTCGGCCTTCTTGTTGACGACGTGATCCATGAAGCCCGGATCCTGATGGGTGAAGCCGTTGTGGTCCTGGCGCCAGACGTGGGACGTCAGCAGGTAGTTCAGTGAGGCGATGGGCCGACGCCACGGAATCTCCCGCGTCACCTTCAGCCATTTCGCATGCTGGCTGAACATCGAGTAGACGATCTGGATGAAGGCTTCGTAGCAGGAGAAGAATCCGTGACGGCCGGTCAGCAGGTAGCCCTCGAGCCAGCCTTCGCACTGATGCTCGCTCAGCATCTCCATGACACGGCCATCGGCCGAGACGTGATCGTCGCTCGGGAGGATCTCCGCGGTGGAACAACGATCCGTGACCTCGAAGACGGCGCCCCAGCGATTCGAGGTGGTTTCATCCGGGCTGAATACGCGAAAGGTGGTGGGATTCTGCTGGATCACGTCGCGGATGAGTTGACCCTGGACCCGGGTCGCCTCGGCGTCGACGGAGCCCGGTCTCGGCACCTTGACGGCGTAGTGGCGAAAATCCGGAAGGCGAAGGTCGCGGAGCAGAAGCCCGCCGTTCGCGTGCGGATTGGCACTCATTCGCCGCACGCCGCTCGGCGCCAGGCAGGCGACCTCGGGCTTCAACAGTCCCGCGTCGTCGAATAGCTCCTGCGGTCGGTAGCTCTCGAGCCACTCCTGCAGGAGCTTCAGATGACCCGGGCGGTTCATTTCCGCAATCGGCACCTGGTGCGCGTGGAACGTGCCCTCGCTGGGTTGACCGTCACGCTCTTCGGGCCGGTCCATCCCTTGGGCGAGCGCAGGATGATCATGGGCCAGCGCGGTCGCGACACGAATCCTCGCGTGCGAGCGTCGTTCTGGATTTCGTGAATGTCGGCCATCACTTGATCGAGGGTGGTCGCCATCCGTCGGTGCATTTCGAGGGGGTCGTCGCCCTCGACGAAATGCGGCGCGTAGCCATACCCGATGAAGAGCGCTTCCAGCTCCTCACGCGGAATGCGCGCGAGCACCGTGGGACCGGCGATCTTGTATCCGTTCAGATGCAGGATGGGCAGGACGGCCCCGTCGTGTACGGGATTCAGGAACTTGTTCGAATGCCAGCTGGTCGCGAGCGGGCCGGTCTCCGCCTCGCCGTCTCCGACGACGCAGGCGACGATCAGGTTGGATTGTCGAACGCTGCGCCGTACGCGTGAGAGAGCGAATAACCCAGCTCGCCGCCCTCGTGGATCGAGCCGGGTGTCTCCGGGGCGACGTGACTCGGAATGCCACCGGGAAACGAGAACTGCTTGAAGAGCAGCTTCATCCCCGCCTCGTCCTGCGCGACGTCCGGATAGACCTCGCTGTAGGTTCCCTCCAGATAGGCGTTCGCCACGAGGCCGGGGCCACCGTGACCGGGACCGGCGATATAGAGGACGTTCAGGTCGTGGTCCTTGATGACTCGGTTCAGGTGGGCGTAGATGAAGTTCAGGCCCGGCGTCGTGCCCCAGTGGCCAAGGAGGCGGGGCTTGACGTGTGCGCGTTCGAGGGGCTTTCGGAGGAGCGGATTGTCGTAGAGGTAGATCTGTCCGACGGAAAGGTAGTTTGCGGCGCGCCACCAGGCGTGGGTCGAATCCAGTCGTTCCCGCGTCAGAGTCTCGACTCCCGCCTTCATGTCTTGTCGCACGTCGTCTCCTTCGATTCGCCACGCTCGAGCGCTCCGGAGCGGACGACCGAGCGGGCGATCATTTGTTCTTCGTCCGTTCGAATCACCCGAACCCCGACGCGACTCGCTTCCGAGCTGATCAGGCCAGCCGCCTTTGCGTTGCGCGCGTCGTCGAGCTCGATCCCGAGAAACGCGAGTCCCTCACAGATGCGCGCGCGGACGTCGGGCACGTTCTCGCCGATACCGCCCGAGAAGACGAGTGTGTCGAGCCCGCCGAGAGCGGCGGCGAAGGAACCGATCCATTTCTTCGTCTGGTAACAGAAGAGCGCGACCGCTTCGGCTGCGCGCACGTCATGGGATTCGCGCTCGAGCAGGTCGCGCATGTCGGAGCTGGTTTCCGAGATCCCGAGTAGCCCCGACTCGTGATTCACCATCTGGTGGAACCGTGCCGGGGTCATCTGCTCGATCCGGGAGAGGTGGTCGAATAGGCCGGGATCCAGGTCCCCCGAGCGCGTGCTCATCGGGATTCCAGCGGCCGGTGTGAGGCCCATGCTGGTGTCGATGCACTTCCCGTTGCGCACGGCGGCGAGACTCGCGCCGCTCCCCAGATGGGCGAGCACCACGCGACCCTGCGAAGCCGCCGGGTCACCGAGACGCGCGAGCGCTTCCATCAGATAGGCGTACGACAGGCCGTGAAACCCGTAGCGGCGGAGGCCCATCGCCTCGTAGCGGCGCGGAATCGGCAGCAGTCGAGCGACGCGGGGCAGGCTGTGGTGGAAGGCGGTATCAAAGCAGGCGACCTGCGGAAGCGTAGGGTGGCGCTCGCGGAACGCTTCGATCAGCTCGATTGCACGGGGCAGGTGTTCCGGGGCGAATGGGGTGATGCGCTGGAGCTCGTCGAGCAGTCTCG
>JANMTD010000492.1:0-6822 GCA_031390075.1 Deltaproteobacteria bacterium | reverse complement strand
TGAAGGCACGGCGGTCCCGGGCGATAGGGAATCTTCGCAGGATCGAGACCGAGATGGACCGCGAAGACCGTGAAGTCGATGCCGCCGTTGTTCGTCACGACGAAGCCGCCGTCGCTCGCGAGATGCGCGCTATTCGCGCCGCCCATGACGGAGGTGATCTCGCTGAAATGGCCGGTCTTCGGATCGATCCGGAGCAGCCGGCCCGGCGAGATCGTGGTGACGACGAGGGATCCGTCCGGACACCAGACCGGGCCTTCGCCGAGAGGGACTTCCGCGGACACAACTTCGTATTTCATGCAGTTCAGCATCGCAGACGGGACAGGGGCCGGCCAGACGAGTCTGGGGCATGCTCGGGCATCCGATTCGGAGGCGAGCTTGTCGACGACGACGACAGTGGACGTGCGGAGCGACGCGATCTACCGCGGCTGGTGGGTGCTCTCGGCGACCTTCGTCTGCGCCCTGCTGGTGATCGGCTCGACGAACTACGCCTTCCAGCTCTTCGTCGTGCCTGTGGAGCAGGAATTCGACCTCTCCCGGGCGGCGGTGAATCAGGGGTTGAGTCTCTTCATGGTGGGGAGCGCGATCTGGTCTCCGATCGCAGGGCGCGTGCTCGATCGACTGCCGGCGCCGGCCGTGATGGCAACTGGCGGGATCCTGATCGGCCTCGGCATGAATCTGATCGCGGCGACCTCGTCGCTCTGGCTGATCGCCGGGGCGCTGGTCGGTCCAATGGCGCTGGGCGCCATGCTCGCGGGGGGCCTGGCGAATACGACCGTCGTGTCGCGTTGGTTTCGCAGGCGACGCGGGCGGGCGCTGGGGATCGCGACGGTCTCCTCCGGAGCGGGCGGCTTCGTGATGATCCAGGTCATCACCTGGCTGATCGGGCGACACGGCTGGCGGGGCGCGCTCGTGTGGACGGGCGCCCTGATCGCGCTCTCGATCGGCGCCCTCGCGCTCCTCTTGATCCGCTCGCGGCCGAGCGACGAGGCGCTCGAGGGAGCCGGCGAGCTCTCGGAGGTCGCGGTCGGCGCCGGGACCAGCGAGCGAACCTGGTCCCTGATGCAGGTCCTCGGCCAGCGCAACTTCTGGTGCATCGCCTTCGGCACGGGACTCCTGATGGCGAGCGACGGCGCCATCCTCGCGTCGAAGATCCCTTACCTGCTCGAGCTCGGGATCGAGGCCCAGGCGGCATCTCTGCTCGTCGCCTGCCAGACGGCTTCCTCGGTGGTGGGCAAGATCGGGATCGGGTTGGCGGCGGACCGCGTCGACCTGCGCCGCCTGTTTGCGGGGGTCGCCCTCTGCCATGTCCTGTTGTTGCTCGTCCTGATCGCGCAGCCGAGCTATGCGGTACTGCTCGTCTCGCTGTCGCTCTTCGGCGTCGGGATGGGCGGGGTCTACCCGCTGCTCGCGACGTTGACGGCCGCGTCGTTCGGCTCGAAGTCCTTCGGCATGGTCGCCGGATCGATGCAGCTGGCGCTGCTTCCGGTCTCGATCGCGCTCATCACCTTCATCGGCGCCAGCCACGACCGCACGGGCTCCTACACCCTCGCGTTCTGGGTCTTCATCGGCGTCGTTTTGCTGTCGAGTGTGCTCGTCGCGGGAGTTCGACTTCCCGGTCCACAGCGTCCAGAGGAGATACCCCGATGAGCACTCTCGACGACGTCGTCCGCTCGTTCATGCAGCCGCCCTACCCCCCTGACCCGTACCCCCTCTATGCAGAGCTTCGCGAGGCGGCCCCGATCTTCCGGGCGGCGGACGGATTCTGGTACGCCTCCTCCTACGAGGCCTCGACGGCGGTCTTTCGCAACCCCGCCCTGGGCCAGGGCCGTGGCCGCGAGTCGCGCATCCGCAGCGACCCGCGTTATGCGGAGAGCCCGGCGCTCCAGACCCTTGCCTTCATGCTGCCCTTCATGGACCCGCCGGACCACACGCGCCTGCGCCAGCTGATCGCCCGGGCGTTCACGCCCCGCGCCGTCGAGCACATGCGGAGCTTCCTCGAGCGCCGGGTCGACGGACTGCTCGATGCCCTCGAGTCGAAAGGCGGCGGCGATCTCATGAGCGAGCTCGCGGACCACATCCCCGTCGCCGTCATCTGCGAGATGCTGGGCGCGCCGACCGATCGCCACCGAGACCTCGTCGCCTGGGCCGACACCCTCGTCGCCGCCGTGCATCCCACCGTCTCCGACGCCCATCTCGCCCATGCCGACGGCGGCGCGACGCGCTTCCGCGAATACGTGGGCGAGCTGATCGAGCGCCGGCGAATCGAGCCGCGGGACGATCTGCTGACCGCCCTCGTGCAGGCCGAGAGCGGCGGCGACGGCCTCGATGCCCAGGAGCTGATGTCGACGGTCTGCGTCTTCATCGGCGCCGGCATCGAGAACACCAAACATTCCATCGGAGCGGGGATCGCCTGGCTACTGCGCCACCGCGACGCAGTCGCCGCGGTCCCGGACGAGCCGAAGCGCCTACCGCGGGCGCTCGAAGAGGTGCTCCGCCTCGAGCCGCCCGTCCAGATCGCGATCCCGCGGATCGCGCTCGAGGACACGGAGCTCTGCGGCGCACGGATCTCGAAAGGCGAGCGGGTCTGCGCCCTGATCGCCGCCGCGAATCGCGATCCTGCCGTCTTCGCCGAGCCCGATCGCTTCGACCCGGCCCGCGAGGGACCGCCGAACCTCTCTCTCGCGACAGGGACCCATTTCTGCACCGGCGCGGGCCTCGCCCGGCTCGAAGCGCTCGTGGCCGTCGAGCGGTTCCTGGCACGCTTTCCCGATGCGCGGCTCCTCGAAGACCCGCCGCCCGTGCGCCAGGACATTCGGCCTAGCCTGCGGGGATATGCTTCGCTCCGGGTCGACCTGGGACGCTGAGATCGCCCTTCGAACGATGACCTATCCGGGTGTAGGATGATGGCTGGGCCCGAGTCGACGGCGAACGCGGGAGGACGTGCATGCTCCTTCAGCAGCGGACAATTGAACAGCGATCCGGCGGACCGGTCGGCCAGCCAGGACCTTGGGCGAAATGGGTGAACGCCCTCGCCACCGCCACGCTGATCGGACTCCTCGTCGCCGCATCATCCGCACGAGCGGCGGATCCCTTGCCGATCTCGACAAACATCCAACTGACCTCGGGCGGACCCGACGCGAGCTTCTCGGTCGACCTCGGCACCCTCCCGGACCGACCCTGGCTGATCGTCGAGGCGACTCCCGATGCCGCCCATCCGGATATGCAGCTCCAGATCGAAGCGACGAACTGGCAGTTTCCGTCGGGCCATCCCGGCGACATCTGCCCCTCGCCGACTCAGTCGCTCTTCTCCCCGAGCGGATCCGGCGCGGCGAAGTTCTCGTTCTCCCTGAATAATTGCGACCCCCGGATCGGTGCGTTCGCCGGCCATTCGGCCACGATCCTCGTCCGCCCGATCGCCTTCGGCTCGGCCGGAGCTCCCGCCACGGTCTAGATCGTGATTCGCGGGGAGACGCATCCGCCCACCGCCACCCTCGCGCAACAGGTCGATACCGCGCTGATACCGCGGGCGATCTCGCTCGTCGCTGGGAAGGACACGGTGATCTACCAGGAATTTCCCGACCGGAGCAATGGCCTGGGCGACTTCCTCTGGGCCGGACAGCGGAAGTCCAATCCCTTCACGTCCTACCCTCGCAAATCGCTGGTCGCCTTCGATCTCGACGGCAGAATTCCGCCGAGCGCGATCGTGAGCTACGCCCAGCTCTCCCTGCAGGTGGCGAGCATTTCTCCGATCGACGGCATGCCGAGACTCGTGATCCAGACGCTCGCCCCGGGAACCTGGGACGAGGGAGACGCAAACGCTCCCGGCAATGAATTCACCGGAACCGCGAGTCTGACTCCCGCAGCCGACTGGGAATTCAGGTCCCGTCCGCTCGAACCCTGGGCGGCGCCGGGCGGCGATCCGATCGGCATCCCCGTCGTCGACACCCCGATCCCCTTTCCCGGCGTCTGGTTCTTCGACAGCTCCGTGGTCCGGGCTGCGGTCCGGGACATGGTGTCGGACACGAATGGCGAGGACGGCTTCGTTCTCTCGAAGCCCGACCCCGCGCAGATCACGAGCGACGGGATCCAATTCGCCAGCAGCGAGAACGCATTGGGTGGTTACCCGCCTACCCTGTTCATCCAGTACACCCCGACCCAGCCCTTCGAGACCGGAACGGTCGCGACCAACACCGTC
This sequence comes from Deltaproteobacteria bacterium, assembly GCA_031390075.1. GTDB lineage: Bacteria > Myxococcota_A > UBA9160 > UBA9160 > UBA4427 > UBA4427. The sequence continues at coordinate 2,627 of JANMTD010000492.1, read as the reverse complement.
AACTTCATCAACGAAGGACAGAACTTCCGCTGGATCTACGATCTCGACCACGACGACGTCTTCGTGACGTCGATCGGCGGTATCTGCGAAGTCCTCGACACGAGCGCCCCGCGTTTCCTGCCCTACAGCTACAGCTACGGCGGCACCCCCGGCTACACCGGCATCGACTGCTGCACCTGGAAGATCGACTCCCCCCTGACCGGCACCACCGGCACCGGCCAGGCGCTCTTTTTCCACAACCTCGACGCCGGCAATCCCGCCAACATGCCCCCCGACACCGACCTGGACGGTATCCGCAACCTCTGCGACAACTGCCCGAGCACGCCGAACGGCCCGCTCCTCGGCACCTGCCGCACGGGCGCCTCGATCGGCGCCCGCTGCCACTCGACTCAGGAATGCGGCGGCGTAGTCTGCGATCTCGCTCAGGAAGACACGGACGGAAACTTCCAGGGCAACGCCTGCCCCGAGCCGGGATTCGCGGCGGGGCTCCTCGCCGGCCTCGGACTTCTCACCGCCTGGACCCGATCCCGCCGGCCCGGCTCCGCGACCTAACTCGGCCGCCCGCTGCGCGCCGCTTCCGCGGCCGCCATGCGCGCCCAGCCCTCGAGTACCGGCGCGATCCCGCGCGCGAAATCCGCAAAGCGCGCCTCGTCGGCCTCGTCGAAGGGGCGGCCATTTCGCTTGTTGAGAATCTGCGCGACCGCGAACACCTCGCCCCGGCGATTCGCGATCGGCACACACAGGATCGCTTTCGTCTGGAAGCCGGTCTCGCGATCGACCTCCGGGTTGAAGAGCGGACTCGAGTACGCGTCGTCGATGCGAAGCGTCCGCCCCGTCGTCGCAACCCGCCCGGCCACCCCGCGATCGATCGGCATCCGCACGTCGACGGCGCGCCCGCCCTCCTCCTGGGCGACCTTCAGCCAGAGCTCCCGCCGCACTCGGTCGACCAGGAAGATCGAGGCGCGCTCGACCCCGAGAAGCTCGCCGAAGCGGCGCGTGAAGGCCGCGAGGACCTCTTCGAACATGCTCTGGAAGACGTCGTCCTGGGCGAGCTCGGTGACGCGCAGGAATTCCTCTGCGCTCTTCGTCGCCTGCTCGAGGAGAGCGGGGAGCGCCTCGGCGGAGGCGTCGGCGATCGCGCGCTCGAGATCGCCCTTGCGGTTGTTGCGGGCCAGCATGTCCATCATGTGTTGGGTGTTCGCCGTGACGTGCTCGGTGAAGGTCATCAGGCGGCCGTCCTCGAGGTGGACGATCCGGTCGGCGATGTCGAGGATGCGGTTGTCGTGGGTGACGAGCAGGACCGTCACGCCCTGCTTGCGGGCGAGGTCCTGCATCAGGTCGACGACCTCGCGGCCGGATTGTTTGTCGAGGGATGCGGTCGGCTCGTCGGCGAGCACGATCCGCGGTGAGCCGGCGAGCGCCCGGGCGATCGCGACGCGCTGGCGTTGGCCGCCGGAGAGCTGAGAAGGGTGGTGCTCGAGGCGCTCGCCGAGGCCGACGGCGTGGAGCCATTCCTCGGCGCGTTTTCGCGCGTCGCGCTTGCCGACGCGGTCGAGCAGCAGCGAGAGCATCACGTTCTGCGTCGCCGACAGGGCGTCGAGGAGATTGTGGGCCTGGAAGATGTAACCGATGTCGCGGCGGACCTTCTGGAGGGTTCGCGGGCTCGCGCTGCGGAGCTCCTCGCCGAGCACGCGGACGGAGCCGTCCTGGGCCGAGCGCAGTGCCCCGATGAGCGTCAGCATCGTCGTCTTCCCGGAGCCCGAGGGCCCCGTCACGATCACGATCTCGCCGCGGCGGATTTCGACGGAGATGTCGTGCAGGATCTGCTTGCGGAGATTCCCGCTGCCGAAATGGTGATTCACGCCCTCGAGGCGGATCGGCGCGCTTTCCATCACTCTCTACCCATCAGAAGATCTCCGCCGGATCCGCCGAGCGGACCTTTCGGAGCGCCATCAGGGCGGAGAGCGTGCACATCAGGACCGTGAGGCCAAACACGAAGAGCGCCGTCTCCTTCGTCATCTCGAGGGGCAGCCGCGTCGCCTCTCCCGAAATGCGATAGAGGACGAGCGAGATCCCGACCGCCGGCAGGAAGCCCAGCGTCGCCAGGATCACGGCCTGTTGGATCACGACGCCCGCGAGGAAGCCGTTCGAATACCCCATCGCCTTCAGCGTCGCGTACTCGGGTAGATGATCGTTCACGTCGGCGAACAGGATCTGGTAGACGATGATGCCGCCGACCACGAGGCCGACGATGACGCCGAAGCTGAAGACGTATCCAATCGGCGTAGCAGAGTCCCAGTAGGCGATCTCCCGGGCGCGGAACTCCTCACGCGTGAGGACGAGGACGTCCTTCTCGACCTGCGCGCGGATCGCGTCGCGCACGCGGACGGGATCCTGCCCGGCCAGGATCCGCACGATTCCGACCTCGATCAAGCCCCGCTCCCGATTCGGAAAGATCCGGAGGAAGTTCGTCTCGCTCGTGATCAGGGTGCCGTCGATCCCGAACGAGGTCCCGAAATGGAAGACGCCCGCGAGCTGGATCTCGCGGTGGTTCACGTCGACCGGGATCGACCCTCCGGCCGCGAGCTGCTCCGCGATCGGGCCGAACTCTGGCCGCGAGAGCGCAT
>JANMTD010000482.1:0-7222 GCA_031390075.1 Deltaproteobacteria bacterium | reverse complement strand
CTCTCCGACCTCGAAGCGCTGCACGAAGGCGCGCAGCGCCTCGCAGCCGACGAGGCGCGCCGTGCTCGCACCGATGCAGAGGTGGGCGCCGCCGGAGAAGGTCAGGTGTTCGGGCGCCCCGCGGTCGAAGCGGAAGGTGTCGGGATCCTCGAAGACCGCCTCGTCGCGATTCGCGGATAGAATGCCCAGGGCTAGGCGCTGTCCCCTGGCGAGCGGGATGCCCCGGAGCTCCGTGTCGCGCATGACGTTGCGCAACACGAAGAGGACCGGGGGATCGAGGCGCAGCGACTCTTCGACCGCCGCCGGGACGAGGGAGAGATCGGCGCGGATCTTCGCATGCAGCGCCGGATCCCGAAGCACGCGGTAGACGAGGCTTCCCACCATGTTCGTCCCCGTCGAGAAGCCGCCGACGATCAATTGCACCGCGAGGGTCCGCAACACCGTCGCCGAGAGCGGCGCGTCCTCGAGTGTCGCCTTCACGAGGCGTGTGAGGACATCGTCCGGTGCGTCGGATCGGCGCCGCGCGTCGATGAGCGCGTCGAGGTAGGCGGAGAATTCGGGGAAGCCGCCCTCGATCCCGTAGCCGCGCTCGGTCTCCTGCTTCGAGGTCCATTCGCTGTGGAGCAGGTCCTTCGCCCAGTCGATCAGCTGCTGCGAGTCCGCTTCGGGAACCCCGAGCATGTGGAGCGAGACGTCGTTGGGCAGGCGATCGCAGAGCTCCGAGACGAGCTCGGCCGTCGGCTTCGCCGCGATCGCGTCGACGAGCTTCTCCGCGCGCGCCCGCGCGTAGGCCTGCTGGTCGGCGACGAAGCCGCGTGTGAAGCCCGTCCGCATCACGCGCCGGAGCAGCGGATGGCGCGGTGGATCCATCTCGCCGAGCATGCGCTCTTCTTCGGGGATATCGACGACCTTGAAGCCGTTCGCGTTGCCGAAGGTCACGGGATCGCGCAGCACCTCCCAGCAATCCCGCCAGCGCGCGAGGTAGAGCAGATTCGGCGACAGGCGGACGATTGGCGTCGATGCCCGCCAGGCGCGGGTGATCTCGTGCATCGCCTGGCTCTGGTGGTGGTCGAAGAGATCGATCCCCTCGACTTCGATTGCGCTCGCCGCCATCTCCGCGCTCCTCTCTTTACGCCCCGCGCCGCGTGAGCCCGCCCGGCCGAGCCTCGCGGCCCGGACTGCCCTTCAGCCCGCCGGCCCGACCATTCTCCCCGATGAGCCCTCTCGGGGGCAACCCCGCCCGCCGAGGCCCCGCGACCCGGGGCTGGTTGCACCGGCGCAGGGCGGATAACCTCGTTGTGTGAAAGCACGACGACCCGACTTCGACTTCTCGCATGTACCGGCGCGCTGGATGCCCGATGCGCCGACCTACGCCTATCAGTTCGATGCGGCCTCGACGATGCTCCCCTATCTCGAGCCCTACCTGATCAAGGTCCAGAAGCTCGCCCGCGAACGGCTCGATCCGGTCCGCCATGCGGACCTGATCCGGGACATCGACGTCTTCAACCACCAGGAGGCGAACCACTACCGCTTCCATGCGAAGTACAACGAAACGCTCCACGGCCACTACCCGGGCCTCGAGCCCTTCGAGGCCGAGATCAAGGCCGACTTCGATCGCTTCTTGAGCGAGAAATCCCTCGCCTGGAATCTCGCCTACTGCGAGGGCTTCGAGTGCACGGGCCTCGTCGGCGCCGAATTCTTCTTCGGCCCCGCCCAGCCCTTCCTGCGCAGCGCGGACCCGGCCGGCCGCGACCTCTGGAGCTGGCACCTCGCGGAAGAGTTCGAGCACCGCTGCGTCTGCCACGACGTGCTCCACGCCCTCCATCCCGGCACGTTTCGCCGCCTGCGCGGCTACTACGACTTCCTGACCCATCTCCAGGGCTACGCCAATCGCGTCGCGAACTACCTGAAGTCCGTCGATCGCGCGCGCGGGCTGTATCCCGCGGATGCCGATGCGAAGGACCGCGCCTTCGACCGCGTGCGGGGCCGCTTCATGCTGCCCCGCCTGGTGCGAATCTTGTCGCCCTTCTACGACCCGTCTCCGCGCCGGATGAGCCCCGCCCTCGAGGCCGCGCTCGTCGCCTACGAGGCGCGCTGAGCGAGCGAGCGCGGCCCATCAGCCCTTCGGAACCTCGAAGCTCGCCGGGAAGTTGTGCTGCCAGGCGCGGAACTCCTTGCGCGCGCAGATTCTCCAGCCCTCCGCCGAGCGCACGAGCTCGTCCTCGAACCAGATGCCCGAAAACGCGATCTGCCGACCGCCCCCCGGCGACACGACCGAGATCGGGATGATCTGGAGATGTCGGCAGCTCGCCGCGTCGCCGTCGACGCGGATGCGGAAATTCGTGCAGTAGTGCTGGTACTGCGGGTACGGGAAGTTCTCGGTGCTGAGCACCGCCGAGGCCCAGGCGCGAATCGCCTTGGGATCGCCCTTGGCGCCGCCGTTGCCGGACCAGTCGATCTTCGCGTCGGAGACATAGGTCGCCTCCCAGCGATCCCAGTCGCGCTCGTCGATCGCGGACGCTTCCTCGAGGATGAGATCCTCGACGAACATCCGATCCGAGATCTCTTCGAGGGACAGGGTCTTCCGTGAATTCGCGAGACGGGACATCGGGTCGCTCCTTTTTTTACTCGTGCTTTTCGCGCTCGTTGCGCATCGAACTAGCCCCAGTCCTGCGCCGGCACCTCGACCCAGACGGCGCGAGCCCGGGCGACGAGTCGACCATCCGCCTGGAAGAGAGCAGTGCCCGCGTGTCGCCTTCGACCCTCGTCGCCGAGGGACCAGGCCATCAGGATGCAGGGGTCCCCGGCTCGCAGCGGCCCGACCTGCGCGACCGCGAGCTCTCCCAGAACGAGGGCGACGCCCTCGGCGAGGGGATAGCGCGTGAAGGCACCGGGGCAGTCGAGGGCCGCCCAGATGAACTCGGGGCCGACGATGCCCGACACATCGGCGAGGCTCGCGTCGGGTGTCCAGGTCGCCGCGAGCCGACTCGACTCGCCATCGAGCGCGCCCGGGAAGATGCAGAGCCCGTCGCCGGGGCTTCGATCCGGGCCACACACGAAGCAGCCGGGGAAGTTATGCGTGTCGAATCCGAGGTAGCGCTGCGACGCCCGCTGCGCCTGCTCGAGGGAAGGACAAACGGACACCTCGAGCTCGAGGTCCGTCTCGCGCGCCTCGGCGATCACCGCCTCCCCGTCGAGGAGCCGCGCTCCTCCCGGCATCGACTCGATCCGCATCGCCCGCGCGATCGGCGGCGGCGCCTTCAATCGAACGGCGACGGGGCCCGTGCCGTCGAGTCGGCTCGCGAGACGGCCGCAGACATAGCCGCCGTTACCGGACCGCGGCGGCCCGCAGAAGCGTGCATCGACGGTGATCTCGTCGCGGCGCATCGCGCTCTATTTCCCTTCCGCGCGCTCGAGCTTCGCTGCGCCGTAGACTTCGCGCGCCGCGCCGAGGTTCATGAAGAAGATTCCGAGACCGACGATGAGGTCCGGCCAGACCGAGACCGTGGCCCGCGTGGCGAAACCCGCCGCGATGATCGCGAAGTTCGCGATCACGTCATTGCGTGCGCTGAGAAACGCCGCCCGCGTCAGACTGCCGCCGTCGTCCCGGAAGCGCACGAGCCGCAGGCTGCAATACAGATTGACGGCGAGCGCGCCGGCGCCGGCGAGCGTCAACGGAACCGCTGCCGGGGCCACGGGAAGCGCGAATTTTCCCCAGGCCGTCCAGAGCGTCGCGAAGCCGGGGACCAGGAGGATGACGGCGAGCAGCATGCCGACCCGCGCCCGGCGCTCGCGCGTCCAATCGAGTGCCACGAGAATCAGGACGTTGACGGAGGCATCCTCGAGGAAATCGATCGAATCCGCGAAGAGCGAGACCGAGCCGATCGTGCGGGCGACCCCGAACTCGACCGCGAAATAGGCGAGATTCAGGAGGGCGACGGTGCGCACCGCCCTCCGCAGTGCTCCGAGCTCCCCGCGCTCCTCCGGCATGACATTCCCCATCGAAGCTCCCCTGGCCTGCGACCCGCTAGAGGTAGTTCGCCGCCGAGCGAACGACCCGCCCCTCGCCATCGAAGAAGAAGACTTCCGCCGCCGGCCCGCGGACCCCGCGGTAATGGAGCACGACACAATCCGCCCCCAGGAAGGTCTCGATCAACTCGAACCGGAGCACCGGCGCCAACGCCAGCGCCTTCTTCCAGTAGGCGCCGATCTCGGACTTCCCCTTCAGAACTCCCGACGGCTCCCCCGCGACGTTCGCGATGCGCGGCGACGACATCACGAAGTCGTCGTGGTAATGCGAGAGGATCCGTTCGAGGTCATGGCTGTTCCAGGCCTCGATCCACTCGCGGGCGAACCGCTCGGCGAACGCGCGCTCGATCATGAACCTGCGAACCTCATCGCCGGGCGATCTCGGCGAAGGGCACGACCTTCGCCTGCGGTGTCTCGAGCTCGCCTTCCGGCAGGAAATAACGCCAGAAGACCATTCCGAAGGGCCGCCCCTCGCTGTCGAGCCAGTTCGGCACGCCGGGGTCCCGATGGGCGATTACCATCTGGAAGGAGCCGTCCGGTTCGAGCCGGGTCTGTTTGCGATTGAGCCCCGCGCGGCGATTCACGTAGTCGTAGGTCATCTGGTGGCGCGTCCAGAGACAGACATAGCCGCTGCGGCACTGTGGCCAGCGGCCGGTCAGAACGAGGGCCTGGTCGGGGCCGATCAGGTAGGGCGCCATCGAGTAGGCCGCATCGAAGGCGGCGAGTCCCAGCGAGCCCGGCTTCACCGGTTTCGGAAACACATTCGGCTCCCTCGACACGAAGGCCGGCTGCTCCCGATTCCCCATCGGCGGCATGCCGAGCGTCCGCGCGCGGAGGAAGCCCGCGACCCGGCGAACCCCCGCGGCGACCGAGCGATCGTTCGGCGTCTCGATCGGCCGTCGTTCTCCGCCGACGATCTCGATCGAGAGCGGCACATGCCGAAGATCGTCGGCCGCGGCGAAAGTCTCTTCCTCGAAATAATGTCGCGTCGTGATGCGGTTCGCGTTCTCCGGGAGCGCGACCCAATTGCGCGGCTTCGCGGGGCCACCGAGCGCGATCTCGAAGGAGCCATCCGCCGCGACGTCGAACATCGTGTCGTTGATGACGCCGTTGGTGCCCGCGCCGAGGGTTCCGTCGCGGGGCCCCGTCTCGACCGTGATCGAGACGTAGACGGCGCCCGCCATCTTGCCGCGCACGCGGTAGACGAGGCCGTGGCGTACGGGGGCTTCGAAGTAGATCGCGTCGGGATTGTCGCCCGTGAATTTTCGCGTCGGCGAGACGATCTTGCGGAAGGTCGGATGGTCGGGATCATCCTCGAAATGGCTCGAGAGCCCGCCCTGCAGCATGTGCATGACGGCGCGAGTCCCCTCGGCGACGTCGGCGTCGGTGTTCAGGTTCCACTCGGGCCCGAGGAAACGCTGGTCGACCTCGCGCAGCAGATCGATCAGCTCGTGGAGGGCTTTGCGGGATTCGGACATGGGGGCTCCTTTGGACCGAAAGCTACTGAACGGAGCGGCGAAGCGCCCCGGCGACGGCGGTCTGCGGGCACACCCGGCCGCGGTGAGCGGTGCCGGCTCCCGCCAGCCCGCAACGGGAATCGAGTATCGTCGCGCGAGAGGAATCTCGATGAAGAACGCCGCGGAGATGCGTGCCCTCGTCCGGCGCCACGTCCTGCTCTGGAAGACCGCGAGCCACGCGGAGTGGCGCGCCTGCTTCACGCCCGACTACTCCATCGAGGATCCGGTCGGCACGGGCCCCCGCGCGATGGGAAGCTACGAGACCGAGTGGCACAACATGCATGCGTCGTCGCTCCGCCTCGACATGGAGATCTACCGCCTGACCGTCGGCGGGAACGAGATCGTCGCGGATCTCCGCGCGGTCACGCACCTCGATTCGCCCGGCAGCGGTCCCGACGCCGTCGACGGGCCGCGGAGCACGCTCAGCTACACGGGCATCTACAGCGTGAACGACAGCAGCCTCTTCTGCGCCAATCGAACCTTCGCGGATCCCGTGAGCGACGAGCTCTGGAAGGCGTTCTATCCGACGCTGCCCTCCCCGTCGGAGCGTGAGCCGCTCTCGCGCAGCGAATCGCAGCTCCGGCAGGCCGTCGAGGATCATCTCTACTTCTGGAATGCCGGCACGCTCGAGGCCTGGCGGCGGCGCTTCAGCAGCAATGCCTGGATCGAGGATCCGGTCGGCGGCGGCCGGCGTGCGCTCGGTACCGCGCGTGATCTCTGGGAGGCGGCGCACGCGCGGGATCTCCGCATATCCCTCGGCTGCAACCGCATCATCGTCTGCGGCATGGAGGCCCTCGCGCACACGGTCGTCTTCGAGGAGCGGGCGGGCGCAAACGCGAGTACGAGCGCCAATGCCCGGACGAACACGGAGCTTTTCACCTTCGACGCCGAAGGGCGGATCACGTCCTGGCGCGTCTTCCGCGACTAGCGACGGCCCGCAGTTGGCGTCCAGTCGCCTCGACGATCCGGGGCACCGCCGATTTCGGATAGGGTGCCACGCTGCTCACGTTGATCTCGCACAGGACCCACGTGTCTCGTCCGCCTGCATCCCGCGGGCCGAGGAGAAAATCGCAGTCCCAGAGGATGGGAAGCTGCTCGGTCTCGAGCGAGAGCAGTCGCTGCACACTCGGGACCCATTCGCGCTCGAGCTTCTGCTTGAGGTCCTGGAACTCGGGCCGGGTCGCCGGGTGATAGAGTCGGGGTCCCGGTTGGACGAGCTCCCCCGGTGGCGTGCCGGGGGACGATGGGAATAGCGCATTGATCGCCTGGTGTCCGAACCCGACCACTTCGCCGTGCACGAGATAACACCGGGTCATGCCCTCGACGAGACGCTCTTGATAGGCCTGGTCGATCATCCGCCCATCGCCCGCGAAATAGAGCTCGAGTCGCTGGTAGAGCTCGTCGAGCCGGGTCGTCTCCTCGCTCGCGCCTCGCGTCGCCTGGCGAACCCGCACGATCGAGTCGGGACCCGGAAGCGCGGAGGAGATGCCCTGCGAGGCTCGCCGCCCGCCCGCAGCGACGAGCTCGACCTTCCAGACCCCGATCCCGCCGTTTCCCCGGTACTGCTTGAGGACACGCGCCTTACCCGCTGCGAGCTTCGCGGGCAACTCTCGTCGCATCTCGTCGAGGCTGTCGTAACGATGGACGTCGCTTCCCCAGCCGAGGTGACGGGTTCG
>JANMTD010000438.1:0-7316 GCA_031390075.1 Deltaproteobacteria bacterium | reverse complement strand
CCGGACAGCTGTTAGTCCCATTGGGACCCGGTCCCGATGGAGTAGGCTGCAGCCATTCGGCAATCGAACCGACCACCCCTCCCGCAATGAATACCGACCGCAACAGAAGTGGCACTGCGTATCCCGGGGTTCGCTGGGCGTAAACGATCGTTCCCTACGCCCCATACACCCCCTGCGGCGGTACCGCCTTCTCGAGCAGCGCGCGCACAGTGTCCCCGAGGTCCGACGGCTCCCACTTCCCGCCCTTGTCGGCAGCCGGCCCCGTCCTCCATCCGTCGGCAACGCTGATCTTCCCGCCCTCGACCTCGAAACAGCGGCCGGTGACCCCACCGGACTCGGTGCTCCCAAGCCACACGATCAGCGGCGAGATGTTGGCGGGATCCTGCACGTCGAAGCCCGCGTCGACCTCCTTCATCTTGTCCGCGAAGACACCCTCCGTGAGGCGCGTCCGCGCAGAAGGGGCGATGCAGTTCGCCGTGACGCCGTAGCGGGCGAGCTCCGCCGCCTGGTTCAGGGTCAGGCCTGCTATGCCGGCCTTGGCAGCGACGTAGTTGCTCTGGCCGATGCTTCCCTGGAGTCCCGCGCCCGAGGTCGTGTTGATGATCCGCGCGGCGACCTTCTCGCCGGCCTTCACGCGGTCGCGCCAGTATGCGGCGGCGTGGCGGCTCGTGCAGAAATGGCCGCGCAGATGGACGCGCATGATCAGGTCCCATTCCTCGATCGAGGTGTTGACGAACATGCGGTCGCGCAGGATGCCCGCGTTGTTGACGACCACGTCGAGGCGGCCGAAGGTCGAGACCGCCTGCTCGACGAGGGCCCGGGTCGCGTCCCAGTCCGCGACATCGGCGCCGTTCGAGATCGCCTCGCCGCCGGCCCGGCGGATCTCCAGGGCGACCTGATCCGCGGCGCTTGCGTCGGTGCCCGTTCCGTCGGTCTTGCCGCCCAGGTCGTTGACGACGACCTTTGCCCCTTCGCGTGCAAAGGCCAGGGAATGCTCGCGTCCGATTCCGCGCGCTCCGCCCGTCACGATCACCACTCGCCCTTCACATAACCCCATGATCCCGCTCCTCGCCGCTTGGGTGATTCCCCGCGCCCTGTGTGTGATACTGCCCAGAATGCATTGGGACGACCTGCGCTACTTCCTGTCGATCGCCGAGTCGGGCTCGATCGCGGACTCCGCGCGCGAGCTCGGCGTCAGCTATTCGACCGCGTCGCGCCGGCTCAACATCCTCAAGGAGACCCTCGGCGTCCGTCTCTTCGACCGGCTCCCGACCGGCTACCAGCTGACCGCCGCGGGCAAGGAGATCCTCGAGCCCGCGCGGCGCATGGAGACCGAGTTCGCTTCGCTCTCTCGCGGTGTGTTGGGACGGGACGCCCGTCTCTCGGGACGCCTGCGCTTCGCGACGACCGATGCCTTCGCGAAGCAGTTCATGCCCGAGCTCGCGGCGTTCACGCGCCTGTATCCGAAGATCGAGATCGATCTGCTGAGCACGCCCGCCCCCGCCGAGCTCGCGATGCGAGAGGCCGAAGTCGCGATGTTCGCGACCAACCAGCCCCCCGAAGTCCTCGTCGGTCGCCGCCTCGCCCGGCTCCCATCCGCGCTCTACGCGTCGGCCCGTTATGTCGAGAGCCGCTCCGATCTCGACGACCTGAGCGCCCAGTCCTGGGTCGGCTGGGAGCAGGGCATGCGCCATATCCCGGCGGCCCGCTGGATGCGCGACAACGTGCCCGACGCGCATATCGCCTGCCGCGTGGCGACGGGCGTCGCGCTGCTCTCGGCGGTGCGCGACGGCGTCGGCATTGCGCATCTGATCTGCTTGCTCGCGGACTCCGATGCCGAGCTCCGACAGATCCGGCCCCCCGAGAAGAGCCTCGAGACGAGCCTCTGGCTGCTGACCCACGAGGATCTCGCGACGACGGGTCGAGTCCGCGTCTTCCTCGACTACATGGCCGACGCGATCTGACGCGACCCGCGCCTGCAGGCGAATCGAAGTGCTTCGACTTGAAGCGCGGATCCCGGATCCGCTCGCTCGCCTAACGCCCGACAAGCTCGACTCCCGCGGCCTTCGCGACGCGCGCCATCGCGCGCAGCTCGCGGGGGATGTCGGCGCCGGCCGGTGAGTAGACGAGCTCGGTCACGCCAGACGACGCGAGCGCCGACATGCGTGGCTTCAGCTCGGCCTCGGTCCCGCTGAACGTCATCGCGCCGACGCCCGGATCGAGAAGCGCCTTCTCGCGCTCGGGCACGGCGACCAGATGCCCTTCGTGAATATGGAGATGGCGCGTCCGCTCGGGCTCGCGCTCGACGGCGGCTCGCCAGGCCGCGCCCCCCGGCAGCTGATCGACGGCCGCGCCCATCGCTTCGTAGAACGAGTGGTAGAGGAGCGCGATGCCGGGGCCCAGCGCGTCGAAGACCCGCGGCGACACGAAAGTCTCGCCGGCCTCGAGCACGGTCCCCGACTGGACGAGGGCACACCACTTGATGCCCGCCGGCGGCTCGCCGAACGTCATGACGCCGTCGCCGAGCTCCCGCGCGACGGCCACGCCACGCGGCCCGTTCGCCGCGACGAGGATCGGCGTCGCGATCGGCCTCCGCGGCGCGAAGCCCTCCGGATGCAGCATCTGCACCGGCTGCCCCTCGAGCTCGACGATCTCGCCCCGCAGCAATCCACGCAGCGCGCGCAGGAAGGACTCGACCTGCTTCCAGCCGAGCGGGCGTTTGCCGAGGAGGCGGCGGGCCGTAAAGCCCGTGCCGACCGCGACGGCGAGGCGTCCCGGTGCGAGCGACTCGAGGGTCGCGATCGCGCCGGCGGTCGTCGCGACGTGACGAAGTCCGGGGACCAGGACCCCGGGGCCGATCCCGAGCGTGCTGGTCGCCTCGGCGACCCGCGCGAGCGTGACCCAGACGTCGCCGTAGAGGAGCGGCGAGTCGTAGAGCCAGAGGCGCCGGTAACCGAGGGACTCCGCGAGGCGCGCGTATTCGACGACACGCGGACCCGGCGGCAGCGAGAGCGACAGCTCCATCAGGCCTCTTTCCTCACGCTTCGTCCGCGAGCACGCGGGCTGCGGCCGCCTCGACGACGGTACCCTTGAAGAAGTTCGGGTTCATGCCGCCGTGGAGCCGGACCGTGTTGCGGAAGGTGAAGTCTGCAAAATCGTTCTCGTCGATCAGGTCGTCATCGACGAGCTCCCAGGCCTCGAGCAGGACCTCGCGCATGTCCATCACGTCGAAATGCCCAATATCGGAGCCGAACATCGCGCCGAGACGCGCGCCATACGGGTTGAGCTCCGTATCGAAGGCGAGCGAGTTCATGCGATCGTCGCCCTCGCAGCCGAAGAAGAAGTTCGGCACGAAGAGCTTCGCGAGCTCCTCGCCCGTCCCGACCTCGCAGTCCCGCCAATCGTCGAGCTCGTCGGGGCTGGGCATCCAGAGCGAGTTCTCGACGAGCGGGTCGCGGTAGGCCTTGATCTTCGGGTCCGCGTAGTCGTCGATCAGCTTGCGGAACATCGCGGCGTCGAGCCTGCCCGGATCGAGGTGGACGATGGAGTCGGCGTTGCGCTTGTTCCAGTGGTCGAGCATGCGCGTATAGGTGCTGCAGGCCCAGGCCGCGCCGCCCTCGAGGAAGCCGACCTTGAGCTTCGGGAAGCGGCGCGTGACTCCCCCCATCCAGAGCGCCTTGAGGAGCGCTTCGCCGCCCTCGGCGAAGCCGCCGATCTGATTGTACTGATGGCGCGACGCACACCGCCGCGAGCCCCAACCGATCGGCCCCGAATGTGAAGTCGGCGCGATGCCCAGCTCGATGCACTTCGCCCAGACGGGATCGTAGTCGTAGGGCGAGTCGAGGCCGAAGCAGTCCTGGTACAGCACCTCGTTCGCGAGCTCCGGATGCTGGCGCGCGAAGCTCGGCACCGGCCGCAGCACGTCCCCCGCGATCACGGCGACCTTGAGCCCGAGCACGCGGACGACGTATTCGAGCTCCTCGATCGCTTCCTCCGGCGTGTGCATCGGGATCACCGCCGCCGGCGTCAGCCGATCGGAGAACTCCCGGAACATGTCGGCGTTGTAGCGATTGAAGGCCCGGGCGCTCGCGCGCCGGAGCTCGTCGTCGAGCATGCCCGGCAGCGTGATGACCTGAAGCCCGATCCCCGGGTAGACGATGCTGAAGTCGAGGCCGAACTCGTCGAGGCGCTCGTACATCAGCTTCGGCAGCTGGGTCGTCGCGCGGTCGAGGGTGTTCTCGGTCGGGATCGGCCACCAGACGGGCATCGACGTCCGCGTCTCGAGGCGCTCCGCCGGCTTCATGTCGAAGGTCCGGCGCTGGTGCTTCAAGAACTCGAGGAAGCGATTCGGCATGTTCGTCCCGCCGACCTCGCGCAGATAGTCGAGCAGCACGGGCACCGTCTCGAGCTGATGCGCGTCCGCATCGACGATCGGATGCCCGATCCGCCGCCGGATCTCCTCCACCTTCGCCATCGGTCGGTTCTTCATCGCGGTTCTCCTCTTTTTCGCATCTGCAGCGTATTGAGCGGTCCGTTCGGTTTCTCGAGCTGCCGCGCCGACTCGGGCCCGACGACGGGCAGCGAAGCCATGTCGATCAGGCCGATCTGCGCGAGCACGCTCGCCTGGTCCCAGTAGACATGCTCGTGGGCGATCTTGTCGTTCTTCATGCGGACGACGGTGCAGACGGCGACCTCGACGCGGCGGCCGGTTGGCGCGACGCCGGGGAGCATCCAGGGCACCTCTTCGTTGTGCGTGAAGCGGAGGATGCTCTCCTCGACGATCGTGTCGGCGCCGACGATGCGCGAGATCGGAACGAAGTCGACGTCGGCGGGCATCGAGAAGATGAAGCTCTCGCGGTAGAAGCGGCGGCAGTCTTCGCGTCCGAGGCCGCCGACGAGCGTCGGCATGAGGATCACGTGCGGCTCGCCATCCATCGTGGCGACAGCAGTATCGACGTCCTGCGTCACGAACTCGCAGGCGGTGTGGCGCAGGTAGCCTTCGACCATCCGCTGTTGCGCTGCCGAGAGATCCAGATCGCCGCCCGCGCTCGTCGCCCCGCTTGCTTCACTCATTGCATTGCCCCTCTCGTTGCGAGTCGCTCGGCGAGGAGCTTCTCCTTGTCGGCCCGAACCACGGGATTCCAGCAGTCGACGGGTCCCGTCCCCGAGCGCGCGAGGCACAGATTGCAGGAGTCGCATTGCGGCCCCAGCGTGTTCTCCCTCAGATGTTCATAGAGGTAGGGATCGGCGATGAAGCCGCGGCCGCAGGAGATCGCATCCGCCGCGCCGTCGGCGAGGGCGAGCTCCATCGCCTCCCGCGTGCGAAAGCCGCCGACGGAGATGACGGGGACCGAGAGCGCAGCCTTGAATTTTCGCGCGTACTCGAGATTGAATCCCTCGCGGACCGGCCAGAGCCGATTCGAGAGCGCACCGAGCACGCGGTCGAGGCGGACGAGGGCCCACTTCCGCATCGCGTCCATGTGGCGCCCGGCGCCGAGCAGGCCGAGCTCGCGGTAGAAGCCGTCGAAGCGGCCGGCCGTCATCGGAAAGCCCGACTCGTAGTGGCCGACGCTGACCTCGACCGCGTCGATCCCGTCGCTGACGAGGGCCTCGGCGATCTTCACGTAGTCGTCGACGTGGAGCCCCTTCCGCAGCGGCAGCAGATCGTCGCCGTTCAGCTTCAAGAGCAGCGCGAAGCCCGGCCCGACCCGGCGCCGCGTCTCGCACACGATCTCGCGCACGATTCGCAGTCGATTCTCGAATGACCCGCCATAGGCGTCCGTGCGGCGATTGGTATGCGGCGTCAGGAACTGCGAGAGGAGATAGCCGTGGGCGGCGTGGATCTGGACGCCGTCGAAGCCCGCCGCCTGACAGCGGACGGCGGCCGATGCGAAGGCGTCGATGATCCCCGGGAGCTCGTCGAGGCGCAGCGCCCGGGGATGCGCGCCCATCATCGGCTCGAAGACGCTGGAGGCCGAGACGGCTTCCTCGACGCCGGTGTGGCCGACGATCAGCTGGCGGCCGCAGTGGCTGAGCTGGGCCACGAGCTTCGCACCGTGGCGATGGCAAGCGTCGGCGATTCGCGCGAGCCCCGGGATCCGGTCGTCGGAGTCCGCGGCGCACATGCGGTACGTGCTCTTGCCCTCGCGGGCGACGTAGAGATTGCCCGTGATGATGAGGGGCACGCCCCCGCGCGCGAGGATTTCGTACCACTCGACGAGGTCGTCGGTGACGTAGCCGTCCTCGCTCGCCCGGGTCTCGGCGGTCGCCGTCTTGAAGAGGCGGCCCGCCACCTCGAGGGCGCCGATGCGGATCGGATCGAATAACGAGGCTCGCTGCGTCGTCGAAATGGCCATCTCAGTGGTAGATCGTCGTACGGCGGCCGATCCGGACCAGCTCGCCGCGCTGATTCGTCCAGCGCGCTTCGTCGACGAGGAACATCATCGTCCCGATCTTCCCCTCCTTCTCGAAGGCGTCGACCAGGGTCACGACGGAGCGGATGACGTCTCCGACCCGGATCGGCGCGAAATAACGGTTCTGCTGTCCGCCATTCAGGCCGCGGCGCCCGGGCTCGGTCCCCATGCCGCGCATCCAGGGATAGGTGTCGGGGGGTGTGCATTTCGACCAGGCGAAGGGATTGAAATCGCGCGGGGCGATGAGCCCGCCCCAGGGACCTCGCGCTGCCGCTTCCTCGTCGACGAAGGCCGCAGGCGCTTCGCCCGGATGATAGGTCGCCATCGCCCAGCGCCGGATGTCGTTCGCGCAGACGGCGAACGCGACGTCGGGCGAGAGCGGGCGCCCGAGCCAGGCGAGGGTCTCCTTGTCGAGGTAGACGCCGGGCGCGCGGTTCTCGGGGATCTCGGTCGGCGCCGGCTCGGGCAGCGCCCGCCCCTTGCCGTCGGCGAAGAGCATGACGGTCGCCTTCGCGGGCATCGTGCTCGCGCCCGACTGGTTGACGACGTCGATATCGAGGGAGATCAGCAGCTCGCCGTCGCGCCGCTCCTTGCCGATGACGACGCAGCGGGCCGTGAGCCGGTCGTTCAGGAAATTCAGCGCGCGGAACTGACAACCGAACTCGACGATGTCGCCGGCACCGGCCAGCCAATCGACGAGCGCGTTGTGGACATAGCCGATCCGCAGGTTCCCCATGCCGAAGATGTCGGGCTGCCCCGCCGCCCGCGCGGCCGCCGCGTCCATGTGGACGTCGATGAACTCGTCGTTCACCGCCGCGAAGCGATTCCATTCCGCGAAGCCCGTCGTCCGCTCGAAGACGGGCAGCACATCGCCCACGGCTGCCTCGGCGAGCTTCTTCGCGC
>JANMTD010000413.1:0-11943 GCA_031390075.1 Deltaproteobacteria bacterium | reverse complement strand
CTCCCTGACGGAAGCCATTCGCCGCCGGCCCTACAGCGTCGTGCTCTTCGACGAGATCGAGAAGGCCCATCCCGACGTCTTCAACATCTTCCTGCAGATCCTCGACGACGGCCGTTTGACCGACGGCCAGGGTCGCACGGTCGACTTCAAGAACACGGTCTTGATCATGACCTCGAACATCGGCAGCCAGCACATCATCGAGCTCGGCGTCCATCAGGAAAAGGAGATGCGCGAGCGGGTCACCGCGGCGCTGCGTTCGCATTTCAAGCCCGAGTTCCTGAACCGCGTCGACGACGTCGTGATCTTCAACGCGCTCGGGCGCGAGCAGATCGGGCGGATCCTCGAGATCCAGCTCGGCCTGCTGCGCAAGCGGCTCGCCGAGCGGCGGCTCTCCCTCGAGCTCACGCCGGCGGCTCTCGACTTCCTCGCGCAGCGCGGGTACGACCCGCAGTACGGGGCGCGTCCGCTGAAGCGCCTGATCCAGCGCGAGGTCCAGGATCCGCTCGCGATGCGGATCCTGCAGGGCGAGTTCGCCGAAGGCAAGACCGTGAAGGGCGATCTCGCGGCGGATGGGGAGTCGCTGCTCTTCAGTTGAGAGTTAGTTGAGCGCGGGATCCGAGGCGCGCGGCAGGCTGAACGTGAAGCGCGAGCCCTGGCCGAGTTTGCTCTCGACCCGGATCGTGCCGCCCATGGCCTGGACCAGGTGACGCACGATCGAGAGGCCCAATCCCGTCGACCCGATCGCGCGAGCGCGCGAGGCGTCGACGCGGTAGAAGCGCTCGAAGATCCGGTCGAGGGCGTCTTCGGGGATGCCGATTCCGGTGTCCTCGATCGTCACCTCGATCGCATCGGCGCGCTCCTCGACGTCGATCGTGATCGTGCTGCCCTCGTCGCTGTAGCGGATCGAGTTGGTCAGGAGATTCTCGAGCACCTGCTCGAGAGCCTTGCGATCGGCCCATGCCGCCGGTGCCGATCGGCTTCGGACCTGCGCCTCGATCTTCGCGTGGGCGAGCCGCGGCTTCGCATCGGCGACGAGGGTCTGCGCCAGCTTGACGACGTCGATGCGGGACGGATCGGGCGCACCGCCGCCGCTCTCGATGCGCGAGAGGTCCATCAGGTCGTCGATCAGGTCGCGCATGCGGTGGGCGTTGCGCTGGATGACGACGAGGTGGGCCCCGACCTCGGCGGGCGTCATCGGTCCGGCGGCCAGGTTCTCGACATAACCCTGGATCGAGGTGAGGGGGGTGCGCAGCTCGTGCGAGGCGTTCGCGATGAAATCGCGGCGCACGCGGTCGACCCGGCGGATCTCGGTCACGTCGTGGAACACGGCCAGGGTGCCGGCGCGGGGGCCTGCGCTGGGAAAATGCGCCGCGCGGCCCAGGACGGTGCGGGCGACGTGGCCGCGGATCTCGATGTCGTCGAAGACCGGCAGCGCGTTCTCGCGGGCGCGCGAGAGCAGGTCAGCAACCGCCGGCAATCGGATCAGCTCGACGACCGGCCTGTCCTCGACCTCGCCCCAGACCGCAAAGAGCTCGCGAAAGGCCGCGTTCACCAGCACGATCCGCTCGTTCGAGTCGAGCACCAGCACGCCTTCGATCATCTCGCCCATGACCGCTTCGAGCTGTTGCACGTTTCGCCGGGTCGCGCCGAGCTCGCGCTGGACCTGGTCGGCCATGCGATTGAAGGCGCCCGCCACCGCATCCCGCTCGTCCTGGAGATGGAAGGCGAGCCGAGCGTCGGCGTCGCCCTGGCCGATCCGGCGCGCGACCTCGGTGATCTCGTCGAGGGGCTCGACGGCCATGCGCGCGAGCTGACGGCTCACGAGATACGCGAGGCCCGCACTCGCCACGAGGGCGATCGCGGCGCGCGTCGGCTGGACGCTCCCCGATCCCGCCGCCAGCCACCCGAGCAGCAGCATGACCGCGCTCGCCGAGGCGACCAGCGCGAAGACCTTGAATTGGATTCGGCTCACCGCGCTCTGGGCTCTCCACCGCGCTCAGGGCTGCCCACCGCGCTCAGGGCTGTCCACCGCTACAGGCGGGGCTATTCCCGGAAGCGGTAGCCGACGCCGCGCACCGTGTCGATCAGATCGCCCGCCGAGCCGAGCTTCTCGCGCAGGCGCTTCATGTGGGTGTCGACCGTCCGCAGGGTCACGGCGATGCCCTCGCCCCAGACCTCTTCGAGCAGCCGCTCCCGCGTCAACACGCGGCCGGGGCGCTTCATCAGGGTCGCGAGCAGTTGGAACTCCTTGGCGGTGAGAGTGACCTCCTCGTCGCCGAACACGCAGCGGTGGCGCGACAGGTCGAGGGCGAGGCCGTGGTGCTGGAGGCTCTCCGAGCTGGTCTCGGATTCGATGCCCCGGCGCAGGATCGCCTTGACGCGCAGCCCGAGCTCCCGAGGCGAGAAGGGCTTCGTCACGTAGTCGTCGGCGCCGAGCTCGAAGCCGACGATGCGGTCCACCTCGTCGCCGCGGGCGGTCAGCATGATGACCGGGACGTCTGCGAGCTCGGGCGTCGTGCGGATCTGGCGGCAGACGTCGGTGCCCGGCCGGTCCGGCAGCATCAAGTCGAGCACCACGAGATCCGGTCGTCCGCGCCGGAGCGATGCGAGGGCCTCGTCTCCGGTCGTCGCCGTCTCGACCTCGTATCCGTCGCGGGCCAGCGACAAGCGCGTCAGCTCGAGGATGTCGGGCTCGTCGTCGACGACGAGGATTCGCTTTGCCATGGAGCGTTCACTTCTCTCCGGAATCCCGCGCCGAGGCCGGCCAGTCTGGCCTAGCGCGAGAGCTTCTCCCGGTGTTTCAGGTTCTTCGATTCGGCGGCGAGCACGACGTGCTCCGCGATGTTCGTCGCGTGATCGCCCACGCGTTCGAGGTTGCGGGCGATGAACATCAGGTCGATCTGTTGGCTCGAGGTCGTGGGGTCCAATTGGATCCGGGCAATCGCCCCCCGGACGACTTCGGACTCGATCGAATCGATCTCGTTGTCGGCGGCGAGCACCGAACGGGCGCGGGCGACGTCGAGATCCGCGAACGCGCCGAGCGATTCCGAGAGCGCCCGCTGGCAGGCCTCGGCCAGGGTCTTCAACTCCGCCGGCGGCACCACCGGCGCCCGCTCGCAGAGACGCCGAGCACAGCCCGCGATGTTGCGTGCCAGGTCGCCCACCCGTTCGAGGTCCGTCGCCATGGTGTTGATCGCGATCACCTGTCGCAGGTCGATGGCGACCGGCGCCCGCAGCGCGAGGACGTTCAAGACCGCCTCGTCGATCTCGACGTCGATGCGATCGATCTCGAGGTCGTCGGCCATCACGGCATCGGCCAGCGCCGCGTCCCGGCGCCAGGTCGAGCGGAGAGCCTTTTCGAGGATCTCCTCGGCGAGGCCCCCCATCCGGAGGGCCAGCTGCCGGAGCTGGTCCACATCGCGTCCCGTCTTCATCTGGATCGTTGTCGTCATCGATTGGTTCTTTAGCCCTCGGGCATGGCGGTCCCGTGGCGCGCGGGTGGCAAGCGGGTGAATCCCGTCGCGGCCAGGAACGAGAGAAGGGGGGAGACGTCAGCCTACCACGCGAAGCCCCTTCGTCATCGAAACGTCACGATTCCTTCACGATCACGTCATCGCGACCCTCGGTGTTCCGAGCGACCCTCGCGGCGAGCCGGGCAGGCCGGCGGTGGCATCCGGGGCTTGGGGGGCGGCGCGTGATCGGTTGGCTCTGGCTCGGATTGCCGCTCCTGGCCGCGATCGCGTACTGGTCTGGCCAGCGCCAGGCGTGGGCGCTGACCGATGGCGGTCGCGTTGAAATCCACTCGCTCCCTTCCCATTACGGGCAGCTGGTGCTCGTCTGGGCGGCGCTGCCGCCCCTCCTGATCCTGCTGGCCTGGACCGCGGTCGGAAGCAGCTTCGTCGACGTCTGGTCGCGGGCGGCGGTCGAGGCGAGCGGCCTGCTCGCCGTGGACCAGACCGCGGCGACGGTCGTGGCGGATGTGCACTCCGGCATGGCGCTCTACGACGGGGCGGACGCGAGCCCGGCCCACGGCGAGGCGCGCGCGGCGATCGAGCGGATCCGGACGACCTTCGGCGCGGCGCTCGCGGTCCTGGTGGCGCTGACCGGTGCGGTCGGACTCTCGCTCGCCCGCCGCCGGATCTCGCCAGAGCTGCGGGCGCGCAATCAGGTCGAGCGGATCCTCGGTTACGCCCTGATGGCCTGCTCGATCGTCGCGATCCTGACGACGATCGGGATCGTGCTCTCGCTCTTCTTCGAGGCGATCCGATTCTTCCGGCTGGTGAGCCCCCTAGAGTTCTTCTTCGGGACCGAGTGGAGTCCGCAGACCGCCCTGCGCGCGGATCAGGTCGGCTCCTCGGGCAGCTTCGGTGCCATCCCGGTCTTCGCGGGCACGCTCCTCATCACTGCGATCGCCATGTCGATCTCGATTCCCGTCGGTCTCATGTCGGCCATCTACCTGGCGTTCTACGCGGGGGAGACGATGCGCGCCTGGGTGAAGCCGGTGCTCGAGATCATCGCGGGGATTCCGACGGTCGTCTGGGGATCCTTCGCCGCGCTGACGCTCGGCCCGCTGATCCGCGGCTTCGGCGAATCGATCGGCCTCGACGTCGCGAGCGAGAGCGCCCTCGCGGCCGGGATGGCGATGGGCGTCATGATCATTCCCTTCGTCTCGTCGCTCTCCGACGACGCATTGAACGCCGTGCCGCGCTCGCTCCGCGAGGGCTCGCTCGCGATGGGGGCGACCGATTCAGAGACGATCCGGCGCGTGATCCTGCCGGCGGCGCTCCCGGGGATCGTCGGCGCCTTCCTGCTCGCGATTTCGCGGGCCGTCGGTGAGACGATGATCGTCGTGATGGCGGCGGGCCTCGCCGCCAACCTCACGGCGAATCCGTTCGCTGCGGTGACGACGGTGACGGTCCAGATCGTGACGCTGCTCGTCGGCGATCAGGAGTTCGACTCCGCGAAGACCCTCGCGGCCTTCGCCCTCGGACTCACGCTCTTCTTCGCCACGCTGGCGCTCAACCTCGTGGCTCTCGCCGTGGTCCGGCGCTATCGGGAGCAGTATGACTGATCCCCGCGTCGGCCAGTCGGAGCGAGGGGAGGGCGAGGTCGAGGCGACCGACCGCAGGCTCCGCCGGCGTTATGCGGTGGAGCGCGCCTTCCGGGCGGCGGGGCTCTTCGCGATCGTCTTTGCGCTCTCGTCGCTCTTCGCCCTGCTGGGCTCGATCCTGTTCGAATCCGGGGCTGCCTTCACGGAGCACTCCGTCCGGCTCGAGCTCGATCTCGACGCGGCCGATCTCGATCCTCGAGGCGACGGCTCCCCCGAGAGCCTCGCGAGCGGCAACGCTTCGGCGGTGCTGCGCCGCGGGCTCGCCGCCGAATTCCCCGACGTGACGAGCCGCTCGGAGAAGCGCGCGCTCGGAGAGCTGCTGTCGGTCGGTGCCCAGTACGATCTGCTCGACCTCGTGGCGGCGAATCCGGAAGCGCTCGGGTCGCACCGGGAGTTTCGTGCGCTCCTCTCCGACGAGGTCGACCTCGAGCTGCGGAGCTTGCGCGGAAGTGAGGTCGCCGAGGCGGACCGCAAGCTCTCCGACGCGCAGCTCGGCTTTCTCGCCGCCCTCGAGAGCAGCGGCCGGATCGAGACGCACTGGAATCTCCGCTTCCTCCGGAGCGGAGACAGCCGGGACCCCGAGCTCGCGGGGGTCCAGGGCGCCATCCGCGGCTCGTTCCTGACACTCCTGGTGACGCTTCTCGTGAGCTTCCCGATCGGCGTCGCGGCGGCGATCTATCTCGAGGAGTTCGCGCCGCGCAACCGCCTGACGGACCTGATCGAGGTCAACATCAACAATCTGGCGGCGGTGCCGTCGATCGTCTTCGGGCTGCTCGGGCTCGCGGTGTTCCTGAACGTGTTCGGGCTGCCGAGATCGGCTCCGCTGGTCGGCGGCCTGGTGCTCGGCTTGATGACGCTTCCGACCGTGATCATCGCGGCGCGGGCGGCACTCTCGGCGGTCCCGCCTTCGATTCGCGAGGCGGCGCTCGGCGTCGGTGCCTCGCCGACCCAGGCCGTGCTCCATCACATCGTGCCCGTGGCATTGCCGGGAATCCTGACGGGCACGATCATCGGGATGGCGCGGGCGCTCGGCGAAACCGCCCCGCTGTTGATGATCGGGATGGTGGCCTTCATCGTGGACCTGCCGAGGGGACCGACGGATCCGTCGACCGTCCTGCCCGTGCAGATCTACCTGTGGGCCGAGGCGCCGGAGCGTGCCTTCGCGGCGCGTACGGCGGCGGCGATCCTCGTGCTGCTCGGGTTCCTCGTGACCATGAACTCATTCGCGGTCTGGGTGCGCAGGCGGTTCGAGTCGAGGCTCTGAGGGCAGAACGGGGTCCCGCGCTGCGGGCTTCTCTGTGTGCAAGATGTGTGCAAGATGTGTGCAAGATGTGTGGACGAAGGGCGAGTGCAAGTGGTGCCGAGAGAGGATCAACGCTTGAAGGTCAAGATGCAGACGCGCGCCCTCGACGTCTTCTACGGCGAGAAGCAGGCCCTGATCGGCGTCGACCTCGAGATCCACGCCAACGAGGTGACGGCGTTGATCGGGCCCTCGGGCTGCGGCAAGTCGACCTATCTGCGCTGTCTCAATCGGATGAACGACGTGGTGCCGGGTTGCCGTGTGTCGGGCGACGTGACCCTCGACGGGCGCGACATCTACGATTCGAAGCTCGACGTGGTCAAGCTGCGCGCGCGGGTGGGGATGGTTTTCCAGAAGCCCAATCCCTTTCCGAAGTCGATCTACGAGAACGTGGCCTACGGCCCCAGGATCCACGGCATCGCCCGCACCAAGAGCGACCTCGACGAGCTCGTGCGCCACAGCCTGCGCAAGGCGGGGCTGCTCGAGGAGGTCGAGAGCCGCCTCGACGAGTCGGGGACGAGCCTCTCGGGGGGGCAGCAGCAGCGGCTCTGCATCGCGCGGGCGATCGCGGTGTCCCCGGAAGTCATCCTGATGGACGAGCCCTGCTCGGCCCTCGATCCGATCGCGACGGCGCGTGTCGAGGAGCTGATCGACGAGCTGCGCGAGCAGTTCACGATCGTGATCGTGACCCACTCGATGCAGCAGGCCGCGCGCGTCTCCCAGCGCACGGCCTTCTTCCATCTCGGCTCCGTGATCGAGGTCGGCGAGACCGGCAAGATCTTCACCAACCCCGCGGAGAAGCGGACCCAGGACTACATCACGGGTCGCTTCGGCTGAGGGCTCTTCAATCGTGAGCCGAGGGCTCCGATCGGATCAGGCGGCGAGACCCACCCCGCTGACCTACATTCGGATCGTGGGACGGGTCAAGAGGCCCCGGCCCGCCGGTTCGGAGGCGTGAATGGGTTCGGTCGAGGTGATCCCGATCTCGTTGCCCGGGGACACCCTCCGATTCATGCAGCCCTGGTTCGAGATCTACGCGAAGGACCCGCACTGGGTCCCGCCGTTCATCCTCGAGCGCAAGCGTTTCTTCGATCCCCGTCGCAATCCCTATTTCGACGTCGCCGAAGTCCAGTGTTTCGTCGCGCGCCGCGACGGCCGCGACGTCGGCACGATCGCCGCGGTCGTCGACCAGGCCGCGCAGGCGCACGAGCCGGGGACGGGCTTCTTCGGCTTCTTCGAGTTCATCGACGATCTCGAGGTGGCGGCGGCCCTGCTCGGTGCCGCGCGGGAGTGGCACGCCGATCGCGGGATGAAGCGGCTCATCGGCCCCTTCAACTTCAACACCAATCACGATTTCGGTCTGCTGGTCGACGGCTTCGACTCGGATCCCAGCATCGCCAACCCCCACAACTCGGCCTACTACCCGAAGCGCTACGAGCAGCTCGGGCTGCGTCCGATCAAGGATTGGTACGCCTATCGCTTCGAGGTGTCTCTTCCCGCGTTCGCGAAGCTGCAGCGCATCGCCGACCGGATGCTGGAACGCCACCCCGAGATCCGGATCCGAAGTCTCGACCTCCGGAACTTCGACTCCGAAGTCGAGATCCTGCGGACGATCTACGTCGATGCCTGGAGGCAGAACTGGGGCCACGTCGACGTCGGCGAAGCCGAGTTCCGCTTCATCGCCGACGGATTCCGGCAGGTCGTCGATCCCGAGCTCTGCCTGATCGCCGAGGTCGCGGGCCGGCCGATCGCGATCTCCGTCACGCTGCCCGACCTGAACCCGGTCGTGAAGCAGATGAAGGGCCGTCTCTGGCCCTTCGGCTGGTATTACTTCCTGACGCGCGCGCGCCGCACGTCGCGCGTGCGTGTCTTCATGCTGGGCGTCGCGAGCGCCTATCAATCCCTGCCGCTCGGGGCCGCCCTCTACGCGCGCAGCGCCGCAGTTGCCGCGCGCAAGGGCTACCGCGAGGCCGAGGCGTCGCTGATCCTCGAGGACAACCACCGCATGCGCAGCGCCCTCGAGAAGATGGGCGCCACGATCGCCAAGACCTATCGCAACTACGAGATCGAGATCCAACCGTCCGGCGTTTTCGCCGGGTCGGGTTCCGACCTGGCCATCTTCTCCGCTGAACCGATCGATTGAACGAGCGCCTGCTCATCCCAACGCTGCAAGGAGCACAATCCATGGATATTCAATGGCACGTCGTGACCGAGCTCGATTCCGCCCGCCGCGAGGCCGCGGAAGGGCGCATCCAGAAGCTCGCGCAGGGACAAAAGGACCTGATCCACGTCGTGATCCACGTCGAGGGGAGCAAACATCATCAGCACGGCGCGGCCTCGGCGAAGATCCGCTGTCAGGCGCGTGGCCGCGAGCTGATCGCCCACGAACGGGACGCGGAGCCTGCGATCGCGCTGACCCGCGCCCTCGACGTCTTCGAACGCGAGGTGCGGGCGATGCGCGCGAAGCGCAGGGATCACCGGGGCGGAGCCCGACCCTTGGCGGACGAATCCGGCGAAGAGGAGGACGAGCAGTACACGGCAGCCGAAACCGCGGAATGAGGTACAAACTGGGTCGAGCGTGAGTGCCAGCGAGAGGAAACATGGCGAACCCGCCTGATCAGGATCACGACCCGCAGGAGACGCGTGAGTGGCTCGAGGCCCTCGACTCGGTCTTCGAACGGGAGGGCATCGAGCGGGCCCATTATCTCGTCGGCCGGCTCGTGCGACGGGCGCGCCGCAAGGGCGCGCACCTTCCGTATCGCGCGACGACCGCCTACATCAATACAATTCCCGAGGCGCTCCAGAAGACCTCGCCCGGTGACTCGGCGCTCGAGGAGCGGATCCGTTCCTTCATCCGCTGGAACGCGATGGCGATGGTGGTCCAGGCGAACCGCCAGGATCCGGCCCTCGGCGGCCACATCTCGAGCTTCGCCTCCGCGGCGACCCTCTACGACATCGGCTTCAATCATTTCTTCCACGCGCCGAGCGACGATCACGGGGGTGATCTGCTCTACATCCAGGGGCATTCGGCGCCGGGCATCTACGCCCGCGCCTTCCTCGAAGGCCGCCTCTCGGAGAACCAGCTCAATAATTTCCGCCAGGAGGTCGAGGCCGGCGGGCTCTCCTCGTATCCCCATCCGCGGCTGATGCCGGATTTCTGGCAGTTCCCGACGGTCTCGATGGGCCTCGGCCCGTTGATGGCGATCTACCAGGCGCGCTTCATGCGCTACCTGCGCGACCGCGGGATCGTCGACACCACGGGCCGCAAGGTCTGGGCCTTCGTCGGCGACGGGGAGACGGACGAGCCCGAGAGCCTCGGCGCGCTGTCCCTCGCCGGACGCGAGGGCCTCGACAACCTCGTCTTCGTCGTGAACTGCAACCTGCAGCGCCTCGATGGGCCGGTGCGCGGGAACGGCAAGATCATCCAGGAGCTCGAGGCGAACTTCCGGGGCAACGGCTGGAACGTGATCAAGGTGATCTGGGGCGGGCGCTGGGATCCGCTGCTCGCGAAGGACACGAACGGGATCCTGCGAAGGCGCATGGAAGAGGCGGTCGACGGCGAATACCAGGCCTATCAGGTCCGCGGCGGCGCGTATACGCGGGAGCATTTCTTCGGGACCTCCCCCGAGCTCGCGGAGATGGTCGCGACGATGAGCGACGAGGACATCTGGCGACTCAATCGCGGTGGCCACGATCCGCACAAGGTCTACGCGGCCTATGCGGCGGCGATGGCGCACGAGGGTCAACCGACGGTGATCCTCGCCAAGACGGTCAAGGGCTACGGCACGGGCGAGGCAGGCGAGGGCCAGAACGTCACGCACCAGATGCACGACATGGCCGAGTCGTCGCTGCGCGCCTTCCGGGACCGCTTCAACATCCCGATCTCGGACGAGGACATCGGCAAGGCGCCGTTCTACGTGCCCGCGCCGGACAGTCCCGAGCTCGAGTACATGCACGCGCGCCGGCGCGCCCTCGGCGGCTATCTGCCGACGCGGCGAACCGAGGCACCGCCCCTCGAGACGCCCGAGCTCGAGGCCTTCTCCGCACTGGTCGAGGGCACCGGCGACCGCGAGATGTCGTCGACGATGGCGGCCGTGCGCATCCTGCAGATCCTGACCCGCGACCCCGCGATCGGGAAGCACATCGTGCCGATCGTCCCCGACGAGTCGCGCACCTTCGGCATGGAGGGCATGTTCCGGCGCCTCGGGATCTACTCCTCCGTCGGCCAGCTCTACGACCCCGTCGATTCGGATCAGGTCGCCTACTACCGCGAGGAGAAGGATGGCCAGATCCTGCAAGAGGGGATCAACGAAGCCGGTGCGATGGCGTCGTTCATCGCGGCGGGCACCTCGTATTCGAGCCACGACGTCCATATGGTGCCGTTCTACATCTTCTACTCGATGTTCGGCTTCCAGCGGATCGGCGACCTCGCGTGGGCGGCGGGCGACATGCAGTGCCGCGGCTTCCTGCTCGGCGGGACGTCGGGACGCACGACGCTGGCAGGCGAAGGCTTGCAGCATCAGGACGGCCACAGCCACATCCTCGCCGGCACGATTCCCTCGTGCATCTCCTACGACCCGGCCTACGCATACGAGCTCGCCGTGATCATCCAGGACGGCCTGCGGCGCATGTTCCGCGAGGGCGAGAACGTCTACTACTACCTGACGGTCATGAACGAGAAATACGTCCAGCCGCCGATGCCCAAGGGCTGTGAGAACGGGATCCTGCGCGGCATGTACCGCGTGCGCGAGGGCAAGGGGAAGGGCGCGCGCATCCAGCTTCTCGGCGGCGGCGCGATCCTGCGCGAGGTGCTGGCGGCGGCCGAGATGCTCGAGGACGACCACGGCGTCGCCGCCGATGTCTGGAGCGTGACCAGCTTCAACGAGCTCGCCCGCGACGGCCTGGAGGTCTCGCGCTGGAACTCGCTCCACCCGACCGAAGAGCGGCGGCGCAGCTTCGTCGAGCGCCAGCTCGCGAGCACGACCGGACCGGTCGTCGCGGCGACGGATTACGTGCGCCTCTATTCGGAGCAGATCCGTGGCTACGTCCCGCGCACCTATCGGACTCTCGGGACCGACGGCTGGGGCCGCAGCGACGGACGCGAGAAGCTGCGCCATTTCTTCGAGGTCCACCGCAACTACGTCTGCGTCGCCGCGCTGTCGGCGCTGGCCGACGACGGGGCCTTCGACCGGGCCAAGGTGGCGCGCGCGATCGCGAAATACGGTGTCGACCCCGAGCGGCCGTCGCCGAGCCGACGCTAGCCGGGCGGGAGGACGAGCGTGGCCGATCGACGCGAGATCCGTTTGCCCGCAATCGGCGATTTCGAGCAGGTCGAGGTCGTCGAGGTCCTCGTCAAGCCGGGCGATCGCATCGCGATCGACGATCCGCTCGTCAGCATCGAGAGCGAGAAGGCGACGATGGAGATCCCGTCGCCCGCGGCGGGGGTCGTCGTCGAGCTCGCGGTGAAGGAGGGCGACAAGGTCTCCGAGGGGAGCTTGCTCGCGGTGCTCGAGATCGCGGAGACCGCGGAGAC
>JANMTD010000402.1:0-2567 GCA_031390075.1 Deltaproteobacteria bacterium | reverse complement strand
ACGAACACGCAGCTCGGATCGAGTTCCCCCGCCTCGTCGAAGAGCTGGCCGAGTTGCTGGGGTCCAAGCTCGTCGCCTATATCGCGGGGGTCGGCGAAGTCCGGGCCGTTCGCCACTGGAGTACGGGAGAGCGAGAGCCGCGCGCCCCGATTCCCGCGCGCCTCCGCCTCGCTCTGCAGGTCGCCTGGCTGATCGCGCAACATGACGATGCCGCGGTAGCGCGTGCCTGGTTTCAGGGATTGAACCCGCAGCTTGACGATCGATCGGCCGCTCGCCTGCTGCGCGAGGGGGAGCTCGACGAAGTCGGTCCGCTGATTCTCTCCGCTGTTCGAGCGTTCGTGAGTGGCGGCTGATCCGCGCGACTTCACGGCGGCTGGGCTCCGGACGACGACTCCGACCGGTCCGCTCTTTCGCGTTGCCCGCCCGCCCGATCCGTGGGAGTGGCCCGATTGGTCGAACGTCGGGAGCGACGGGACTTTCGGGAATCGTTGGGATGATCCGCGTGGAGTCTATCGGGTCGTCTACGCGTCGAGCAGTCGACTCGGTGCTTACATGGAAGTTCTGGCTCGATTCCGACCCGACCCGGACATCGTCGCGGCGATGACGGAGATCGAAGGGAACGACGGCACTCCGATCCAATCCCCCGGAGAGCTCGGGGACGAATGGCTTGCCAACCGCTGCCTCGGGGTAGCGCATTTCGAAGGTGCATTCGTAGACGTCGGACACAGCGTTTCGCTTTCGCTCCTCCGAACGGCTCTCGCTGCGCGTCTCGTCCATCACGGCCTCTTCGATCTCGACGCGGCGACCATCCGCCTCTCGGCACCGCGCCGATTCACGCAGGAGATTTCGCGCTACGTCTACGATCGCTCGACTGCGACGCGAACCAGGGGCTTCGCGGGTCTCGCCTATCGGTCACGGCTTGGCGACGAGTTCCAGAATTGGGCCATCTTCGAGTCCGCCGACGGGGCATTGCCGTTCGTGAAGGAGCCCGAAGTGTTGGCGATCGACGCGAACGATCCGGACTTTCGAAGTGGGCTCGATCGACTCGGCGTGCGGCTCGTGCCTCGCTGAAGAATCTCGTTCCCGAGTCTCGCTGAATGCGCACGGGCGATGGAATTCGGCTGATCTCGGTGAGTCGGCGTTCACGCGCGGCGTTTGCCGTAACGGGTCGGGTTAGATCCGGATCTGCCGCCACGCTCCCGACTGGAATCGGAGATAGAGAACGACCGCAAGCGTCGCCGATGAAAAGACGCCGCCGATCCAGGCGCCGGTCAGGCCGAGCTCGAAGCGATAGGCGAGCAGCCAGGCGGCGGGCAGGAAGATCAACCACGACGCGAGGCAGCGGGCGACGAAGGGCCAGCGGGTATCCCCGGCGCCGCGAAGCGCCCCGTCGGAGAGCACGGAGAGCGCATCGAAGAGCTGGTAGAGCGCGCCGATCGTGAGCAGCGGAACGCCCAGGGCGATCACGTCGGGATCGTTCTAAAAGAGCGCGACGAGCGACTCGGGCAAGACGAGAAAAGCGAGGGCGATCACCGCGCCGGCCGTTCCGCCGAGGATGAGCGAGGAGCGGAATCGCTGGGCGGCACGGTCGGGCTGGCCCGCGCCGATGTAGCGGCCGACGAGGGTTGCCGTCGCGGTCGAGATCCCGGCGGCCTGCATGAACGAGAGGCTCGCCAGCTGGCCGAAGGCATGGGAGGCGGCCATCGCCGCGTCGCCCATGCGCGCGACGAGGGTCGTGAAGATCGAGAAAGCGAGCATCTCGATGACCCATTGCCCGCCGACCGGCAAGCCGATCCGCCAGAGCCGCAGCACCGGGTCGAGCCGCGGCCACTGCCAGCCCGTGTCGAAGCGCGCGCGCACCGCCGGCCGCAAAAACGCGATCGCGACGATCCCGAAATACAGCCACTCGGCGATCGAGGTCGCGATCCCGGCGCCCAAGACACCGAGCTCGGGGAATCCGTACCAGCCGTACACCATTCCGAGGGCGAGGAACAGGTTCGCGGCGTTCGCGATCACCGTCGCGACGAGCGGCGTCCGCGCGTCGCCGATCCCGCGAAAGAACGACGCCAGCGCGATCGCGGCGGTCAACCCGACGATGCCGAACGAGCGCGCGCGCAGGTAGTCGACGGCGAGGGGGGCGACGGCTTCGCTGGGCGCGATCCAGCCGACGGCCCATTCGGCGGTGAAGAAGAGCAAGGCCGACGAGACGACCGCGAAGGGCACCGTCGAGCCAACACCCTGCCAGGCCCAGGAGCCGCACTCGCGTTCGCGGCCGGCACCCTGGTTCTGGGCGACGAAGATCTGCACGACGCTCGACGCGCCGATGAAGAACGAGGAGATCGTCCACAGCCAGGTCCCCGAGAGCCCCACGGCCGCGAGCTCCGTCGCGCCGAGGCGGCCGACGATCGCCGCGTCGACCAGGCCCATCGTCGTAAAGAGCAGCTGTGTCAGGACGAAGGGCACCGCCAGGACGGCGACCTCGCGAAGGCTATGCGCGGCCCCGTCGAGCTCGCCATTTTCCGGGCTGCGCATCATGGACCTGTCTGGGGAGCCGTCGCAGCCGTCGC
>JANMTD010000365.1:0-3037 GCA_031390075.1 Deltaproteobacteria bacterium | reverse complement strand
CGATGTCGAACCCGACGACCCGAGTCGAGCCGAAGTTGGTTTCCGGTGCGAAGCCGGAAACGGGCCACTACGAGGAGTTCATGGGCCATCCCGCGTTCTTCCTGCTGCGCGCGTGGCAGGAGTGCGGGGAGGTGGCGGCCTTCGATCTGGCGGGCCAGCGCAACATCCTGATGACGGGACCGGCGGCGCAGGAGGCGGTCTTCCGGGCGCCGGATCCGACCGTGCTCTCCGCGGCGGCCGCCTATCAGTACATGGTCCCGGTCTTCGGTGAGGGGATCCAGTACGGGGCGACCTTCGAGGTCGAGCGCCAGCAGACGAAGCTGATGGCGACGGCGATGCGCGCCGCGAAGATGAAGAGCTATGCCGACATCATTGCCAAGGAGGTCGAGGACTGGATCGCGGATTGGGGCGATTCCGGCGAGATCGACGTGCTCGAGGTCTTCCAGGCCCTGGTGCTGCGAACCTCGACACATTCGCTGATGGGAAGCGATTTTCGCGCGAAGCTGACCGACGAGTTCGGCGCCCTCTATCACGAGCTCGAGGGCGCCGTCGCGCCCGAGGCGATGCTCGATCCGTACGGCTCGGGCGACATCCTGAAGCGGCGCGATCGCGCGCGGGCCCGGCTGCAGGAGCTCGTTCTCGACGAGGTGCGAGAGCGCCGCCGGACGGGTCGGCAGTACAACGACATGATCGACACGTTCATGAACTCGACCTACGACGACGGGACGAAGCTCGCCGAGGATCTGATCCCGGGCATGGTCGTCTGGATCATGTTCGGTGGCTTCCATACCAGCGCGAACACCTCCTCGTGGACCCTCGTCGAGTTCGCCCGGAACCCGCAGTACGCCGCGGAGCTGATGGCCGAGGTGGACGGGATCTACAAGAGTGACGGCGACCTCTCGTACGCGTCTCTGCGCGAGATCCCGAAGCTCGAGGGCTTCATCTTCGAGACCCTGCGGCTGCATCCTCCGCTCTGCGTGTTGGCGCGCCAGGTCATGCAGCCCTTCACGTTCAAGGACTACACGTTCCGGGTCGGCGATACCGTCGTCTGCTCCCCCTACGTGGCCCATCGCGTGCCCGAGGTCTTCCCGGATCCCGAGCGATTCGACCCGCATCGCAAGCTGGCGGACAACCCGTTCGCGTTCATTCCGTTCGGGGGTGGCATGCGCAAGTGCGTCGGCAACGCCTTCGCGATGCTGCAGATCAAGTCGGTCATGTGCGCGATGCTCTCGCGCTACGACTTCGAGCTCGTGGGGTCGCCGGAAGACATCACGGACGTGATGCCGTCGCTGATCCTGCGCCCCTCGGATCCGTGTCGGGTTCGCTATCGGCGGCGGCGCTAGGCGGCGCGGCGGTCGGGGAGGGTGCCATGCGCATCAAGATCGATCTGCAGCTCTGCCAGGGCCACAGCGTCTGCGTCGAGGAGGCGCCCGAGGTCTTCCGCGTCGTGCAGGAGCCTGGCCGATACGATCACGCGGAGCTGATCATCGCGGATCCCGACGAATCGCTGCGGAAGAATGTCGAGGCAGCGGTCAAGTACTGCCCGAATCGAGCGCTCAAGATCGAGGGCTGAGGGATGGACACGCGGCTTCCCTTTCCCATCCCCTTCGGCTGGTTCCGGATCGGCGCCCGCGACGACCTCGCTCCGGGATCCCTGGCACGCCAGCGTTATTTCGGGCGCGAGCTCGTGTGGTGGCGTGACTCGACGGGTCTCGATTCCCTGGTCGACGCGCACTGTCCCCATCTCGGCGCCCATCTCGGCTACGGCGGCCGTGTCGACGGCGATCGGCTGGCGTGTCCGTTCCACGGTTGGCAGTTCGACGGCGCGGGAAGCTGTGTCGCGATTCCCTATGCCAGGCGGATTCCGTCCGGAGTGCATTTGCGAAGCTACCCGGTCTGCGTGCGCGGGCCCTTCGTCTTCGCGTGGTTCCATCCGCACGCGGAGGCGCCGCATTTCGAGCTGCCCTTGGTCCCGGAGCTCGACGATCCGGCCTACGGGACGCTTCGGCCCGTGACCTTCGACCTCGCGACCCACCTCCAGGAGCTCGCCGAGAACGCCTACGATCCGGCGCATTTTGCCACGGTCCACGGCCATCCTCAGCTCGGCGAAATCGAGGAGATCGGCTTCGAGAACGAGCGCTTCTGGGTTCGCGCGAAGCAGGTCTTTCCGTCGTCGCGGGGGCCCGTCGACGCGCGCAACGACGTCGACGGCTGGGGGCCGGGGTTCTCGATGACGCGCTTCAGCGGCGTCGCCGAGGTGCTGGCTTTCGGGATGCCGACGCCGATCGAGGACGGCAAGACGCGCATGCATTTCAGCTTCGGCGCGCGCAATCCGGATCGCGATCCGAAGATCGAGCGGGTCGCCGAGGCCTTCGTGGCGGAGACGGTGCGGCAACTCGAGCAGGACAAGCTGATCTGGGAGAACAAGTGTTTCCGGGAGCGACCGCCGCTCGTCGAGTCGGAGGCCGGGATCCCGCGATTCAGGAAGTGGTACCAGCATTTCTACGCGCGCTGACGCACGGGCGTGAACGACGGCGGCCCGATGCGGGTCAGGAGGGACGACGATGCAGATCACACTCGAGGGCAAGGCGGCGCTCGTGACGGGCGGCGGTGCGGGGATCGGTCGCGCGATCGTCGAGGCGTATTCGGAGCTCGGTGCGCGCCTGGCGATCGCCGAGATCGATCCGGCGAAATGCGACGCGCTCCGCAAGGATTTTCCGAAGGCGCTCGTCGTTCGCTGCGACGTCCAGAAGGCGGGCGAGGTCGAGGCGCTGCAGCGGGAGGTCGCCCGCCATTCCGATCGGCTCGACGTGCTCGTCAACAACGTCGGCCACCATCTGGGCGTCTTCAAGAAGATCTGCGACATGACGGAGGGCGACTGGGACGCGCAGCACGACATCAACCTGCGCCACATGTTCCTCGTGACCCGCGCGATGCTGCCGCTCATGCGCCAGAGCGGGCAGGGCGGGAGCATCATCAACCTGTCGTCGGTCGAGGGCTTCCGGGGCTATCCGGGCAACGTCGCCTACACGGCCTT
>JANMTD010000362.1:0-1992 GCA_031390075.1 Deltaproteobacteria bacterium | reverse complement strand
ACGACGGGCAGGCCGATCTCCGCGACGGCGCGCTCGAGCTCGACCCACGAGTCGATCTCGGCGAAGGGCGCCGGTGACAGGCCGAGCTCGCGAAAGAAGCGCTTCTCGAGCAGGCGATCGCCGGAGAGGATCAGCGCCTCGCCCGCGAGCCGCGCCCACGCGGCGTCGAGCTCGCCTGCGGCGCGCACGACGACCTGCCCCTTCCCGTCGTAACCGAAGCGGCGCGTCTTCAGGACGACGGGCAGGCCGATCTCCGCGACGGCGCGCTCGAGCTCGACCCGCGAGCCGATCTCGGCGAAGGGCGCGGGCTCGATCCCGAGCTCGCGAAAGAAACATTTCTCGATCAGTCGATCGCCGGAGAGGACGAGTGCTGCGGGCGCCGGATGGACCGGCACGCGTCCGGCGAGCTTCTCGACGGCCTCGCTCGGCACGTTCTCGAACTCGTAGCTGACGACGTCGCAGGCGGCGAGCGCGTCGAGGGCGGTGGGATCGAGCCAATCCAGCGCGAGGTGGCGTGTCACCTGACCCGCGACCGCATCCGCAGCGGGATCGAGCACGACAGTCTCGACGCCGAGCGCACGCGCAGACTGCGCGAGCATCTGGCCGAGCTGACCGCCACCGAGGATCCCGACCTTCATCAATCGGCTTTCGCCGGATCGGGGTGCGCGAGCACGTCTTCGGTCTGCTTGGCTCGCCACGCCTCGAGTCGCTTCTGCAGCGCCGGATCCGTCGTCGCCAGCAGCGCCGATGCAAAGAGCGCCGCGTTGATCGCCCCGGAGCGCCCGATCGCAAACGTCGCGACCGGAACGCCCGCCGGCATCTGCACGATCGAGAAGAGCGAGTCGAGGCCCGAGAGCGCCTTGCTCTCGACCGGCACGCCGAGCACCGGCAGCCAGGTCTTGGCCGCCAACATGCCCGGCAGATGCGCCGCGCCGCCCGCGCCGGCGATGATCGCGCGCAGGCCGCGGCCCGCCGCGCTCGCGGCGTACTCGAAGAGCAGGTCCGGCGTGCGGTGGGCCGAGACGACGCGGGTCTCGAAGGGGACGGCCAGGGCCTCGAGGGTCGTCGCGGCGTGCTCGAGGGTCGGCCAATCGGAGCGCGAGCCCATCACGATGCCGACCAGGACCGGACTCGACTTCGCGACCGACTTCGAACCCGATTTGGCATTGGACTTGGCCATGAGGATGAATGCGCCTCTCGCTAACCCGTCGGGGACGCCGAGGGGTATAGCAAGGGTTCGCGGGGCGGAACAAACGGGAACGGAGGGAGCGGGCCAGCTCGGCCAATCGAGAAATCGGATCAGCGACGCCGAAGATGGGCGAGCAGCGCCAGCAGGCCCAAGCCGCTCGCGAGCGCGGCCGTCGCGGCGGGCTCGGGGATGAGCTTGAGGTTCAAGCCGAGCATCTGGATTTCGATCTGCACGCTGCTCGCCGATTCCGAGCGGACCGTGTAGGAGCCGGCGACCAGCCCGACCTGGCGAACAAATCCGCCCATCGACGACAAGACGAGGCTGTCGTGGCCCATTCCGGTCAGCGTATCGCTGGCGTGGTAGCCGTTTCGCGACGCCACGCGGACGATCGAGACGGTGCCCGTCGTCAGGGCGAACATGTGCTTCACCGACGTCGCCTTCGGAATCGCCGCGACCGTGCCGCCTGCCGGAAACCCGAGCCCGGTCGTGAACGGGCCGGCCATGAACGTGTCGAAGCCGTTGACCTCGTTGCAGCCCTCCGGCAACGGGAGCGGAGTCTGGGTGCAAGCCAGAGCCACCCGCGGCTCGCCCATCGGCGTGTAAGCGTTGGCCGGGTTGAAGCCGGCGAAGAAGCCCTTGACCTTGCCCGGCAGCTGGACGCCGACTGCCGTCAAGTCCCAGCCCGCCGCGTTGCGCACGCGGAAGCCCGGATCGTCGTCTCCTCCAATCGGAAGCGTCGCGGCAATCGGCCTCAGAAAAATGGGAGTGCCGGATGCGGGGCCATTGAGATACATCCGGCCTCG
>JANMTD010000166.1:0-2739 GCA_031390075.1 Deltaproteobacteria bacterium | reverse complement strand
CTCGACCAGGGCGGACCGCCGCTGCATCTCTCGCCCGCGGAGTTCTTCCCGTACAGCCCGATCATCGGTCCGCGCAATCCACTCTCGCCGCTGATCGTGTTCGAGCGCAAGGACGACGCGATGGTCGCGACCCATGTCTTCGACGCGCCCTGGAACGGCCCGCCCGGCTCGGTCCACGGCGGCGTCATCGCGCTGGTCTTCGACGAGCTGCTCGGCTGCATCGGCGCCGTCTCGGACGTCGGCGGCTTCACGGGCACGCTGACGATCGTCTACCGCTCGCTGACGCCGATCGGCCGCGAGATCCGCATGCGCTCCTGGATCGACCGCAGCGAGGGCGTCAAGACCTTCATCAAGGGCACGATGCACTGCGACTTCCCCGCCCCCGACACCCTCTGCGCCGAGGCCGAGGGCGTCTTCATCCGCCCGAAGCGCCAGCTCGGTCGCGACGCCCTCGCGCGGACGGGCCACGGCTAGCGACACGCGGGGACGTCGCGAGCCCGACCGTCACGTCGCAGCGACGTCCGGCGATTGGCGCTATTCGTATGCCAATTCGGATGCCAATCTCCTGAGGAGTCCTCCATGGCGGAAATCGCAGATCGGATCACGGTCAACCCAGAGCAGTGCGGCGGTCGCCCGTGCATTCGTGGCCTGCGCATCCGTGTGGTCGACGTTCTCGATCTACTCGCCTCGGGACTCGCTGCCGACCAGGTCCTGGACGAGCATCCCGATCTCGAGCCAGAGGACATCCTGGCATGCCTCCGGTACGCCAGTAGCCGCATCGACCACCCCGTGCTTGCGGCGTGACTCTCTGGGTTGCTAGGCGTCCATGGCTCGCCTCCGAAGATCATCTGGGTCACCTGCGGCAACACCTCCAACCCGCGAATGCAACAGATTTTCACCGCGTCGCTTCCCGGAGCGCTGGAAATGCTCGACGGCGGCGAATCGCTGGTGGAAATCCGGGACGCGCGTTGACGGCAATCGCCGAGCGGACTCGGATCGAGGACCCCCATGAAATTGCCGACCCCGCCCCCGCCTGACAAACACGTCGAGATCGAGCCCCTGCTCGCAGATTTCGGGGCGATCGTGCACGGCGTCGAGTTTCGCGACCCCGGCTCGACGAAGATCCTCGCGGACGCCGTCCACACCCACGGCGTCGTCTTCCTGCGCGACCAGCGCATGAGCGACGCCGAGCACATCGAATCCGCGCAGCGCTTCGGCGAGCTCGGCGTCTATCCGCTCCAGGCCGCGGCGGGCGCCTTCGAGCCCCTCGAGTTCATCACCGACGGCCCCGACGACCCGCCCAAGGCCGACGGTTGGCATACCGACGTGACGTGGATCGAAGCGCCTCCCGTCATGGCCATCCTGTCGATGCTCGAGGTTCCGGATCGCGGCGGCGACACGATGTGGGTCGACACGGCGAAGGCCTTCGACACGCTCTCGCCGCTGATGCAGGAGATCGTCGGACGCCTCGACGTCTACCACGACATCAGCGAAGCCAACCGACAGATCTTCCTGAAAAAATGGGGGCAGGAGGTCATCGACCGGACCCGGGAGCGCTACGGCATGGGCGCGACGCATCCCCTCGTTCGACGACACCCCGTGACCGGCCGCTCGAGCCTCTTCGTCGCAGGCTATTTCATGAAGCACATCGTCGGCCTCTCCGAGTCCGAGAGCGAGGCGATGCTGACGTTCCTGATGCGCCATGCGACGGCGCCCGAGCGCGCGCTGCGCTGGCGATGGCAGGAGCACGACCTGGCACTCTGGGACGAACGCCGCACGATGCACCGCGCCCTCGGTGACCACTTCCCGCGCAGGCGACGGGTGCGGCGCTGTACCGTGCTCGGCGAGCGGCCGATGGGGGCGGGGGCGTGAATCGAGAGGGGCGCGGACCGGGCCACTGCGCCGTTCTCTATGCGGGCGGGCAGACGCGGCGCAATGCGCCGCTCCACGAGGCGCTGCTCGACCTCGCGCGCCGCGGCCCCGCCGCCGGTCGGCGACGCGTCCGCATGACCTACGTCCCATTCACGACCAAGGGCGCCGGAACCTACTATCGCCGCTTCGAGCGTCGCTACCGCGCCTTCGGCGGAACCGATTTCCGATGCGTGCCGGCCGATCTGCCCGAGCTGGCCCGTCCGGGGCCCGCAAGACGCCGCGCCGCCGAGGCGCTGCTCACGAGCGACATCGTCTACCTGGCCGGCGGCAACACCTTCTACTTCCTGTTTCACCTCAAGCGATCGGGTCTGGCGTCGGTCCTGCAGAGCTTTGCGGCCCGCGGCGGCGTCCTCGCCGGCATGTCGGCGGGCGCGCACCTGCTGACGCCCCACATCGAGCTCGCGGGATATCCGCCCTTCGATCGCGACGAGAACGACGTCCGCCTGCCGCGCCGCGAGCAGGGCGCGCTCGGCCTCGTCGACTTCGAGTTCTTCCCCCACTATCGGCATTCGCCGCGCTACCGCCGCGCGCTCGCGGACTACGCCCGCCGGCAGCGGCGCGCCCTGTACGCCTGTCGGGACGGCGGGGGGCTGGTCGTCGAGGGCGATCGCGTCACACCGTACGGCGACGTATGGCGCTTCGATGAAGGCGAGCAGCAGAGGATCAGGGTCTAGCCGCGGGCGGGGCCCCGCTCCTCACCACGAGAGACGTGCGTCAGCTTCACGAACACGTCGCGTGCTTCCTTGGCCGCGACGTCTCGACCGAACGCGACGTAGTGGAGCGCGTCGGGCGCCTGCGTGCGCACCA
>JANMTD010000158.1:0-2541 GCA_031390075.1 Deltaproteobacteria bacterium | reverse complement strand
GCGCGGGCGTTTGGCCTGGGTCGAGCAAGGTCGTGAGCATCGACGAAGGTCATCTGCATGTAGACGGCGATGTTCTGCGGTCCGACCTGCGTCATGACCTGCTCCGTTCCCCGCCCTTCGAGTCGCACGGCCGGCAGCTTGCCGAGCGTGATCTTGCGCCGGTTGCCGATGCGGACGCGCAGATTCTCGGCCTCTTTCTCGAGGAACTCGTCGACCACCTTGTCCGGGTCCTCCCCCGGCCCGCCGAGCTCGAGCGTCGCCTGGGCGTCGCCGTCGGGAGAGACCGCGGCCACCGCCTGCTGGGTGTTCATCGTCTCCCAGCCCTCCGGAAAACGCAGCGAGAAGCGCATCTCCGGGTGGACGAAGTTGGCGCCGTCGAAGAGCCCGCCGGCGGGATCGTCGCCTAATACGAGTCCATCGACGACGCTGAGATATCCGAACGGCCGGTTCTCGGCGATGCCCGGCTCGCGGGTCCATTCGAGGGAGGCCGCGCGATCGGAGGCAATGGCCGAGCGCTCGGGGCTCGTCGGGTGGGTCGCGAGGAAGAAGGGCAGTCGGGACCAGCCGATTTCGTAGCGCTCGAGGGCGTCGAGCTTGCGCAGGAAGGTCGCGATGCCGCCCGGGTCGTAGCCCGCCTTCGCGCACAGGATCTGGCCGCCGCGATCCGCGTCGCGCTCCTGGTCCCGGCCGTAGGCCGCGATCTGCGCCGCGCGCATCCAGCCGATCACCAGTGGATTGATGCGCTTCGAGATCTCCATGCGCGCCGCTGCGTGGCGCTCGGCGGCGTGGGTGATCTCGTGGCCGAGGACGCCGGCGAGCTCGTCCTCGGAGCCGACCAGCGCGAGCAGTCCCCGGGAGATGTAGATCTTGCCGCCCGGCAGCGCGAACGCGTTGGGCACCGTCTGATCGACGATCTTGAACTCGTACTCGAAGGGTCGAGGCGGCGCGTATCGAAGCAGGCGGACCGCGACGCTCTGGACATAACGGTTGAGCTCTTCGTCCTCGACGATGCCCATCTCGGCCTTGACGAGCTCGGTCTGGTCGTCGCCGACGCGGCGGTCGTCGTACTCGGTGTCGAGGACGATCTTCTCTTCCCGCTTTTCTTTCTTCTCCCGCTCGGCCTTCTCCTCGTCTGTCTCTTCGGGCGATTCCTCCTCGGCTTTTTCCTCCGAAGTCTCCTCCGAAGTCTCCTCGGAGGTCGCCTCGTCGTCGGTCGTCGCGGGCTCGGTCCCTTCGGTCTCGCCGCCCGCGGCGGGTGCCGGGTCTTCTGGGCTCGCCGGTGCGGCGCCGGACGTCGCCGGAGCCGCGCTCGCTGGGCGAGCGGGCGCGCGATTGGGGCCGTCGTCGGTCGAGCAGCCCGACGCGAGCACGGCCACGAGCAGGATGAGGAAGAGCTTGCGGGTCACTGGTCTGCAGACTTTCTTGGGCAGATCGAGCCGCGAGTCTATCATCGGCCGCGCTGTTCGTTGGGCGGGCCTCCGGTGGACGAAAGTCGGTCCTCGGTCGGATCGCGGTCCGATCTGGATGGGATGGGAGATCTCGGAGCGATGGGGGAGTGGACGCTGCGCAGAAACAGCCGGTTCCCGGGGATGCCCGGGCCGGTCGTGGTCTGTGTGATGGACGGGGTCGGGATCGGGCGCCGCGACGAGAGCGACGCCGTCTGGCTCGCGCGCACGCCGACCCTCGATCGCCTTGCCCGCGAGGTCCCGACGGGTCAGCTCCTCGCCCACGGCAAGGCGGTCGGCATGCCCTCCGACGACGACATGGGCAACAGCGAGGTCGGCCACAACGCGATCGGTGCCGGTCGCATCTTCGATCAGGGGGCGAAGCTCGTCGCGAAGGCGATCGCCGATGGCTCGCTCTTCGAAGGCGAGCAGGCGAAGACCTGGGAAGCGATCTCGCAGCACGTCCGCGCGCGCAGCTCGACGCTCCATTTCCTGGGCCTTCTCTCGGACGGCAACGTCCACAGCCACATCGACCATCTCGTAGCGCTGCTCCGCCGCTGCGACCACGAATCGATCGAGCGGGTCCGGGTCCACGTGCTCCTCGACGGCCGCGACGTCTCCGAGACGAGCGCCCTCGACTACGTCGACGCCCTCGAAGAGCTGCTCGAGACGATCTCGGGCAAGCCGCGCCGTGACTACCGGATCGCCTCGGGCGGCGGCCGCATGACGACGACGATGGATCGCTACGGCGCCGACTGGGCGATGGTCGAGCGCGGCTGGCAGACCCATGTCCACTGCAAGGCCCGCAGCTTCCCCTCCAGTCGCCGGGCGATCGAGACCTTCAGCGATGTGAAGCCGGGGATCTGCGATAAGCAGCTGCCGCAGTTCGTCGTGACCGACTTGAAATCCGATCGCGACGGCGGTGCGATCGGCGCGATGCGCGACGGCGACGCGGTCGTGCTCTTCAATTTTCGGGGCGACCGCGCGGTCGAGATCTGCGAAGCCTTCGAGGTCGACGTGTTCGCGCAGTTCGACCGTGGCCAGAGGCCCGACGTGTTATTCGCAGGCATGATGGAGTACGACGGCGATCTGAAGC
>JANMTD010000271.1:0-1923 GCA_031390075.1 Deltaproteobacteria bacterium | reverse complement strand
TCAGGGTCGACGCGTCGCTTTCGCTTGTAGACCCAGTCGCGGACGGCGCGCAGGGCCGTCCCCTCGAACACGAAGGGCGGCTCCGAGTCGACGACGATCGGGTCGGCGGTCCTGCCGTCTTTCGTCACACCGAACTCGACCACGGCGAATCCCTCGACGGCGGAGGCCCGGGCGAGCGGCGGGTAGAGCGCAGCCGTCCGCACCGAGGGTTCGCGCGGCGTGCTCGGCTTGCTCGCGCGCAGGGCTGCCTCGTCGACGCGCCGCTGGAAGTCGGGATCATCCGCCTGCAGGTCGAGGATGCGCAGGCGTTCGCGGGCGTCCGCGGCGGCGAACGAGGAAGACGATTCATCGATGACGCGGCGGTAGGTCACCCGGGCGGCGGGTTGGTCGCCATCGGACTCCTGGCAGTATCCGCGCACGAGGCGAAGCGAATAACGAAGCTCGGTCGCCTGCATGGCGTCGAGCAGGTCCGGCTGCGTCAGGCGGTAGACGGTCTCACAGTCCGCGTGCTGATAGGCGACGTAGGCGTCCGTCGCGATCTGGATGCCCTGGATCTCTTCGGGATCGGGCGCCGAGGACGCGTTCTGTCGACAGGCGAGAAGGAGAAGGCCGCCGACGGCGACGGCTGCGATCCCGTGAATGGTTCCCCGCATCGGCCCGATCGACCTCCCTCGTCTACAGCGTGCCTCGAGGCGACCGCCGGAATATACGGGATGAGGGGAAAAAGCGAGCGCAAAAAAGCTGAGGTGGCCGTCTACCCGATCGACGTGACCTGGTTCACATCGTCGCTGATCGGGCCGATCTGGACGTGCGCGGTGCGGGCGAGCTCCTGCATCGATTGCTGGAAGAGATCCACGAAATGGCCGCTGTCGGGGACGAGGTCGGGATCGGTGTTGAAGCCGATGCCCATGGTCCCCGCATAGCTCGTGAGCGCGATGCCGAGCCCCATGCCCTCCATGAGCGGGACGGCCGGATAGATCGCGCGCACCCGGGCGCCGTGGAAATAGAGCGGGATCTGCGGGCCCGGCACGTTCGTCACGATCGTGTTGATCGGACCCGACATCGCCCGCGCGCCCAGGGAGAGGAGCGTCGAAGGCGTCCATTCCTGGATCTGGTTCATCATCTGGACGCCGATCGCCTGGTTCGTCTCCTTGAGCTCCTCGGTCAGGTCGTGGATCAGCTCGAGCTGGCGCTTGGGATCGGCCTCCTGGATCGGCAGCGGGATGATCCACGACGAGACGTGATTGCCGAGCTTGCCGCGGTCGGCCTCGGTCCGGACCGAGACGGGGGTCGAGACCTTGAACTGGATCGCCTCGAGCTCGACACCCTTCGAGAGCAGGTATTTCCGGATCGCGAGGGAGACGATCGTGAGAACCACGTCGTTGATCGAGCAGCCGAGCCCCTTGCGCATCGACTTCAGATCATCGAGGCGGCAGGAGATCCACTCGAAGCGGCGGTGCGGCCCGAGGTCGCCATTGATCGGGGTCGGGTCCGACTGGCTCACCATGCCGAAGAGCCGCGACAACGCGTTGATCCGCGTCGAGAGCTCCTGGCGAAGGTCGTCCGCGTCGGCCACGAACTGTTGGAAATCGCGGACGACCTCGAGCGGAATACCCGCCTGGCGCTTCGACTCGTCGAGGAAGAGCTCGAGTCTTCGGGGGGCCGGCCGCGGGTGGTAGCGCTCCGGCTCTCCCAGCTCGGGCGGAATCGGAGAGGTCGAGAACTGGATGTTCGCGAGGTCGACACCCGAAG
Source organism: Deltaproteobacteria bacterium (assembly GCA_031390075.1). Taxonomy (GTDB): domain Bacteria; phylum Myxococcota_A; class UBA9160; order UBA9160; family UBA4427; genus UBA4427. The sequence continues at coordinate 171 of JANMTD010000271.1, read as the reverse complement.
ATCCGTCGATCATGCAGTGGTGGATCTTGGTGATCATCGCGAACTGATCACCGCCGCCGACGCCCTCGACGAACCAGTACTCCCAGAGCGGTCGCTTGCGGTCGAGCGGCTGGGCCATCACGCGGGCGACGAGGTTCTTGAGCTGCGCCAGGGTGCCGGGCTTGGGCAGCG
>JANMTD010000153.1:0-2057 GCA_031390075.1 Deltaproteobacteria bacterium | reverse complement strand
CAGTACGTGTCGGCGGTCCTGCAGGCGGCGCCCTACGCAGCGCGCGACGTCGAGCTCTCCTTCGTCGACGGCGTCATCGTGTCCAGGCCCTATATCGACCTCACGCTCGACGTCATGCGCCGCTTCGGCGCCCGGGCGGAGTGGCGCGGGACTTCCGGCGACGAGCGGATCCACGTCGAGGCCGGGCGGCGTTATGTCGCGTCCCGGTATGCGATCGAGCCCGACGCGTCGTCGGCGGCCTATCCGTTCTGCGCGGCGGCGATCGCCGGGGGACGCGTCACGGTGTCGGATGTGCCCGCCCATTCGCTGCAGGCAGATTTCAAGATCCTGGGATTGCTCGAGCGCATGGGCTGCCGGATCGAGCGCGAAGGCGAACGCGTCACGGTCGTCGGTCCCGCCGCCTCCGCCAGCGCCGGCGCGTCTGCTCCGCGCCTGCGCTCCCTTGGCGAAATCGACATGAACGATTTCCCCGACGCGGTGCTCGCCTACGCCGTCGTCTGTCTCTTCGCCGACGCCCCGACGACGATCCGCAACGTCGCGAACCTGCGCATCAAGGAGACCGACCGGCTGGCCGCTCTCGAGACGGAGCTCCGCAAGCTCGGCGCCGGCGCCGTCGCCGGGCCCGATTGGCTGCGGATCGAGCCCCGCCCCCTCCACGGCGCCGAGATCGCGACCTACGACGACCACCGCATGGCGATGGCCGTCGCGCTCGCGGGCCTGCGCGTCCCCGGCGTCGTGATCCTCGACCCGGGCTGCGTGTCGAAGACCTGGCCCGGGTATTTCGACGCCTTCTCCCGCCTCTAGCCCCGTTTAGCCTCTCGATCTGCGGGTTTCTGGACGTCATCGGGGCCCGCCCGGCGACGCGCCTCCGGCTGTTTTTTTTGTCGCCCGGTTGACAGCACGGGGTGCCGTGAAGATGGATGCGTCCTAGCCAGAGACCCGATCACTTCGCGGTCGAACGGCAAGGAGGAATCTGAATTGGCGACCTACACATTGACGCGACCCTCGACCCTGAATCCCTGGTTCGGTCTGATGAGTGAATTGCAGCGAGACCTGCACTCGGCGCACCGCGGCCGCGAAGGCGCCTTCCAGGGCACACGCGGCGTCTATCCCCACGTGAATCTCCACGAAGGCGAAGCCGGTTATGTGCTGACGGCGGAGCTTCCGGGCGTCGCGCCGGAGGACATCTCCGTGTCGATCGAAGGATCGACCGTGACCCTCTCGGGCGAGCGCAAGATCGAGTACCCCGGCGACCAGGGGACAGCGGTCCACCGCCGTGAGCGGCAATCGGGAAGCTTCCGGCGCGCCTTCGAGCTGCCGGCGGAGATCGATCTCGAGAACGCGAAGGCGACCCACAAGAACGGCGTCCTGACCCTCGCGCTCCCGAAGTCGCCGGCCGCCATGCCCCGCCAGATCGCCATCGAGACGCGCTGAAGCCGCGTCCTCTGTCAATCGAGAGTAAAGGAGACGAAACCATGACGACGAATGAAACCCGTGAGATCGAGGCGCGCGAGAAGGAGGTCCTGGTGACCGAGGATCCGCGCACGGGACTCGTGTTCCGACCGGATGTCGACATCCTCGAGCAGCCCGAGGCCTTCGTGATCCACGCCGACATGCCCGGCGCGAGCGAAGAGACCGTCGACGTCCAGCTCGAAAAGGGCGTCCTGACGCTGCACGCCCGCCTCGTCGAAGCGCCGTCGAAGACCCGGGCGCTCTACGCCGAGTACCGCGACGGCAGCTACTACCGGGAGTTCCGACTCTCGGAGGACGTCGACGCGGCGGCGGTCACGGCGCGCATGAAGGACGGCGTCCTCGAGCTGCGCCTGCCGAAGAGCGCCGCGAAACAACCGCGGCGGATCTCGGTGCAGGCCGCCTGATCCAGAATCCGGGCCCGGCGATGCAGACCGCATCGCCGGGCTCGCCTGTTTCCGTATACCGCGACCTCGGACGCTCCCCCCTCCCCGCGTGCCACCGAGGACCCGCCCTTCCATGTGCGCTCAAGCCTCTGCGACCGGGAACACGCCGGTGTTCCAGGCCCATGAATTCGGCCAATCGAT
>JANMTD010000132.1:0-5525 GCA_031390075.1 Deltaproteobacteria bacterium | reverse complement strand
TCGGCTCGCGCGTGGCGCGGTGACCCGGCGCGGTCAGCCGCTGCCGACCGGCTCGCTTCCGTCCGGGCCAGCAGCGAACGGGCGAGGACGGCGGCACACAGCCGATCGTCGTGGCTGAGCAGCGCTGAGCCCAGGCCTGCGCCGAGCCCGAGGCCGAGGAAGCCGACGCGCTTTGGATCGAAGACGCCCAGCGCGAGCACGGCGTCGAGTGTCCGCACCAGGTCGATCGTTCCCTGGCGCCAGAACTCATCGACCAAGACGGCGCTGTTGTGGTCGAGGGCTCCGATGCGTTCATGCGTTGCAATCGACGTCAGGAGGCGCTCGGAGAGCTTGGGGCTGGCGCGGTGGCCGTGGAGCGGGAGGTCGATGGCGACTACGGCCAAGCCGTCACCGATCCAGGTCGCGACGGGGCCGAATCTAGGGGAGGTCGACGAGCCACCCAGGTCGTGGGCGAGGAGCAGCAGGGCGGACTGGGCAGTCCCCGCCTTCGCCCCGACCTTCTCGACGTCCGCCGCGGTCCGCGCGAGGACGCCGTTCACGAGGTCGCCCCGGGAGATCAGCTCGAGTCGCTGCGCCGGCACGCCGTGCCACGTGCCCGCGGAATCGAGGCAGCGCAGGTCGGCGCGCGCCGGTGCTTCGTCGTGGAAAGCGTCTCGGGAATCGGGGTGTGAAGGAGCGACCGGACCGGACATCGCGCGCACGGTAGCAGGCGGTCTCTTCTGGTCAGCAGCAGGTCAGCCGCGGTTCAGCAGCAGCTTTCGAGTCCGGTAGAGATTCGATTTGACCGAGTCTTCGGACTTCGAGAGGGATCGCGCGATCTCGGCGATCGGAATCGACTCGAGATGATGGAGCTCGAAGACGGTTCGCTGCTCGTCGCTGATCTCGGTCTCGAGGGTTCGAACGATCTGGGAGGCTCGCTCGTTGTACTCGTAGTTCTCGAGCGGGGTCGCCTCGGCCTGGCCGGCGGCGGTCAGGCTCGAGACCGAACGCTCCTCGTCTTCGTCCGTCAGCGGGACCATCGGATGCCGCTTGCGCCGGAATCGCGCGGCCAGCGTCCGGCGCGTGAGCCCGAAGATCCAGGCTGCGAACGGCGCATCGCCCCGGTATCCGTCGAGGGAAGCGAAGATGTTGATGAAGACTTCCTGCGTCGTCTCTTCCGTGTCCCAGCGGTTGCGAAGCCGCTTGTCGAGGAAGGCGTAGACGCGCTTGAAGTAGCGCTGGTAGAGCTCGTCGAAGGCCGCGCGGTCGCCGCTGCGAATCCGGTCGACGAGCGCCTCATCCGGCGTGTTCGGCGTGTCCGCACGCGACGGGCTGGAAGGTCGGCCGGAACGAGGCGTTGCTTCGGGAAGGGGAAGGGTGCCGGGCTGGGCTGTCGGCTGACGGAAGGCCGCTGCCGCGGCCACGTGGGCTCCGGGCTCGAGGAGTCCCGTGTCGATCGATTGGTGTTCCTGACTGTTCACGAGACTGCTCACAAGCCAAATCCTTCGAGTCACAGAGTCTTGGACTCCTGACGTCGGATGACCCCGAAATCCTGCTCCGGCACCTGCACTCCCGTGCTCCGAAGAGCACGCTGGGTCGGCGCCGAATTGGATCTCTCCAGATCGCCCAGGTCGATCCAGAGAACCCCCCGGATTGGAAGTAGCCGCGAGCGCGTCGGAGGTGGCAAAAAATGTCACTGGTGCCGAAAAACGTCTCGCGAGCGGCTGGGGTTCCCTAGGGGCGACCGCTTGTGGGTCGTCTACATGCCGGACGCGATTCCGGATGGGATTCCGGATGGGATGTCGGATGGGATGTCGGATGCATTAGCCGGGTCGGACCGGTGGCTGGGCCGGGCCTCGGGATCGGGGCGGTGCGCCGGCTCCAGATCCGTATCCACCAGGCCTGTTCGAAAAGCCGACGGGCTCGGCGGGGCGGTGAGCGGAGCATTTCGTTCGGGGCGCGGGGTGACCGGGCGCGGGACGGGCGAAGCAGTCGACGGGAATCGCGCAGGCAAGGAAGGCGTGACCGGCGCCGCTCTGGGTCGCGCATCGCGGGCCGCTTCGCCCCTGCCCGGGGCGACGGCTTCGATCCGCAGCCTCGGGCGGCCGTTCTCGGCGCCGCTCCGCCAGCGCCAGAGCTGGACGGTCTCGGCCGGAAAATTGTCGGCGGCGGCCAGGGTCTCCCGCCCGAAATCGCGTGCCACGAGCAGCGCCCGGGGCTCGGCCGACGGTTCGATGCCGAGTCCAGGCGCGAGCTTGAGGAAATCGACCTGGCGCGGTCGCAGCCAGGAGAGATCCGCGAGCGCGCGGGTGAGGGCGACCGCATCGCCATCGGGCTCTGCGATTCGGATCGAGATCAGCTCGCCTTGGCCGCCGACGGCGAGCAGGTCGATGGGCGAGACCTCGGCGAGGAAGCCCTCGGCGACGACACGGATCTCGGGCAGGGTCGCTTCGATCGCCTCGCGAAGCGCCCGCCGCAGGCTCGCCAGATCGGGGAAACCTTCGTTCGCGGCGCTTGCGGCGGGTTCAGCCAAGGACTCGGCTCCTCGCATCCTCGTAGAGCAGGCGAGCGACGTCGGTCAGCGCGCGGGCGGCGGGTGCATGGGGATGGGCGACGCCGATCGGTTGCCCGGCGGCAATCGAGCGGTACACGTCGAGGTCGTCGACCAGCAGGCCATAGCTCGCGAGCGAGACGCCGTGCCGCTCATCGCAGGTCCGCGCGATCTCGTCGAAGGCGGCGCGTGCTTCGGCGATCTGGTGCACGCCGTGGATCGTGACCCCGACTTCGAGCCCGGGCCGCTGCCGAATCCAGCGACTGACACGCTCGAATGTCGCCTCGACGTCGCGGCGCCGGGCCGACGTGAAGACCAGCAGCCACCGGATCCAATCCTCCGCCGGCGCGGGATCGGCCTCGGACTTCGCATCGGCGTCGGCGAGCCAGGCGGGTGGAATGCGAGCGAACACGATGCCGCCGCGGCGCGCGGCCTTTCCGCGTTCCTCCGCGAGCTCGGATGCCGCCTGCCGAAGCTCCGCCAGGCTGCGCGCAGCGCAGTGGACGATCTCGAGCTCGCGGGGCCCCTGTCCAATGCTGGGCCAGAGGGGCGCTGCAAGGTCGAGGTCCGGGGTGATGATCGCGCTCGAACCGCCGAGGCGGGTCGTCTCGACGGCGAGATTCCAGGTGTAGGCGGCGTGGACGACGTCGCGCTCGCCGAGCGGAACACCGAGGATCGAGAGCGGAAGCCGGCTCGTTTCCCGGCGCGGGGGTGGGGTTCGCCGCCGGGGCGGGGTGAGCGTCGTCGCTTCCGTGCGTCGATTGAAGCTGCGCGCCCCCTCCGGCGGCGCGCTGCCGGCGCCGTCGAGCTCGGGCAGGAAATAGTGCAGGACATCGGAGAGATCGCGCGGCACGGCAGCTCTCGGGACCGGCTCTCGGGGCCGGCTCTCTAGATCAGATGGGCGTTGGCTTGCTCGCTAGCGCACGTGGAGGATGGAGTTGGGCTGCCCCGTCGGCCCCGGTGCCGATTGGGGATTGGCCGGGTCCTCCCGCCACTCCCCGTCGACGACGTAGCGGTACTGATAGGTTCCGGGCTCGAGGGTCAAGACCTTGGTCCAGACCCGCGTCTGGCCCTCGGAGGCGATCAACGATCGCACACCCCGGTCGGGCACCCAGCCGTTGAAGTCCCCCGCGATGCGCACGTCCCCGGCCGCGGCGTCCTTGAAGCGCACGACCACCTCGCGCGGTGCACCCGGCGCCGCCGTCACACCCTTGCGCTCGAGGGCGATCGACTGGAAGGCCTCGGGCGACGACGCGGAGAGCTCCATCGCGACCGAGGCGTAATCGAGGGCGCCGATGGCCGTCGGGGCGTACCGGGAGACCGGTACGCCGGCCTTCGCCGCCTCGCGCAGCTTCACGTTCAGGCGCACGACGGAATCGAAGCAGAGCTCCTTGAAGAGCTCGCGGATCTCGCCGAGCGTGTTGCGCGCATACCGCGTGCGCCCGTCGTAGAGCGTCGGCAGCACACGCACGTGGAGTCTGTGGCCAATCCTGTCCGACAGGAGGCTGATCGTCTCGAGCAGCTTCTGGACGCCGTCGATCGCGAAGAAGCTCGTCTCGAGCGGGATGATCACCTCGCGGGCGGCGCGCAACGCGTTGAAGGTCAGCAGTCCGACGTTGGGCGGGCAATCGATCAGCACGAAGTCGTAGAGGGGCGGGAGGCTGTCGAGGGCCGCCGACAACCGCTCGGTCCGCGCGTCGTGGCGTTCGCTCGCGAGCTTCTGCTCGAGGGCCGAGAGCACGATGCTGGACGGGGCCAGGTCGATCGACTCGCTGACGTCGACGATGATCGAATCGAGCCGCCCCGCACCGGCGGGCTCGACCAGGACCTCGTAGAGATTGGCCTCGAGGTCATCGGGCTCGAGGCCGAGCGCGAGCGTCGCGTGGGCCTGGGGATCCATGTCGACGACGAGGACACGATGGCCCTCGGCGGCCAGCGCGCCGGCGAGGTTGACGGTCGTCGTCGTCTTCCCGCAGCCGCCTTTTTGATTCACGATGGCGATGACACGCATGACGTCCCCCCCCGAGGCGTTCCGACCGCGGCCCAGGCCGCGGGCGTGTGATCTGGATGTTCCTTCGATCGCAGCAGGCCGAGCCTTCTCGCTCAGCCGGTCTTGCTCCAGCGCTTTCGACTCTGTTTGGCGCTCCGCACCGTCGGCCTGGCCGGCCGCTCCTTCACGACATCCTTCGCATCAGCGACCGGCGCCGAACGCTCGACCGGCAGGACGGGCGCGCGCCGCTCTGGCCGCCGGCTCCGCTCCCCACGTGCACCGCGGCGCGAGCCGGCGACAGCGTCCTGGCGCATGCGCGCGAGGGTCTGCTGCCGAGAACAGAACTCCGACACCTCCCGCTCGAAGGCGGCGACCGGGAACACCCATTCCTGGCCTGTGATCGCCTCGAACACGGTGTCGTCGTGGAAGACGAGCACCACATCGCCCGTCGCGACGAGAACCAGCTCCGAGAGCGGCCGGCCGACCTGCGGCAGCAGCTCGCGCAGGGCCCCCACGCTCTTGCGGATCTTCTGGACCGAGACACCCGCGTCGATCAGACGCCGGGTCGCCTTCAGGGCGACGAGATCGTTGAAGTCGTAGCGGTGGTGGCCGCCCGGCGTGCGCGCCGAGGGCTCGACGAGCCCCGTCTTGGCCCAGTACTGGAGCTGTCGGCGGGAGAGATCGAGCAGGTCGACGACCTCGCTCGTCTTGAAATGGCTGTTCAAGCGGGCCGGGGCTTCGCGTTCCCCGCTGGCGGGGGGGAGCTCGCCGGAGCGCTCGGTATCGGTGGCGTATGTCGTCTTCGTCATCCGGCCGAAGACCTCCTCCTCGGCGTCGACACTGCCGAAGCAATGGACACGAGTACGGCGGTTGTCCCAGATGACGAAGTCGGACGCCAACTCGAGCGCGGCGCCGCCTGGGCCGTCCGGACCAACCGTATTGATCCTGCGTACGCTTAATCGCTCGAAGAACAGGACAAGATCGGCATCGAGGCCGCGAAACGTC
>JANMTD010000085.1:0-9760 GCA_031390075.1 Deltaproteobacteria bacterium | reverse complement strand
GTTTCGTTGGCACGTCCGTCCGTCCGTAGCTCGCGTGAGCTTTCGGGAGTGAGACGGACGTAGAATCCAATGATCCGTCCCTGATCGGAACCGATCGTCTCGAGGACGACGGCTCGGATCGGGCGGTACCGAGAAAACTCGGACGCTGCGCTTCGGCGGAGGGATCGAGCATGCGCACGGTGGATGGTAGATGGTAGATGGCATCTGCCTTCCGCCCCGGCACGGAGTACGAGTTCGTGAAGAAGATCTATGTTGGCAACCTTCCCTGGAGCACGACGGACGAAGATCTGCGTGAGCTGTTTGCAACCTATGGCCCGGTCCAGTCCTCGTCGGTCGTGAACGACCGCGAGACCGGCCGATCGCGCGGATTTGGTTTCGTCGAGATGGCTCCGGCCGATGCCGACAAGGCGATCGCCGAGCTGGACGGTCGGGATTACGGCGGTCGTGCCCTGCGCGTCAACGAGGCGCTGGACAAGCGCCGCGGTGGTGGCGCGGGTGGTGCTGGCGGCGGCGGTGGCGGCGGCGACCGGGACCGCGGTGGTGATCGCGGCGATCGCGGCGGACGCTGGTAGTGGCTGAACACGGGGCCCCGGTCTCCTGAACAGGACCGATCGGGGCTCCCGCGTGTTCCAGCCCTTGCATGCGAGTCCGGTTCTGGCTCGATCCGTCGAGCCCTGCAACACGTCGGAATCATGAACAAGACAGCGGAACGCGCATTGCTCGCCCGGCCCCTGGCGCTCTGCCTGGGGGCCATGGCCGTCGTCTGGCTGAATCCCAATCTTCGCCAGGACACGCTCTTCCTGTGGCTCGCCGTGATCTTCGGTGCGCCGACTCTGCTGCTCTGGGTGACCCGCGAGCTGCGGCCGATCGAGCGGATCGCCCCCATCGCTTCCCCCGTGATCAGCCTGCTCGGCTGGGGCACGCTGGCGACGTTCACCCTCGGCCTCAAATCCCCGATTCTCGCGGCCTTCTTCTTCGAGGTGGCCCTGGCGGCCGTCTCGATGGGGCCGGCGGGGGTGGTCGCGGTCACGTCGGTGGCGATCGTGGTGCTCGCGCTCGTGCAGTCGCTCTTCGGCCTGGCGGGTGGCTGGCAGCTCCTCTTGCTCGAGGCGGGCTTCCTGATCGTGATGGGCAGCCTGGGCTTCGCGATGGCCCAGCGCCGGGTCGCCGGTGAAGTCGCGCTCCGCGTCCAGAGCGATGAGCTCGGTCAGCGACTCGAGGCGCTCCAGCGAGAGCTCGAGGATGAGCGGGTCGTGTCACGGGTCGGCGAGAACGTGGCCCGTCTGGCCCATGGCTTGAAGAATGCCGTCCACAGTCTGCGCGGGTTCGTCGGGCTGATCGCGCCCGAGGCCGAGCGCGGAGGCGCTTCGCGCGAGGCCCTCGCGGGTCTGCGCGCCGCCATCGATGACCTCGAACGCCTGGCCCGCCTCACGCTGGCCGAATCGCCCCCGACCGCGAATGCCCGGGGCGGTGAGCGCGCAGGAGGGCCGCGAGTGCCGGGGGAGGCGGGCCCAGTCCCGGTCGTCCGCCCCGCCAGCCGCTCCGCGCGTTTGGCCGCCGTTCTCGAAGCGGCGGCGCGCGATCTCTCGCCGTCGCATCCCGAGGTGGTCTTCGACATCCGTGTCGCGCCCGAGCTGCGTGCCCTGGCGGTCCCCCTCGAGGAGACACCCCTGCGAGAGCTCCTGACGATCCTCCTGCGCAACGCCGTCGAGGCCATGCGCGGCGTCGGCCGCTGCACGGTCGAAATCGGCCAGCGGGGGGAGCGCTGCCACGTGTCGATCGTGGACGAGGGGGAGGGGCTGAAGCCCGAGGTGCTGGAGCGAATCTTTACGCCCGGATTCACGACCAAGCCGGGCGGCAGCGGTTTCGGTCTCTTCCTGGCCCGCCGCATCGTCGAGGATCTGGGCGGGACCCTGAGCCTGACCGCGGGCCCCGAGAAGGGCGCCGTCGCCCGGCTCGAGCTGCCCGCTCACATGGGAGGCGGTGGAGCGTGAGTGACGCGATCCTGGTCGCCGAGGACGAGCCGAGCTCGGCCGAGTATCTACGGGTCCTGCTCGAGGGCCGCGGGCACACCGTGCGGCTCGCCGCGAACGGGCTCGAGGCACTGCTCGCCCTCGAGTCTCGCGCCTTCGACCTCGTCATCACCGACCTGCGCATGCCGTCGATGGACGGATTCGAGCTGCTCTCGCATCTGGCGCAGCGCTGGCCCGATCTGCCCGCCATCGTCCTGACCGCCAACGAAGACGTCGAGGACGTGGTCGAAGCGGTGCGGCTCGGAGCGATCAACTACCTGCTGAAGCCGGCGACACCGGCGAGTGTGGGAACGGCCGTCGACCGCGCACTGCTCACACGCAAGCGCGCGAGCACGGCCCACTCGACGGTGCCGGAGCTGGTCGGGACGAGCCGCGCGATGGTCGAGGTGCGGCATCGCGTGTTGATGGCGGCTCGCAGCGACGTGCACGTGCTCGTGACGGGCGCGACCGGGACCGGGAAGGAGCTCGTATCCCGCGCCATTCACACCCATTCCGGCCTCTCGGGCGGCCCCTTCGTCGCCCACAACTGCGCGCTCTCGCCGTCGGACCTGTTCGAGAGCGAGTTCTTCGGCCACCGGCGCGGTTCGTTTACGGGCGCCGACCGCGACCGCCGCGGCCTGCTGCGGGAGGCGCATGAGGGCGTGCTCTTCCTCGACGAGCTCGAGACCCTCGACCTGGGATTCCAGGCGAAGCTCCTGCGCGTGATCGACGACGGCGAGGTCCGGGCGGTCGGTGCGGAGAAGGCCGAGCGTGTGAGCGTGCGATTCGTGGCGGCGACCAACCGCGAGGCGCGGGTCATGATCGAAGAGGGGAGCCTGCGCGAAGATCTCTACTACCGGCTGCGCGGCATCGAGATCCGGCTGCCCTCCCTCGCGGAACGGCGGGAGGACATCCCGCTCCTCGTCTCCTATTTCGACTCCCAATCAGGAAGAGCGGGTGCCGCCGGATTCACGCCGGAGGCCATCGAGGCGCTCTGCCGGGCCGATCTGCCGGGCAATGTCCGACAGCTGCGCAATCTGGTCCAGGGCGCGCGGGCCGCGGCGGGGGATGCGATGGTCGGGGTGCGCCACCTCCCGCTCGAGACGGGGCGCGGAGCGCCCCGGGTGCCCGTCACGGACGGTGTGCCTCGTGGACTCTCGCTCCGGGAGATCGAGCGCCGGGCGATCGTCCAGGCCCTCGAGGACTGCAAGGGCAACCGCACACAGGCGGCGAAGATCCTCGATATCGACCGTTCGACACTGCGCCGCAAGATGCAGGAATACGAGATCGAGAGCTGAGCCTCTCTTTGGGCAGAGGGGCCGCAGAGCGCTCAGGGTGCAGCGCTGAATCGGCCTCGCGCGCTCGGGGCGGGACTCGTGGTCGTCGCTGCCGGGCCTTCGGCTGGGGGCGCGTTCGGTGCGTCGAGGATCTGTTGGATCGCGGCCTGCTCGGCCCGGCTGCCGCCGGCGAACTCGATGCCGTAGCCCGGGGCCTCGACCGGCTCTCCGATCCGGGGCGTGAGCTTTCGCCGCGTCCAGACCACCTGGCCCACCATCTGGAGCTCACCCCCCGCCGGCAGGTCGAGGGCCACGATCACGCGGCGCCCGGCGGCGAGCGGCTCCCAGGAGTGGACGAAGACGCCGCCCCGGGACAGGTTCGCCGTGGTCGCCTCGGTGCTGCGGAAGAAGGACACGCCCGAGTCCGGATCGATCTCCGGATCGACGGTCGAGATGCGCACCGGCACACAGGTCGCCTGGCGCGGGAATTTCTGGGGAGCAGGTCGCGGTTGGCGCCATCCGGTCATCGGGAGTCCCCCTCCCGCTTCCCATCGGCGGGCCGAGAGGGGTCTTGAGGCGATCGTCCCCGAAGAAGTTAGTTGGGGCCTTTGAAACGCACCCTCATCTTTCCAGTCTGCCCTCTCAGATTCCGAGCCCGAGGAACGGGAAGCGGATCATCTCGCTCGCCATCGCGGGGCTGTCGTCGGCCTCGAAGAGGATCCGATCGGCCGCCGTGTGGAGATCCTCGGTGTCGCGCGCAGCGCTTCGCCGGGTGAGCTTGCGATGATCGTTCAGGGCGTCGGCGCTGCGCGAGAGATCGGTCGGATTGAAGGGCGCGACCTGCGCCTGCTGGGCCCGCTCCTCGCAGAGCAGGGTCAGCATGGCGGTCGTGAGCCGCTTGCCGTCGGGCTTGGCGTTCTTGCCGATCGATCCGAGCAGCGGACCCCGCGCGTCGCCGCGGTGGTCGAGCCAGTCTTCGAGCACGATCAGCTCGTCGTTCGTGAGCTCGACCTTGCGCCCGCGCCCGCCGGAGCTCCCGGGGCTCGTTGCGATCGTGCAGACGCCGGCCTTGTTGCTGAAGCGGACGCTCTCGAGGGTCAGCCCGACGATCTCGGCGATCCGGAGCCCGCGATAGACCAGGGCGAAGAAGACCGCGTCGCGGCAGCCCGCGGCGTTGCCATCGCTCGCACAGGCAGAGATCAGTGCGCGCAGCTCTCCGTCGCCGAGCAGGCGGTTTCGCGGAGCCGGCTTTGCCGGGCGCTTACCCTGGGCCGAACCTCGCGTGCGCAGCTCCTGGGACACCGTCTCGACGACGAGGAACCCGAGCTCGTTGCACTGTTCGATCACGCGCGACAGCGTGCTGCGGATCTTCTGGACTTCGCGGGGCGGATAACTCGTCGGCACGGCGCGGAAGCTGCGCGACGCATTCTTGCGACAGCGGAGCGTCTCGATGCGGGCCGGGGCACCGCGCTCCTTCAGGATCGTGAGTGCGGCGGCGCCGTGGTAGGGACGGACCTGCTGCCAGGGGAATTCGACGCTGTCACACTTGCCGCCGCTGATCACGGTCGCGAGGGTCTCGAGCATCTCCTCGGCGGCGCGACGGCTCTCCTCGGTGCGGAAGCTGCTGAGGTAGTTTTCGGCGGCGCGGCGGCCCTTGGCGAGCTCGGCCGGGTGGAGCAGGAAATCGACTGAATCCTGCGGCGAGAGCTTCGGCATGGGCGGGACTTGCTCGGACAGGAAGGCGGGATGAAGGGGGACTCTGGACGAGGTGGGCGTGACTTCGGCGGCCAAGACGGATCCTCCCGAGAGGACTGGGGGTCCAGTCCGATCCGCATATTGGTCAGAGATCGCGGAGGATGTCAACCGAACCTGCGCCGGCTGGCGTCGCACCGTCGAAAAGATCAGTGAAAACAGCTATTTGGAATCTGGATGAAAGTGTTCCCGAAGGGATGTTGATCGGGGAATCACCACGGTGTGCCCCGTGGGATCGGGTCTCGAACGGGGAAAATCTGGGGTTCGGAGAGAGGATCGAGGATGTCGGAGGAGGGTGTGATCTCGTTCTTGCCGGGGTTCGCATGGGCGGTCCCGGATGCGTTCGCCGCCGCGGTCTGCAGCTACCGATTCGAGCAGGGGGACGTGCTCTACCGCGAGCGGGCGGGGTACGGACCGCTCGCAGGCCGGATCGACAAGGGACTAACAGCGATCCAGCTCCGGCAGCCGCCGCGCAGCGCCCGGGCGATTCCGGGCGAGTACGAAGGGGATCGAAGACTTTCCAATTGGCAGAGCGAGCTCGAGCTCGAGCTCGTCGATCTCGCAGCGGGAACGAGCGAGCTGCGCACGACGACCCAGGGCCGACTCATGATGGTCCTCTGGCGGGGCGACGAGGCCTGGCTCGATGCCAGCGGAGAGGATCCGCCGGTTCCGAGATCCGCCCGCGATCTCGCGCAGATACTGCGCGACGGCGACCTCGACCCGGGCGTCCGACGTGGCGGCGACAAAGGCTGCCGCTTCGTTTTCGTCGTGGATCTCTCGAGCGATGCGTCACGGGCCCGGGCAAGTGCTGCGGCGTCGGCCTTGCGAGCGCTTTCGCAGGTCGCCGTGACCGATCGGACACCGGCCGAAGCGGGTGCGTCGGCCGCCGAGCCATTCCACCCGACCCTCGTGCTGCGCGAGCTGGTCCTGCGCGATGTCGAGGCCTCCGCGGCGGAGGCGGTGCTGAAGCGCGTCCTCTACGGCGGCGCCGGTGACTCGGAGCGCTTCCAGATCGCGCGCCACGGCCTGCTCGAGTCGTTCGGGGGCGGTGAACAGGGCTGAGCAAGCTGGCGCGGCGGCGTCCGCTCGCGACCCGCGCCGCGCCAATGTGTGCCCCGCCCGTACCCCGGACGTTATTCGATCACGATCGACGCGTGCTCGATCACGATCGGGCTCGTCGGTCGATTCTTCGGGCCGGGCCCGCTCAGCGCTTCCAGCTTGCGGAGCGTCGCGAGGCTCTCCGCGGATTCGGCCTTGCCGAATACGGTGTGGAGACCGTTCAAATGGGGCGTAGCGGCGAAGGTGATGAAGAACTGGCTGCCGTCGGTTCCGGGACCGGCATTGGCCATCGAGAGGACTCCGGGTCCGTCGTGGCCGACCTTCGGGGGTTTGGCGGAGTCGAACTCGCCGTAGTAGCGGAAGCCGGGGGTGCCGGTGCCGGTTCCGAGCGGGTCGCCGCCCTGGGCCATGAAGCCCTTGATCACGCGGTGGAACCCGAGCGTGTCGTAGAACCCGAGCCGGGTCAGGTAGAACGTGGCGCCCACGTGCATGGGGGCGACTTCGGGGAACATGCGGAAGACGATTTCACCCTGGTTGGTCTGGAGCTTCCAGAAGTATTTTTTCGACGGGTCGAACTTGACCTTCGGCGGGACCTGCAATCGCACGCGCCACTGGGGCTGCATCTTGTCGATTGCCCGCGTCTTGATCGCCGCGTCGATTTCGGCGATCAGCGGATCGGCTGCATTCGCTCCGTCCTCGCTGCACCCGAAGACGAGGGCACCGACGACGATCGCCAGTCCGATGCGGAATACGCTGCGCGAACGGCGCGCGAAGACCGCCACCGAAGGCGCTCGACCCGCTCGCGCAAGCTGGGGGGAATCGGCATGTGCGTTGGACATCTCGAATTCTCCTTCGTCGAAATTCCGCCGTCGTCCAGGCGGTCCGGCTCGAGCTGCGAGCTCGAGCGGCGGCCGAGCATAACGCCGAACGAGCCGCTCGGCCGTCATTTTTCGCGGCTCCGCGCGCGCCCTGCCAGGCCGCGAGGGGGACACAGGCCGAGCGCCTGCAGCTCCCGCGCGGCGGTGCCCGCCCAGTCTCGATTGGCGAGGGGACTGGCCGGACTCGGGTGGAGGATGCGGCCGAATCGGAGCTCGCAGTCGGCGAGGGCTTCGCGGGCCCGCGCCTCGGCGAAGCCGCCGACGCCGATCACCCACTCGGGCTCGAGGATGCGCACGAGTCTTCGCAGGTGGTCGTCGCAGGCGGCGTACAACTCCCGCCTCTCGTCCGGAGCGAGCTTGTCGGGGGTGCGATTGCGCCCGCTGGCCTCCATGAAGACGAGCGGGCAGTAGTTTGCGACGAAGTGATCGCGAAAGAACGCCTCGGGCCGCTCGAATCGCCGAGCCACGGCGCCCCAGAGCCGCGCGCCACTGACCTCGCTGCGCTGGCAGGCGAAGCCCTCGATGGGGCGCGCGGGATGCTCGTTCAGGGGGCGCTCGATCCGCTCCTCGATGCCCATCCAGCTCCGCACGATCGCGACCTCGCCGAAGGGAACCCCGGTCTGGGCCATTCCGAACGGCCCAGGGTTCATGCCGAGGAAGACGGCGCGCTTCGGGCCTTCCGCGAAGCGCCGCAGGTAGCGGCGGTAGCCGCGCCCGGCGTAGCCGAGGGGGTTGTAGACGTGGGTGACCGGCGGGCCGAATCGGATCCCATCGACGGTCCGTCCGAGGCGGCGGGCGGCCTCGATCAATCGCTCGGCACGGGCCACGGCAGACTTCTCCTGATCGGCGGCGGAATCGCAGGGTAGAATGCCCCCGCGCGGCGCTCCGGGCCCGACTCTTGGCCGCTACCCGCTCGCGGAGGATGATCGATGTTGAATGCGTTGTCCTTCCTGTTGCTGATCAGCATCGCGGGGGCGGTCTGGCTCGCGCGTGCCTGGCGACAGGCGGAGAAGCGAAGCCTCGACCTCGCGGCCGACGTCGCCGCCCTGGAAGGCGAACGCAAGGACCTGATCCGCCGCGGGGACCACGAGAGCCAGGCGCGCAAGAAGCAATCCGAGGAGCTCGCCGAGCTGCGGCGTCGCGCGGACAAATCGAAGCGTCGCACCGAGAAGACCCCCGAAGCGCCCCTCGGTACGGCGTCGCGGATTCGCGACGTCGAGGTCGAGCTCGAGCGCGCCCAGACGGCGCTCCGACGGGTCGAGCTCGAGCGCGACCAGCACGCGCGGAGCGCTTCGTCCCTGCAGGTCGAGCGCGATCGCCTCGCGAAGCAGCTCGAGGACGCGAGCGCGCCGGCGCGGGCGGTGGCCGAGCAGGGTCGTGCGGACCTCGAGCGAGTCGAGGCCGAGCTCGCAGGGATGCGCGAGCAGTGCGCGAAGCAGGGCGAGCAGCTCGAGCTCGCGCGCCAGACCGAAGTGCGCATCCGCAAGCGGATGGACAATCAAGAGCAGCTCTACGCCTCGCTTCGCGCGGAGCTCGACGTCAAGAAGGATCGACTTCGCGCGCAGGAGGAGCAGATCCAGCGGCTGCAGGCGCTGAAGGCCGCGGTGATCGGCTGAGCCCTCAGCCCAAAGAGGAGCCCTCAGCCCATAGAGGAGCCCTCAGCCCAAAGAAGAGCCCTCAGCCCAACGAGCTAAGCGGTCGCTTCCGCGTAGGCCCAGTCGAGCCAGGGCAGGACCGCGGCGAGGTCGGCGCTCTCGACGGTGCACCCGCCCCAGAGGCGGATTCCGGGCGGCGCGTCGCGGTACGAGCCGATGTCGTAGGCGACGCCCTCGGCGTCGAGGCGCTTCACGATCGCCTTCACCGCGCTCGCCACGGCTTTCGCATCCCGCGAGCGCACCCACGGGCCGGCCAGCTTGAGGCAGATCGAGGTGCTGCTGCGGGAGGCGGCGTCCGCGGCCAGGAACTCGGCCCAGCTCGACTTCTCGACCCAGTGGGCCACCGTCGCGAGGTTCGCCAGCGAGCGGGCCATCAGCCCCGCCAGACCCCCGACCGACTCGGCCCAACGAAGCGAATCGAGGGCGTCCTCGACACATAACATCGAGGGCGTGTTGATGGTCGAACCCTCGAAGATGCTCTGGTCGAGCTTCCCGTCGGCCGTCAGGCGGAAGATCTTGGGCATCGGCCAGGGGGGCGTGTAGGACTCGAGCCGTTCGACGGCGCGGGGGGAGAGGGCGAGCATGCCTTGGCCCGCCTCGCCGCCGAGGGCCTTCTGCCAGGACCAGGTCACGACGTCGAGCTTGTCGAATCGGACGTCCATCGCGAAGACGGCGGAGGTCGCGTCGCAGATCGCGAGGCCGCGGCGATCCGAGGGAATCCAATCGGCATTCGGCACGCACACACCCGAGGTCGTGCCGTTCCAGGTGAAGACGACGTCGCGATCGAAATCGACGGAGCCGAGGTCGGGAAGCTTCCCGTAGTCGGCCTCGAGCACGCGCGTGTCGCCGAGGGCGAGCTGCTTCACGGCGTCGGAGACCCAGGTCGAACCGAAGCTCTCCCAGGCGAGCAGATCGACGCCACGCGCCCCGAGCAGCGACCACAGCGCGAGCTCGACCGCACCGGTATCCGAGGCGGGCACGACGCCGAGGCGCCAGTCGGCGGGAATTCCCAGGATCGCGCGGCTCCGGTCGCTGACCTCCTGGATGCGTGCGCGGGCGGGCTCGGCGCGATGGGAGCGGCCGACCATCGCCGCCGCGAGTGCATGAACATCCCAGCCCGGCCTTTT
>JANMTD010000033.1:0-12989 GCA_031390075.1 Deltaproteobacteria bacterium | reverse complement strand
CAGCTGCGGGGCCGCGTCGGCCGCAGCGCGCGGCGCGCCTACGCCTATCTGCTGGTGCCGACGCAGGTCGGCTCGCTCTCGCCCGACGCACAGAAGCGACTCGAGGCGATCCAGGATCTCTCGGAGCTCGGCGCCGGCTTCCGGCTCGCGAACCTCGATCTCGAGATCCGCGGCGCGGGGGATCTGCTCGGCTCCGAGCAGTCGGGGAATCTCCGCTCGGTGGGTTACGAGACCTACATGGAGATGCTCGAGCAGACGATCGACGAGCTCCGCGGCCAGGCCCACGAGGACTGGATCGACCCCGAGATCAAGCTCCCCGTCGTCGGCCGCCTGCCCGACGACTACGTCGCCGACGTCTCCCAGCGGCTCGTCCTCTACAAGCGGCTCTCGAGCGCGCGCGACGAGAACGAGGTCGTCCAGATCCGGGACGAGCTGATGGATCGCTATGGGCGGCTGCCGACCGAGGCCGAGAATCTCGTCGAGGTGATCCGGCTCAAGATCGCCGCGCGGCGACTCGGCATCGTGCGCGTCGAGGTCTCCCGGGGCGAGCTCGTCCTGCAGGTCGCGTCGAAGAGCCAGATCGATCCCGACCGCCTGGTCCGCCTGCTGTCCCAGGCGCGCTCGGGCATCCGTGTGACGCCTGAACAGCGCCTCGTCACCCGTGCACCCGGCCCGGAGGGTCGGTCCGCCGCGTTATTTGCGGCGGTGAAATCGCTCCTGCGAAAATTGTCGGGGGAATGAGGCGAGCGGCCGGGGCCGAAGGGCCAGGCATGACCCGGCGACTTGCGATTTATCGCGCCTAAGGTCGATTCCCCTGCGCCGATCGAGCTAACGTGCGCGCCATGGCGAGGTCTTGGGGGGAGCGAGCCGAGCCCGTGTTCCGGGCGTGGGCGCGATTCGTGGTGGCACATCCACTCGCGGTCCTGCTCCCCGTCCTGGCGTTGGCACTGCTCTGCATCGCGGGCCTCTCGCGCCTGCGCGTCGACGTGACCTTCGAGTCCTTCCTCGAGAAGGACGATCCCGTCCTGCTCGCCTACGAGGAATTCGCGCAGACCTTCGGCCGCGACGAGCGGATCGTGATCTCCGCGGCGCCCGGGACCTCGGCAACTGAGTCGGGCGTCTTCGAGCAGCGCTTTCTCGAGCGGCTCCGCGCGCTCCACGAAGCCCTCGAAGAACGCGTGCCCCACCTCGAGGAGGTCACGAGCCTCGTCAACGCCCGGGATACGCGGGCCACGGGCGATCTGCTCCTCGTCGAGGATTTCCTCGATCCCTGGCCCGAGGACGCGGCGGCGCTCGCCCGCCTGCGCGAGCGCGCCTTCGACAACCCGCTCTTCCAGGGAACGCTGCTCGCGGCAGACGGCTCGGCGACCGCACTGACCCTCGAGCTCCAGCTCTACTCCTCGGCCGGCTCCGCCGTCGACGAGCTCTCGGGCTTCGACGACGCGGGCTCTGGCGCGGACTCTGATGCCGAGGAGGGCGCGGAGGAGGGGTCGAAGGCGGCGGACGAGGCCGAGCCGGTCCTGCTGTCCGGGGAGGAGACGGCGGCGGTCGTCGCCGCCGTGGAAGAGGTCATCGCCGAGTTCCAGGCGCCCGATTTCGTGCTGCACTCCGCCGGCACGCCGATCCTGCTCCAGGTGCTCGGCGAAGTGATGGCGCGGGACATGCCGCGCTTTCTCGGGCTCGCGCTCTTCTCGATCGGCCTCTTGTTATTCCTGGTGTTCAGGCGTCTGGTCGCCGCGCTCGCGCCCCTCGCGGTCGTGGGTCTCACGGTCGCGGCGACCTTCGGCCTGATGGGCTGGACCGACACGCCGATGCATGTGCCGACGCAGATCCTTCCCTCGCTCCTGCTCGCCGCCTGCGTCGGGGACTCTGTCCACGTGCTCGCGATCTTCTACCAGCGCCGCCACGCCGGCGACGGCGAGAGCGAGGCGCTGATCCACGCGCTCGGCCATTCGGGCTTTCCGATCGTGCTGACGAGTCTCACGACGGCGGTGGGTCTGGCGTCGTTCGCGACCTCGGATCTCGCACCGGTTTCGGCGATCGGGATCTTCGGTCCGGTCGGTGTGCTGATCGCGCTGTTCCTCAGCTTGACGCTGCTGCCGGCGATCGCCGTGCTCGTCCCGATGGGCGAGGCCCGCGCGAGCGATGCGGCGAATCGCTCGACGGGGACGGACAAGTGGATGGCCGAGGCGGGGCGGGGCGCGGTGCGAAGGCCCGTGCCCATCGTGATCGTCGCTTGTTTGATGGCGGGCGTGGCGCTGGCGGGCGCGCTCCGGCTGCGGCTCTCCCACGATCCGATGACCTGGTTTCCGGACGGCACGCCGATCAAGGAGGGAACGCGAGTCATCGACGAGGTCCTCGGCGGCTCGGTCTCGTTCGAGGTCGTGCTCGAGCGGCCGGAGGGAAGCGACGGCCGCGACCCCGAGACGCTGAAGCGTTTCGCGGCCCTCGGGCTGGATCTCGAGACACGCCCCCGCGACGGCTATCTCGCCGGCCAGACCGTCTCCCTCGCCGACATCGTGAAGGAGGTCCACCGCGCGCTGAACGAGGATCGCCCCGAGGCCTACGTCGTGCCCGACGACCGCGAGGCGGTCGCCCAGGCGCTGTTGCTCTTCGAGAGCGCCGGGAGCGACGACCTCGAAGACGTCGTCGACGGCGACTATCGGACGCTGCGGATGGCGGTCCGGATGCCCTGGCGCGACTCGGTCCACTACCGGCAGTTCTTCGAGCTGGCAGAACAGGACACGAATGCGGCGCTCGGCGAGCTCGGCGAGCCGGTGGTGACGGGCGTCTACGCAGTGCTCGTGCGCTCGATCGCGGCGGTCGTCAGCAGCATGGCGAATTCCTACATCTTCTCGTTCATCGGCATCGCGGGGATGATGATGTTGCTGCTGGGGAGCATGCGCTGGGGACTGCTCGCGATGATCCCGAACGTGTTCCCGATCCTGCTGACCCTCGGTGTGATGGGCTTTCTCGGACTGCCCCTCGACTCCTTCACACTGATGATCGGCGCGATCGCCCTCGGCGTCTGCGACGACGACACGATCCATTCGATGCACCACATCCGTACGCTCCATCGCCAGGGCGTGCCGATCGAGACCGCCGTCGTCGACACCCTCTCGACGACGGGCCGCGCGATGCTCGTGACCTCGGTCATCCTGTCGGTGGGATTCCTGGGCTTCACGCTCTCGTCGATGTGGAACCTCGTCAACTTCGGATTGCTCGTCACCCTGACGATCGCGACGGCCTTCGTCGCCGAGGTCTTGCTCGGACCCGCGCTGCTCTCCCTCGCCGATCGCTTCCACGCCCTGACCGATCGCCACTGATCGAAGCTGATCGAAGCGAGGGTCCGCTGGGTGCGGCCGAGTGCGGCGGGCCCCATCAGGTCGGGGGCGGCGCCGTTCGCGGTCCGACCTGCGCGGGATGAAGTCGCACCAGGGTCTCGACGAGCCCTCCGACCTCCGCTCGCTTGGGATCCTCGAGCCACCACAAGAGCAGCCCGACCTCCATCGCGAGATAGGCGCGCGCCGCGAGCTCGACGTCGAGGGCGGAGTCGACCTCGCCCGTCTGTTGGAGCGCGCGCAGGACCTGGGCGATCGGGCGCGCCGACTCGGAGAGCACCGGGCCGTGGTGGGCCGCGGCGGCGCGCTCCCGGCCGAAGCAGACCCGGTACGCCTCGCGATGGTCCCGGGCGAACTCGACGGCGGCGCTGATCGTGGCGCGGACGGCTCCCGGCTCGGCCGCCGGCAGCGCCGCGTCCCGGGCATCGCGGAGGCCCGCGAGCGTCCGCAGCTGCAGCTCCCGAAGGACCGCGTACTTGTTCGCAAAGTGGAGGTAGAAGGTCCCGATCCCCAGCCCCGCGGCCCGGGCGATGGCGTTGCTGTTGACCCGCTCGCAGCCGTGGCTCGCGAACAGTCCGAGGCCCGCGACGAGCAATCGCGAGCGGGCATCCTCGAGTCGGGGTCGCGGCATGGCTCGAGGTTAATCGATTGATCTATCTGTTTCGATCGCGGCCGGCAAAATCCTCGAGACTTAGATCGATGGATGCTTCAGTTTATAGATAGATCAATCAAATTGATTGTGCCGGCCGGAATTTGCGAAGCCGATGCGCATGTTCTGCCGATAGCGGAGCGCCCGCGCCGTGTGCGCGCGGGGGAGGCCGCGATTCATGGCCAAGACAGTCGGCATCATCCAGGCCCGCATGCGTTCGGAGCGGCTGCCGGGGAAGATCCTCTCGCCGCTCTGTGGCCGGCCGCTCCTGGCGCTGATCGCGACCCGCCTCGCCCGGGCCCGGGTCGACGAGTGGTGGCTCGCGACGACGAGCGACCCGGCCGACGACGTGACCGAGGCCTGGGGCTTCGAGCTCGGGCTCCGGGTCTACCGCGGCCACGCGACCGACGTCCTGTCGCGCTTCCTCTCGGTCGCCGACGAGACCGGCGCCGACTGGCTCGTGCGGGTCACCGCCGACAATCCCTTCGTCGATGCGCCCCTCGTCGACGCCCTCGTCTGCGCGCGCGATGAGCTCGCAGACGCCAAAACAGAAGAGGCGAGCGCGGCCGAGATCCTGCGGCCCCGCGGCGGTCGACCGGTCGGCTACGGCGTCGAGCTCGTCCAAACCCTCGCGCTCCGGCGCGCGAGCGCTGCCATCCCCGCGAATCAATTCCATCACCGCGTCCACGTCACGAGCTGGCTCTCGAGCCACGGCCGGATCGAGTCCGTCGCCCTCCCGTCCGACTGGCCCGAGCGCTCGGCCTGGCGCTGGACGGTCGACACCTACGAAGACCTCGCGATGGCGCGGAGCGCCTTCCGGCTCTTCGGAAGCGAGGCGGCCACGATCGATTACCCGGCGATGGTGCGGCTGCTCGACGGTGTCCCAGAGATCGCGGAGATGAACGAACACATCGTGCAGAAGAAGCTGGAGGAGGGATGAACGCGAACTTTCTCGGGCGCGATGCGATGGCGGGATGGGGCATCGGGGTCAGCGGCGGCGGTAGCCACCTCGGACGCGCCATCGCCCTCGGCCTCGCCTCGCTCGGGGCCACCGTCGTCGTCTTCGGTCGCCGCCGCGAGCCCCTCGACGAGACCGCGTCCCTCGCGGAGGACCTCACGGGCACGATCATCCCCGAGACCGCCGATCAACACGTCGACGCCGACCTCGCCCGCATCCTCGACCGGATCGAGAAGGAAGCGGGGCGTGTCCACGGCTGGGTCAACAACGCCGTCGGCGGGCGTCGCTCGCTGCTGCGCTCGCTCGAGCGCGCCGCCGTCGAGGAGACCGTCGAGAGCACGCTGTCCGACCTGATCCTCGCGACCGAGGCGGTCGCCGGGCGTATGATCGCGAAGGCGCAGGGCGGGGCGATCGTGAACGTGGCCTCGATGTACGGCCTCGTCTCGCCCAATCCCGAGACCTATCGCAATCATCCGCAATTCCACAATCCGCCCGCCTACGGCGCCGCCAAGGCCGGCGTGATCGAGTTCACCCGTTATGCGGCGTGCCACTACGCGCCGGACGGGATTCGCGTCAACTGCGTCAGCCCAGGGCCCTTCCCGTCGCCCATCGTGCAGCGCGAGGCGGCCTTCGTCGCCGAGCTCGCACGCCGCGTCCCCCTCGGCCGCGTCGGCTCCGCTCACGAGCTCGCGGGCCCGGTCGCGTTTCTGCTTTCGCCGCTTTCGAGCTTCATCACGGGACACGATCTCGTGGTCGATGGAGGATGGACCACGTGGTAGAGATGACGCTTTCCTGCTGGCAGGGCATGCGCACGCGGGACCCGCGGCGATTGACGCTCGGCAGCGCGCAATGGGGCATGCCGTACGGCATCGCGAACCGGACGGGACCGCCGGACGGCGACGAGCTCGCCGAGCTGTTGACCCTGGCCCGCGACGCCGGTGTTCGCTCGATCGACACCGCCCGCGCCTACGGCGACAGCGAGATTCGCGTCGGAAGAGCCCTCGCGCTGCACGCCGATTGGCGCGTGATCACGAAGCTCGCACCGGACGTCGACGCCCCCGGCCTCGATCTCTGCGAGAATCTCGAACGCGTCACGGCGAGCCTCGCTCGCAGCCGAGAAGCGTTGGGTGTCGACTCGATCCCCGCGCTCCTGCTCCACCGCTTCGCCCACCGCCACGCCTTCGGCGGCAAGCTCTGGCGCGTCGTGCTCGCGGAACGCGATGCGGGACGGATCGGACAGCTCGGCGTCTCCGCCGCGACGCCCGAAGAGGCCTGGGCCGCCCTCGACGATCCCGACATCGAGATCCTCCAGGTCGCGACCTCGCTCCTCGACTTGCGACTCCAGCGCCAGGGATTCTTCCCGCGTGCGCGCGAGGCCGGGCGCACGGTCTACGTGCGCAGCGTCTACCTCCAGGGCCTCGCCCATCTCGGCTCCGCGCGGCTCCCGCGCTCGCTCGCAGGGCTCGCCGGCGCGATGCGCACGATCGAGGGCTTCGCGGCGGACCTCGGGATCAAGCCCCGAACGCTCTACCTCGCCTTCGTGCGCGAGCTGCCCGGCGTACATCCTGTCCTCGGCTGCGAGTCGGCTGGACAGCTCGCGCAGCTGCTGCGCGACTGGGAAGACGAGACCGTCGACGGCGCACTGCTCGCCTCGCTGGTCGAACGCCTGCCCACCGCGCTCCCGGCGCTGGTCGATCCCTCCCTCTGGCCCGCGAACGACGGACCCGGCCAAGCCGGGCCGGTGTCCGAGCGGGGCGGATCGGCTCCCGAGCTAGCGGCACGCGCCGCGGTCCCGCCCCGAGCGAGCTTCCTCTCCTGAAGGGTCTCGTGAGGGAAGGCGGACCAGACTAGACTCGGCTCCGGAGCCGCGCCGACCTGCGCGCGATCCACTCCGGAGGGCATTTCTGCGATGGGGCCGACGATCTGGCCGAACAAGGCGACCGACTCGACCTGCGTTCCGAAGGGGTCGGGCCGCCCCCGATCCGTCGGCCGAGCCGCGCTCGTGGCCCTTCTTGTGACCCTTCTCGCGACCCTTCTCGTGGAGACGCCCGCGCTTGCCGCCGAGACCCTCGTCGAGGGCATCGCCGCTCAGGTGGGCAACGACATCGTGCTCGTCTCCGAGGTGATGGAGATCGCGCGACCCGTCGAGGAGCGGATGCGGGAGGCCGGAGCACCGGAGGCCGAGATCCAGAAGGTCCGCAGTGACGCCCTCGACCGCCTGATCGAGGGCAAGCTCCTGTCCTCGGTCGTCGAGCGGCTCGAGCTCGCCGCCGAGCGGGAGGAGATCGATGCCGCGATCGAGGCGATCGCCCAGGACAATGGCCTGACCCCGGAAGAGCTCTACAAGAGCATCCAGAGCCACGGCCTCTCCGTCGACGAGTACCGCGACAAGATCCGCGGCGAGATCGAGCGCAGCAAGGTCGTGAACGCGATGGTGCGCTCGCGGGTAGAGGTAAGTCAGGAGGAGCTCCAGGCGCTCTACGACGAGCGCTTCGCGAATCAGCCCTCCGGCGGCGAGGAGGTCTACCTCCGCCACATCGTCGTGCGCAGCGACGGTCCGAGCGCGAGCTCGGGCGCCGACGCCTGCGCACTCATCGCCGGGGCGCGGGCGGAGATCGAGGCCGGCGCCGATTTCCAGACCGTCGCACGGCGCGTGACCGAGATGAACCCCGAGCGCGAAGGCGACCTCGGCTGGATCCACGATTCCGAGCTCGCCTCGTGGATGGACAGCGCGATCGCGAATCTCAAGCCCGGCGACTTCACGCCCCCGATCGAGATGTCCTTCGGCTGCAATCTCCTCCAGCTCGTCGATCGACGGCCCTTCAAGGCCATCAGCTTCGAAGAAGCCCAGCCCCAGCTCCGCAATCTGCTCTTCCAGCAGAAGACCGAGGCGGAGTACGTCAAGTGGATCGACGTGCTGCGCAAGCAGACCCATATCGCGCGCAAGGGCTCCTTCGATGGTTGAGGCGTCGGGCCCGGTCGTCCGCCGCGGACCGAGTGCGAGCGCATCCGATCCCCGACTCGCCCGGGACTTCGAGACGATCGCGGGCCTCGCCGCCCGCGGTGACCCGGAAGAGATCACGATCCACGGCGCGCGCACCCACAACCTCAAATCCATCGACGTCACGATCCCCCGCAACAAGCTCGTCGTCGTGACCGGGCCTTCGGGCTCAGGCAAATCGAGCCTCGCCTTCGACACGCTCTACGCCGAGGGCCAGCGGCGTTATGTCGAGAGCCTCTCGAGCTACGCGCGCCAGTTCCTCGACCAGCTCGCGCGCCCCGACGTCGAGTCCATCGAAGGCCTCTCGCCGGCGGTCGCGATCGAGCAGAAGGGCGTCGGCAAGAGCCCCCGCAGCACAGTCGGCACGATCACCGAGATCGCCGACTCCCTTCGCCTGCTCTTCGCCCGGGCGGGCACGGCGCACTGCTGGAAATGCGGCGCCGCGATCTCGCAGCAGGGTCTCGAGGAGATGGTCGACCGCGTGCTCGCGCTGCCCGAGGGCACGAAGATCCAGGTCCTCGCCCCCGTCGTCCGCGGCCGCAAGGGCCAGTACAAGAAGGAGCTCGAGCAGTTCCGGCGCGACGGCTTCGCCCGCGCGCGCATCGACGGCGTGATGCGCGACCTGGCCGAGGACATCACGCTCACCCGCGCTGCGCGCCACGACATCGAGCTCGTCGTCGACCGGATCGCCGTCAAGGCCGGCGTCCGCGCGCGACTCGCGGAATCGCTGGCGACGGCCCTGCGGCTGGCGGACGACCTCGCGCTGATCGACGTGGTCGGCGATGTGGTCGGCGACGGCGAAGTCGCCGGCGGCGACGCGCGGTCGAGTGCCTGGTGGCTCTCGCGCTCCGGCGCCTGCCCGACCTGCGAGATCTCGTTTCCGGAGCTCTCACCGCGGCTCTTCTCGTTCAACAATCCCTTCGGCGCCTGCGCTGCGTGCACTGGACTCGGACAGGAGGGCTATTTCGATCCGCACCGGATCGTGCCCGACGAATCGCTCTCCCTCGCCGGGGGCGCGATCGCGGCCTTCGATCTCAAAGAGGCGCGCGGCTACTACCGGAAGCTGCTCGAGAAAGTCGCGGCCCACCTCGAAATCTCCCTCGACACGCCCTGGCAGAAGCTCCCCGCCGACGCGCGCCGGAAGCTCCTCGAGGGCGATCCGGATCTCGAGCTCTCGCTCGAGAAGGTCGTCGGGCCCTTCGACGGCGTGCTCGGCGATCTCCGCCGGCGCCTCGAGGCGTTGGGCGGGCGCGTCGACGCCGCCCTCGCGCGATTCCAGAGCGAGCGGCCGTGTCCCGATTGCGCCGGGTCACGGCTCCGCATCGAAGCGCGCAGCATGCGCGTCGGCGGCCGCTCGCTCCCCGAGCTCGCCGCGCTCTCGATCGCCGATCTCGCCGCCTTCTTCGACGGCCTCGCGCTCACCGATCTCCGCGCAAAGATCGCCGAGCGCATCCTCAAGGAGGTGCGCGAGCGGCTGAGCTTTCTCGAAGAGGTCGGCCTCGGCTACCTGAGCCTCGACCGCCCGGCGGCGACACTCTCCGGTGGCGAGGCCCAGCGCATCCGCCTGGCGACCCAGATCGGCGCGCGGCTGATCGGAGTCCTCTACATCCTCGACGAGCCCTCGATCGGTCTCCACGCCCGCGACAACGACCGCCTGCTCGCGAGCCTGATGGCCCTCCGCGACCAGGGCAACAGCCTCGTCGTCGTCGAGCACGACGAGGCGACGATCCGCGCCGCGGACCACGTGATCGATCTCGGCCCCGGCGCAGGCATCCACGGCGGCCAGATCGTCGCCGAGGGCACGGCCGACGAGCTCGCCCGCCACCCCGATTCCCCGACCGGCGCCTACCTCTCGGGCCGGCGCCGGATCGCAGCACCGCCGCGGCACGCGCAAGACGCCGACGCGATACCGCTCCCGCCGGGCCCGCGCTCGCCGGCGGGCGCATCGATCCGCCTCGAAGGCTGCACCGCCCACAACCTGAAGAACGTCGACCTCGAGCTCCCGTTAGGCGTCTTCAGCGTCATCACCGGCGTCTCCGGCAGCGGAAAATCCAGCCTGATCAACGACACGCTCCAGCGTATCCTCGCCAGCAGGCTGTACGGTGCCCTCGCGAATCCGGGCGGCTACCGGGCGATCCACGGACTCGAGTCGATCGACAAGCTCGTCGACGTCGACCAGTCGCCGATCGGCCGCAGCCCCCGCAGCAATCCCGCGACCTACAGCGACGCCTTCAGCGCGATCCGCGCGCTCTTTGCCGCCCTGCCCGAGGCGCGCATCCGCGGCCTCGGCCCCGGACATTTTTCCTTCAACGTGAAGGGCGGCCGCTGCGAGGCCTGCGAGGGCGACGGCGCGATCCGCGTCGAGATGCAGTTCCTGCCCGACCTGTTCGTCCCCTGCGAAGTCTGCGACGGCCACCGCTACGACCGCGACACCCTCGCGATCCGCTACCGCGGACGCTCGATCGCCGTCGTCCTCGAGCTGACCGTCGAAGAGGCCGTCGCGCTCTTCGAAGCCGTGCCGGCCGTCGCCCGGCCGTTGCAGTCCCTGCTCGACGTCGGCCTCGGATATATCCACCTCGGCCAGTCTGCGACGACACTCTCCGGCGGCGAAGCGCAGCGCATGAAGCTCGCCAAGGAGCTCGCGCGCCGAGCGACGGGCCGCACGCTCTACCTGCTCGACGAGCCCACGACCGGGCTCCACTTCGTCGACGTCGAGCTCTTGCTGGGCCTGCTCCGCCGCCTCGTCGACCGGGGCAACACGGTCGTCGTGATCGAGCACCACCTCGACGTGATCCGGAGCGCCGACCACGTGATCGATCTCGGCCCCGAAGGCGGCGCCGCGGGCGGCGAGATCGTGGCCGTCGGTACACCTGAAGAGATCGCGCGCTGCGACCGCTCGCATACGGGCCGCGCCCTCGCGGCCTTCTTCGCCCGCGAGCGCACCGGACGGAGTCCCGCATGAATCAGCCCAGGCGGCCGAACGCCCCGCCGCCGTTCCCCGACGTGCGGAGCGCTTTCCTGTTGACGATCGGCGCGATCCTCGCCGGCGGGTTGGTCGGCGTGCTCTTCCTCGACCTCGGCCCCCTCGCCGCCGAGGGCATCGGAACCGCCCTCGGCATCGGCGGCGTCGCGACCCTCGCGGCCCGGCGCGTCGCCGAGCCCCAGGCCGCGCGCATCGGACTGGCGCCGCTTCCGTGGCGCGCATGGCCGATGATCCTCTGCCTCGTCCCCGCCGTGCTGATCGCGAGCGAGCTCGACAACTTCGCCTACGACTGGTCGCCGAAGGTGGAGGCGGTGGCGAAGGTCGGAGAAACCGCAGCCGCCGACGCTCCGGACAGCGCGAGCGCCTCGACAGGCGACGAATCGAGCGACGCGGGCAACGTTGGAGCGGAGCCCGCATCGAAGCCGGAATCGCCGTCCGCTGAACGCGAGGCCAGCGAGCCCACCGAGCCGCTCGAGCCCATCATCGATCCGAACGATCCCTTCAGCCTGATGGAGGCACTGATCGTCGTGGTCGGGATCGCGCCGGTGATCCACGAGTTCCTGTTTCGCGGCGTGCTCCAGCAGGGACTCGTCGCCCAGCTCGGCCTGATGCGCGGTGTGACGTTGGCGTCGCTGCTCTGGACGATGCTGCGGCCACCGGGCGCCACGAGCCCGGCGCGCTTCGCCGCCGCGTTCATCGCGTGGTTCGTGTTGGGTTGGCTGCTTGGCATGGTGCGGGCGTCGACCGGCTCGATCCTGGGGTCGATCCTGCTCGCGAGCCTGTGGGCTGCGGTCGGCCTTGCGTCCCTCGCGCTGCAGGGGCGCGTCGAGCTGCCGGGGATGAACGTCGACGGGACGCATCTGCCGGTGGCGGTGACGCTGGCCAGCGTGCTGCTCGTCGCGTGGGCGGGGAAGAAGGTCTACGAGGAGGCGTTGGCGAAGGAACGGCCCGAGGCGCGCTGATACCTAGACCCCGAGCTCCCGCAGAACCTCTTGCGTGTGCTCCCCGAGCTGCGGCGCGCGCCGCGAGATCCGCCAGGCGCCCTTCTGAAACGCATACGGCGCACCGGGATAGCGGAAGCTCTTCCCGAGCTCGGGGTGCTCGACCTCGACCTGGATGCCGCGCGCCTTGAAGTGCTCGTCCTCGAACGCCTCTTCCGGCGACAGGATCGCGCCGACCGACAGGCCGATCTTCTGGGCGCCGACGAAGAACTCCTGGGCCGAGACGCTCTGCGCGATCAGGATCAGCGCCTCTCGGCCCGCGCCGAAGATCGCCGTGACCTGGTCGTCCTGGCCGATCTTCGAGAGGTCGATCGACTGCTGCTCGGCGCCCACCTTGAGGAACACGGACTCCGGGAGCTTCTCCTCGAGACCGAGCGACCGGAGCCATTCGAGCAGCCGGGCGTACTCCTGCGGTCGACGCGGAGGGAAACCGGTCGTCACATAGCGGCCGTCGGCGCAGCGCGTCTGCGACGACATCGTCGAGACCTGGCTCGCATGCCGCCCGGTCTGGCGCTGCACCGTCTCGCGCGTCACCAGCCAGACGTACGAGCCGGCCTCGGTCGTGATGTTCGCCGCCGCGTGGAGATTGACGTCGATGTGCTGCCCCGCGCCCGATGCCCCGCGCCAGAGGATACCGTCAGGATCGACATCACCGCATAATGACAGCCGATCGCATAGCCCTGCTGGCCGAGGCCGCGCATCGGGGGCAGCGAGTGGTCGTCGTAGCCGTTCATCCAGACGGGGCCGCCGGCGGCCAGCACGGTCAGGTCCGTCGCGAGCTCGTCCTTGCGCGGGCCGGTCCGGCCGAAGGGCGTGATCGAGCAGTAGACGAGGCGCGGGTTGGCGGCCGTGAGCTCGGGGTGGTCGAGGCCGCGAGCGGCCATCGCGCCGGGGGCTTCGGCCTCGAGCAGGATGTCGGCCTTCGACGCGAGCTTGCGAAAGGCCGCTCGACCCGCGTCGGTCTCGAGGTCGAGGACGATGCCGCGCTTGCTCGTGTGGTGATGCCACCAATAGAGGCTGCGGTCCGGGCCGGGCTCGTCGCCCGCAAATGGACCG
>JANMTD010000007.1:0-7772 GCA_031390075.1 Deltaproteobacteria bacterium | reverse complement strand
CGATTCCGAGGTCCACGCTGGAATCGATCGCCCGTTCGAGTAGCTTCTTGCGATCCCGCTGAGTGTGCACGCCACGCCCTCCTGTGGCGGACCGGCGGGCGAGCCGATCGCGCATGCGACGCAGGCGCTTTCGGCCCGAGTTGCACGTTGCTTGAGTCGAAACCACACGGGGTAAGCTGGGAGCGAGATGAGGTCGGAACCTTGAGCGGCGTTTCGGGTCACGCGCTCCGCAGCGTCGTCGATGGCGCGCGTCGGAGCGGCGTATCGATTGCGAGAATCTCCGAGGATCTGGGACTCGACGTCGCGGTGCTGGCCAACCAGGCCCGAACGATTCCCTGGGAGATCTTCGCGCGCATCATCGATTGCCTGGCCAAGGAGATCGGCGGGCCCGAGGAGCTGCGGCGCTTCAGCGAGGCCCAGCTCGCCGCCGGCTCGCTCGGCATCTTCCGCAGCATCGGCCGGGTCCTCGCGAGCCCGCGCGACGTCTACTCCGTCGGTGCGCGCTGGATGGGTCCGAGCCTCTTCCCGATGATCCGCGCCGACATGTGGGACGGGGCGGACGGCGTCCTGATCCAGCGCTTGACCCTCGAGCCCGGCCACCGCGATTGCCCCGCCCTCTTCCATATCCTGCACGGCGCGCTGATCGCGCTCCCGCGTGCCTGGGGCCACGGGCCGTCCGAGGTCACCCTCGAGCTCGCACCCGGCCGGGCGACCTATGCGATCCACGCGAGCTCGACCCGTCGCGGTCTGCTCTCGCGGCTGATTCGGGCGGTGCGCGCCCGCTTCGCATTTCCCACGATGCTGCGCGAGCTCGAGGACCAGCAGCTGGCGATCGACGCCTCGTATCGCGAGCTGCGCGAGGCCCACACTCGCATCTCCAACCAGGCCACCGACCTCGCGCGCGTCGATTCGATCGGGCGCGAGCTGTCGAAAGACGTCGACCTCGATCGCGTGCTCGACCTGTTGATCCGCATCTTGAGGGACGACCTGCATTTCTCGGGGGCGGAGCTCTGGCTGTTCGACGTCCGCAAGGCGGGCGCCGAGCTCCCGATTCCGTCGCCCCCGCTCTTGCGCCAGATGCGCCGGATGCGCCAGGACGGGATCACCGACGGAAGCCCACACCGCCGCCACGTGCTCGAGTCCGCGGGCCGTCGCCTCGGCGAGCTGATCGTGTATCTGGATCGGGATCGGGAGCCCGACCGGGTCGACGCCACGCCGATCCTCGAGCTCCTCGTCCCCTGGATCGCCCTCGCGATCGACAACGCGCTCACCTACGCCCGCCTCGAGCGCCACGCCGAAGCCCTCGAAGAACGCGTCCAGGAGCGCACGGCCCGTCTGCTCGCGGTGAACCACCACCTCGTGCGAGAGATCGACGAGCGCAAGCGCGCGACCGACGCCCTGCTCCAATCGGAAGCCCAGCTGCGCGTCTCCGAACGGTTGGCCTCGATCGGTACCCTCGCCTCCGGCATCGCCCACGAGATCAACAACCCGGTCGGCGCGATCCTCGCGGCAGCCCAGCTCGCCCAGATCGTGCGCAGCGATCCCTCCGCCGCCCACGAGGTCGATACCGCCCTCGTCGACATCGTCGCCGAGGCGAAGCGCTGCGGAGACATCGTCCGCGGCGTGCTGCAGTTCGCCCGTGAAGAACGGACGGACAAATGGCCCTGTGCCCTGCGCGACCTGGTCTTCCGCTCGATCCGACTGACCTCGGCCTTTGCCGAGCAACACGCGGCGCGCCTGATCGCCGACCTGCCCGACGAATCGCCCTGGGCGCAGGCCAATCCGACCCAGCTCGAGCAGGCGATCGTCAACCTGGTGCGCAACGCGATCGAGTCGGGGGCCACCGAGGTCCGCATCGCCCTGCGCACCCGCCCCGACGAGCGCATCGCGACGATCGAGGTCCAGGACGACGGCATCGGCATCTCCGAGCCCGATCGCCTTCGCATCCTCGAGCCGTTCTTCACGACCCGGCGTGCGACGGGCGGCACCGGCCTCGGCCTCTCCGTGGTCCACGGCATCGCGCTCGAGCACGGGGGATCGCTCGCGATCGAATCCCGCGCGGGTCAGGGATCCTCGATCACCCTGTCGATCCCGTGCGTGCCCGCCGCCCCGTCCGTACTGAGGGGCGAGCCGCGCGTCGACGAGAAGATCACGGACACGGGCCCCGATCGGGATCCGGGTTAGTCAGCGTTCGCGCCGACTGCCCGGAGCAGTCGGTTTCGCCCGCTCGAAAGGCCCGCCAGCTCGGCCAGCTCGTCCGCCAGCGCCTCGCGCAGCTGGCGAACGTCGATCCCGAGGTCGGGATCCGCGTTGAACATCACGAAGAGTCCGCCGGCATAACCGAGCACCGTCACGTTCAGCCCCGAAGCGTCCCGGAGCGGCAGGATGGCATGACAGCCCTCGAGCATCGCGCCATCGAGATAGAGAGGCTGTTGCGGACCGGGGGTCTGGACGACGGCGACCTGCCCGTACTCGAGCGTACCCAGGGCATGCGCCCCCAGTGAGAAGCGTCGAGAGGTCGTCCAGTCCGTGCCGGCGACCAACATCTCGCCGCTCGCCGCGTCGGTCTGGGTCCGGAGCCGTCGGGTCTGTTCGTGGACCCGCTCGTGGCGGGACAGCGCCGTCGGCTCCCAGATCGGAAGCTCGATCACCCAGGGCCGCGCGCGCAGCTCGTCGGTCTCGAGCACGGGCGCGACCGCGCGCAGATCGACGGTCACCGGACTGACATGCCGGTCGCCCAGGTAGCGCCGCAGCGCGCCCGTGAGAATCGTCAGGACACAGTCGTGGACCGACCCCCCGAGCGATTGGCGGACCCGCTTCACGGTCTCGAGATCGAGGGTGTGGATCGCGAACGAGCGATGCGGTCCGAGCGTTCCGTCGAAAGGCGAGCGCGAGGCGTGGCGCAGTCGATAACCGAGCATCCGCAACAGGCCGCGCGCCTGGTCCTTCGCCGTCGTCACCGCACGCCGCGGCTGACGGACGAGTCCGATCGCCTGCTTCAGCGCCCGCTTCGACGGATTCCACTCGCGCAAGACCTCCTGCAGGAAGAGCTCGACCGGCGCCGGAGCCGGCCGCGCCGAGACCCGCGCCGGCACGACTTCACAGCGATCGGAATCCGGGGACAGGATCGCCCGGATCAGATCCGCGCCGTCGAGTCGATCGAGGGCCTGGTGGATCTTGAAGACGAGGGCGAAGCGCCCGCCCTCGAGCCCCTCGAGCACCCAGCACTCCCAGAGCGGCCGGGACCGATCGAGACGCGAAGACGCGATGCGGGCCACCGTGTTGCAGAGCTGATCGGCATGCCCGGGCTTCGGGAGCGCCGAGTGCCGCAGGTGGAAGTCGAGTTCGAACTCCGGATCGTCGACCCAGATCGGATGGCCCTCGATCGGAACGCGACGCAGCTTCTGGCGCAGACGCGGCAGCTCCGGGAGGCGCGACGCGACGATCTCCCGAATGCGCGCGAAATCGACGCCGCCCTCCGGCGTGCGCAGGGCGCCGGCCTCGAAGATCAAGATCATCCCCGTATGGGCACGCCGCCGCGAGGTCTCGATCTCGAGGGCGGTGGCGCTCTCGTCTTCGAGCCGTTCGTAGTAGACGCGCGCCATTCACTCGCTCCCGTCGGCGCCGCTCTTGGGCCCGGCCCCGAAAGCCGACTCGGCGGCGTCCTCGCCCTCTCCGACCCCGCGCTCGACGCGCACGCGGTCCGTAGCCCGGTCCGTTGCCCGGTCCGTTGCAAAAGGCGCGTCGCCCCGTTCGAAGAGCTGTTCGGCCGCGATCTGCCGCAGGAAGGGCTTCAGGCTCGGCTTCATCGACGCCATCACGTGGCCCGACGACAGCCACTCGATCTGCGGCCGGCCCCAATGCCGCCAGAGCGCACGCGCCTGGTCCGGGCGCGCGACCCGATCGGCGACGCCCGCGTAGATGAAGCGCTTCTCGACGGGCGGGCGCGGCTCGAAGGTCAGCGGCGAGACCGGGTACATCACGTGGTTCACGAGGGACCAGTCGGTCTGCAGATCGCCGCCATAGGCCTTGAAGGCCCAGGGCTCATTGTCCCGGGCGAGCGAGGCGAAGTCGACGGCGGGAATCCCGGCGATGACGCAGGCGAGGTCGTCGATGAACGCGGAGGCGAGCGACACCGCATAACCCCCGAGCGAGACGCCGTAGAGACCGACCGGCGCGTCGGAGCGGGAGCGGATCCAGTCGACCATGCGCCGGATGTCCCAGACCGCCTGGGAAAACAGATGGAGCACGCTCGCGAACTCGGGCTGCAGCAGCCCGCCTCCGCTCATGTGCGTCACAGAACGCGGGCCGTGCAGCGGCAACACGGGCATCAAGACGTTCAGGCCCAGATCCTCGTGGATCCAGCGCGCCATCAAGCCGGTCAGGTTGACGCCGGGTTGTCCCATGCCGAAGCCGTGGGTGCAGACGAGCCAGGGGCGATCGACGTTCGGGTGCTCGAGCACGTACGCGACGGCGGTGCCGTTGTCGTCCTGCGCGAGCCAGCGTTCGCGCGCGGGCTCGCCGGGATGGGGCTCGTACTCGCTCTCGAAGGAGAGCTCCGCGTATCCGACACGCCGGCCGAGATGGCGGGCCTGCCGCGGGATCAGGCTGACGGCGCGCAGCCGGGGCGGTGTGCGGTGGTAGCCGGCCGGATCGCTGAACCAGCCATTGCGATTCAGGAACTCGCGCATGGCGAGCAGCTCCTGATGGCCGCAGCGGACGTTCTGCGCGTCGGGCATCCCGAGCCAGAGGCTCACGAGCAGGGAGAAGGTTCCGTCCGCAAGCGCTTCGGCGATGAGCCCCGGTGTCGGCTCGACGGCGGGGACATCGCGGTAGCGCTGCTCGCGCCGCAGCACCGCAGCCGTGTCGTTCGCCATCGACGCGAGCTCGATCGCGGGTGCCGTCAACCATCGGATCACGCTGCTCATCGATGCCCCCCGCGCGGTGCCAGGCCGCTCCCCTCGGCTTCGAGATCCGGCGACCTCATCGGCCGATCCGGTACACGACTCGAGGGGAGCCCTCAGCCCCATTGGAGCCCTCAGCCCATGAGGAGCCCTCAGCCGATAAAGAGCCATCAGCCATATAAAGAGCCCTCAGCCATCTTTCTGGAATCGGCCGTAGCTCGCGCGGAAGTAGAGGAGCGGCTCGCCGTCCCGGACGTGGGACTCTTCGATCTCGCCGACGCAGAGCAGGTGATCCCCCGCATCGTGGACGGCGACGAGTCGGCAGTCGAGGTTGACGAGCGCATCGGCGAGCAGGGGGGCCCCGGTCTTGGCCGTGAAGGTCTCGACGCCTTCGAAGCGCGTCCACTCGTCCTTCTTCGAAGCGAATTTATTCGAGAGCGCCTGCTGCCCGGCGCGCAGGACGTTGACGCCGAAGCAGCGCCCCTGCTCGATCATCGCCGTGGTATTCGAGGACTTCGCGGCACACACCAGCACCAGCGGCGGAGCGAGCGAGGCGCCACTGAAATCGGAGACCGTCATGCCGTGGACCTTGTCCCCGGCGCGCGAGGTGATGATCGTGACCCCGCTCGCCCAGGAAGAAAGCGCCGCCTTGAACTCGTCCGCGGTGATCGCCATCGATGGTCTTCGCTCCGTTCAAAATGCGCCGTATGCGCGGCCCAAACGCTAACACGAAGCCCTCTCCGTCGCGCCTGCCGGAGGGCCATCGCCCGAGGCGTCCTTGCGTGCAGGCTGCAGGAATGCGAGCACGTAGGGGCCGACGACATCGAGGGGCCGCATGCCCGGGGCGAGCTCGAGGGCCAGAGCGTAGAGCAGCGAGAAGGCGCGGCCGAAGGCGAGCAGACCGTCGGGCATGCGCGCGCCCTCGATCAGCCAGAGATGCTCGCGGACCTTGCCGAAGTAGTCGCCGAAATCGATCTCGGTCAGCTCCCGGGGCGTCAAGTTGTAGTAGGCGGGATCGAAGGAGATCCGCGCCAGGGCGCGCGCCGACTCGCGATCGCGCTCGCGCAGGATGCCGACCCGGATCAGGCTGTCGACCCAGAGCGATTCGTTGCGCGTTACCGCGGCGAGCACGTTCATGCGCACCCCCTCCATGATCTCGGGCGCGATCTCCTCGTGCATGCCGAAGTCGACGAGCACGACGCGCCCTTCCCGGTCGACGAGCAGATTGCCGGGATGCGGATCGCAGTGGAAGAAACGCTCGCGGAACATCTGGTGGAGGAAGGCGCGCGTGGCCCACGCGACGCGGTCCGCGACGTCGACGCCCCGGGCCGCGAGCTTCTCGCGGGCGTTGATCTTCTCGCCCTCGATGAACTCCATCGTGAGCACGCGCCGGGTGGTCGTCTCCCAATAGATCCGCGGGACACGCACCTCGAGGCCGAGCTTCGGGTCCTTCGCGAGGCCCTCCGCTACACGCTCCGCGGCGTGGCCCTCGGCGATGTAATCCATCTCGCGCAGCAGCGTGCGCGCGAGCTGGGCGTGGACCGAGAGCAGGTCCGGCGCGACGAGGGGATCGAAGAGCCAGAGGGCGAATCGGAGCATGCGCAGATCGACGGCGACCGAGCGCTCGACACCCGAGTAGAGGATCTTGACGGCACACGACCTGCCCGCGCGGTCGCGGGCGCGGTGGACCTGGCCGAGGCTCGCCGCGGCGATGGGTACCCGCTCGAACTCGGCGAAGACCTCTGCCACGGGCCGCCCGAGCTCGCGCTCGAGCTGGGCCTCGATCGCGGCGAAGGGCTGCGGCGGGACGCGGTCCTGGAGCTTCACGAGCTCCGCCGTGATCGCCTCGGGAATCACGTCTACGCGCAGGCTCGCGACCTGCCCGAGCTTGATCAGCCCGCCGCGAAACCGCGTCGCGATCGTGACGAAGCGCGCCGCGAAGCGACCGAAGCGGTCGGCCAGCCAATCGGGACCGCGCCTGAGCGTTCCCCTCCGAACCAGGCGGTAGAGGAGATAGACCCAGGCCGCCTCGGCGATCAGGCCGAGCAGCACGAGGCCGCGCCGGATCAGGGCGAGCGCCGAAGGGCCGCCTCTCCGCCAACTTCTCGCCATCTCGGGATCAGGCCTCCGGATTCGAACCCTTGACCGCCTTCGGGACGAGCAGGATCTCGATCCGGCGATTGCGCGCCCGATTTTCCGCGCTGTTGTTGGGGGCTACCGGATCGTTCGGGCCGAGCGAGATGGCGGAGAGCCGCTTCGGCGAGACGCCCTTCAGCTCCAGCAGGCGTACCACCCGCGCCGCCCGCGCCGCCGCGAGCTCCCAGTTCGTCGGATAGCGCTCGGCGAGGGCGCCGCCGATCTTGCGGTCGTCGGTATGGCCGCGCACGTGGATCGCGTCCTCGAGCCGCAACAGCTGCGCCGCCACCTTGACGAGCACCTCCTGTCCCTTCGCGTCGAGCTCCGCGGAGCCCGAGGCGAAGAGCACCTCTTCGGAGACGTTCAGACGCAGCCCTTCGCGCAGGCGCTCGATCTCGATCTGGCCCGACGAGACCTCCGACTCGAGATCGGAGACGAGCTCGTCGTAGGTCGACTGCATCTTGGAGAGCTCGCCCTCGCGCTTGGCCAGGGCCGCGGCCGCCTCCATCCGGGCGAGGCGCTCGGCATCCAGGCTCTCGTCGAGCTGACTCGCCTGGCGCTGCACCTTCACGAGATTGCTCTCGAGGCTGTCGCGGGCCTCGCGCTCGTCCTCGTAGGACTCCTGCGCCTCGACGTACTGGGTCTCGAGACTCGCGCGCTCGATCTCGTGAGAAGCGAGCAGACCGTGAGCCCAGACTACGGAAGCGCAGAGGCGGACGCCGACCTCATCCT
>JANMTD010000642.1:0-3033 GCA_031390075.1 Deltaproteobacteria bacterium | reverse complement strand
CCGGATTGACGCTGCGATTCGGTCAGCAGCTCCCGCTCGACTTCGGTCCCCCGCGCGCCCAGCCGAGCCTTCCGAACCAGGGCTTCTTCACTTCGACGGGCGAGTTCGCGTGGTATCTGTACGCCGGCGTCGAGGGCCGCGCCGTGGCCTACAACGTCTTCCTCGACGGCAATACCTTCCGGCAAAGTCGCAGCGTCGACAAGGAGCCGCTCGTCGGCGATCTGCAGTCGGGCCTCATCCTGGCGTGGTCGCGCGTGCGATTGAACTTTGCCTACGTGCTCCGGTCCCTCGAGTTCGACGCTCAGCGCAGGAAGACGCAGTTCGGCGCGGTGAACCTATCGGTGGGCTTCTAGGGTCGAAGGTTCTCGAAGCGCCTTAGGCTTGCTCGACGCGGCGGCGGAGACGTCCCCATCGACGATCTCGACGCCGAGGGCTCGGAGCGGTCCGACCTCGCTGCCCGGTCACGAATACGCTGGCCATGCTCGCCTCCTTTCAGGGTTCCAGACCTATTGAAGCGCGGGGGAAGTCGCTGCACTAGGCTCGGCCTTAAGGAGAATCCCGCAATGACCTATCGCGTCGTCCAGTGGACCACCGGTCACGTCGGTCGTGAGGCCGTCAAGGGGATCTTGCGTCATCCCGATCTCGAGCTCGTCGGGTGCTATGCCTGGAGCGCCGACAAAGAGGGCAGGGACGTCGGCGAGCTCTGCGGCGTCCAGCCTGTCGGCGTCTACGCCACGCGCGACGTGGATCGCCTGCTCGCGCTGAAGCCGGACTGCGTCTGCTACACGCCCAATCAGCTCGATCCGGAGGAGCTCGTTCGGCTGCTCGACGCCGGGGTCAACGTGGCGAGCAGCTATTTCATCAACGGGCGGACGCTCGGAAGCGACGTTCGCGCGCGGGTCGAATCGGCAGCTCGAAGGGGCGGGGCGAGCGTATTCGGCGCCGGCATCTTCCCCGGGTTCGCGAACTTCATCGCGGCCTTGATGGCAGCCGCGTCCCGGGATTTCAAGAAGATCCGGTTCCTCGAGTCGGCCGACTTGACCCATTACGACGCGATCGCCAACTACACGAATCTCGGCTGGTCCTTCGATCCCGACGAAAAATGGCACGAGATCAATCGCCGGGTGCTGGGGCAGTACGCGGAGTGCGTCGATGTGATGGCCGAAATGCTTCACATTCCGCTGCGCGAAGTGGCTTTCGAATACGAGCCCGCCATCACGCCGGTCGAGCGCACGATCAAGGGATTCACGATGCCCGAGG
The DNA here is from genome assembly GCA_031390075.1 of Deltaproteobacteria bacterium. Taxonomy (GTDB): domain Bacteria; phylum Myxococcota_A; class UBA9160; order UBA9160; family UBA4427; genus UBA4427. The sequence continues at coordinate 1,773 of JANMTD010000642.1, read as the reverse complement.
GATCGCTCGCGGGCCAGAAGTGTACGTGGAAGGGCATGGTCGGCGATCGTTCGGTGATCGAGCTCGAGGTCGTCTGGAACGCCGGCAAGGGTCTCGAGCCCGAATGGCCTGTGCACCACGGCTATACGATGGAGGTCGAGGGCAGCCCGAACATCCATACCCGCGTGAAGTTCAGTCCTTCGCGCGAGCAGATCGAGTCGGGTCGCATGGCCGATCTCGCCAACCCGCTCACGGCCATGCCGGTCGTGAACGCGATCCCCGCGGTCTGCGGCGCGGCGGCGGGGATTCGCACGTACGCGGATCTGCCGTTGATCACGGGTCGCTACGTCCCCGATTGATTCGAGTCCGGGAAATCGCCGTCGATTCGTTGATTCCTCCTCATACCAGGGAGCAATAATCGTGCGTTCGTTGTCCATCTCGCTGAGTCTCGCGATCTCGATGACCGGATACCCTGCCCAGGCCGAGGGCGTGCGGACTTCCCAACCCACCGAGCTCCCGGCTTCACAACCCATCGAGCGATTGATGGCGCGCGGGTATGGCGAGCGTCCGATGTTCGCGCAGGCTGCGGAAGACGAAGCCTCGCAGATCGGCGACATCGAGGCGCTCGAGAGCCAGCGCGACGCGATCTCGACGCGGGGGCCTCGCGCCGCGATGATCACGGGCGGCGTGTTGACGGGTGTCGGATTCGGCGTGGCGACCCTGGCGGGCGTCCTCTGCGCGGCCGCCGCGGCCGGTTCGTCGACCCAATGTAAGACGGACAACGCGATCGGAATCGCAGCCGGGGGCGGCGTCATCGGAATCGCCGGACTCATCACGCTCTTCACCGGGCGTTCGAAGCTTCGCGAACGCAATCAAGAGCGGGAAGCGCTCGAACACGAGATTCAATCCCTCGAGAGCCAGAGAGCGAAGAGCGCGATGCCCACCGTCGGTTTCGGGATCGGGCAAGACCAGGATCCCGGTCTGGTCCTCGGATGGCGGTTCTGATCTGAGCACGCGCGCCGCGCCGCGCGTGTTTCTACCAGGCGTTGCCGAAGCGATCCCGACTCGTGAGTTCCGCGATTGGCCGCCGCCGCGGGCGCCCGAGCTTGCGCGCCGGATAGCCGATCGGGAGCGTGGCGAGCGGCACGATGTGGTCGGGCAGCCCGAGCGTCCTGGCGAAGGCGTCGTCGGGCGCGTAGAGCGGCAGGCTGCTCATGAGAGAGCCGAGGCCGAGCGCGGCCGCGGCGAGCAGGATGTTCTGGGCGGCCGGATAGATGGAGGAGCCCATCTGGTCGAGCGGCAGCACCTTCGTGTCGCCACACAGGACGATGATCACGGGCGCTTCGGCGAGGCCGCCCGTCGCCCAGCGGTCGACGTCCTTGAAGCCGGGATCCGACTGGTCTTCCGTGGTCGCGCGGGCGAACCCGACCCAGGCGGCGCGTGCCCCATCGCCGATCTGCTTCCGGAGCTTCGGGTCCTGGACCACGACGAAGCGCCAGGGTTGGCAGTTCTTCGCGCTCGGCGCGTGGGTGCCGGCCTCGAGGATCTTCTCGATCAGCGCCTCCGGAACGGGATCGGGCAGGAGCGCGCGATGGGCTCGTTGGAGACAGGCCACCTCGAAGTAGCCGGGGTCCGGAGTCGTCATTCTCATCGTCGAATCCTCTCTCGTTCAGCGGGTGCCAGCTCTCAAGCTATCCCGTTCTCGCCGTTGGCGTCACCAGGCGGCGCTCGCGGATCAGACGGGCTGTGGGTGCGGGTTGGCCGGGGAACACTACGGCTCGCCGCAGTTCGGCG
>JANMTD010000637.1:0-8389 GCA_031390075.1 Deltaproteobacteria bacterium | reverse complement strand
TCGACGTGCCGACGGGCGTCGCGATGTTCCCGAAAGAGGTGATGCGAACGCCGCGATCCGCGGTGGCGAGAAAGTACGACCTGCGACATTGGACGACGATGAAGTCCGGCGGGCATTTCCCGGCGTATGAAGAGCCCGTGGCGTTGGTGGCCGACATCTGCGCATTTGCGAAAACGCTCGACCTCTGAGAATGGAGCGGGTCACGCGGATGATGTTCGATCGGATGAGCCCGGTGCGGTTCGGAAGCGCTCACGGTGACGAGTCCCTGGCCGTGCGGACCGCATCGATGACGCTCCAGGCCGCGACCGCCATCATGAAGATCGAGCCCAGAACGAGCTTCGTCATGTTTTCCGGGAGCGCGCGGTTCATCAGGGTATGGATGAGGCCCTGGGAGACGCCGGCAGCGTAGTCGGCGGCCGAGACCGCGCCCAGGTACACCGCTCCCCTCGCCCATTGACGACAGTAGAACTGCCCCAGGCCGGGCATCACACCGGACAGCAGGCCAGCGATCATCGGGCTTCTCTCGCGATCCGTTCTCATCCGCTTCCCCCGATTCCAGATACGACGACGCCTGAAGATCGGCTTCCAATCTACGATAGGGTTCCAGGATCAGCCCGCCGGTCGACGAGAAATCACGGACGACGGGAAGGCAGACGGACGATGTTCGAGCTCTTTTTCGATCTTCCGCTTCTGATCACCGGGCCGGCCATCGGGGGACTCTTCGGGGTGCGGCGGCGCTTGTTGCCACCCCTCCCATGCCCCCGGTCCGGCGCTCAAGCGCACTCGCCCGCAGGCCGATGGCCCGTGGATGGAACGATTCATCGGCTTGGTTTTGTTCGTCGCAGCGATCTACGTGGCCACGACGGTGGCCACCGAGGGCCTCGACCACGCCTTCGGCGGCCTGTTCGCCGGCGAATCGCAGCTCGCCGCGGAAGAGGTCGTGCAATCCGACAGCGGCGACCAAGCCGCGGCATTGCCGTCGCGTCGTCCGATCACGGAGCGCGTACGCGCCCAGGTTCAGGGCGACGTCGACGACTATTCTGCGCGGGTTGGCGCGGACTGACCGAGCAGCGACGGGAGTAATCGCGGTCGGCCAGGGGATCGGGTTCTTCGTCCTTCTCTTCGTGCTAGGCTGGCACCCGACGGGCAAGGGGCATCCCACGCCGGTGATCGACCCTGCCGTGCATTCGGGATCAGCGTCCGCGGCCCGAACCCGAGGATCGATGATGCTCAATACCCAGACCATTCTCCGTCAAAAAGGCCGGGAGATCTTCCACATCTCACCGGACGCCACAGTCCTCGACGCCCTGCGCGAGATGGCCGCGCGAAACTGCGGCGCTCTGCTGGTGCTCGAGCAGGGGCAACCCGTCGGGTTCATCTCGGAGCGCGACTATTCGCGCAAGGTCGTGCTGATGGGTCGAACTTCGTCGAACACGCGGGTGCGGGAGATCCTGAACCCGGACCTCATCGAGGTCGCGATCGACCTGGGCGTCGATCGCTGCATGGAGCTCATGACTGAATACCGCACCCGCCATCTGCTCGTGCGCGACGGCAGCGAGCTGGCCGGGGTGATCTCGATCGGCGACGTCGTCAAGGCGCTGATGCACGAGCACCAATCCACGATCGAGCATCTGACGAAGTACATCACCGCCGGGGCGTAGTCAGAAGCCCGACACCGGCCACTCGCTCATGCCGGGCGTCGACGTCACGCGCTCGAGCGAGTCCTCGACGAGGTCGTCCCAGGCGATCAGGTCGACCTGGAGACCGCTGCCGCCGTCGGGCGAGAGCATCACGCCGACCCGGCTCGGTCCGTACCCGGGCAGCGCCCAGGCGAACAGTCCGCCGGCGGGGAGGCTGCCGAGCTCGACGTCGTCGCTCCGGTCCTCGCGCGGATCGTCGGGATCGGTGCTCTGCAAGGTCGGATGGTTCAAGCTGTTGCCGAGGTCGATCGGGTCCAGGACGCCCGTGAGACGCAGCATCCGGACCACCGGTCCCAGATTTCCCGGTCCAACCACGGGCGCCCTCGAGCTGCCGACCCAGAGCGCGCCCAGGCTGAGGCGCGCATGGCCGCCCTCGAGTCGCACGGCCATCGCGGTCGGTCCCGTGGAGAGCGCCGTGAAGCGGTTGTAGAAGAGCCATTCGTCGGAGGCCGCGGCGACGAAGCCCGAATACTCGGGGAGGGAGTTCGGGTTGACGGCATGGTCGTCGAGCTCGAGCGCTTCGCCCCCGTCGCGCGGGAGTGCGTGCACGAATCGGCACTGGTCGCCCGTCGTGAGCGGGTCGCCGTCGACATCGGTCCGGAAGCTCCAGGCGACATGATCGGACCCGACGACGACGAAGTCGGGGGCGTCGAAGCTCGGGAATGCGTTCTCGGGCGCGTCGATCGGCTGGACCGAGCCGCCGCTTCTCGGGTTCGCGCGATGGAGCTCGCCGGCATCGACGAAGAATCCGAATTGGCGATCCGACGCGAAGGCCTCGCTGCAGGGACATTCCTCGATGAATTCGAAGTCGAGGTCCGTCAGCCGCTCGGCGACCGGATCGTAGGCGTAGAGCGCCTGATCGAGCTCGAGGAAGATGCGTCCGTCGCCGGTCGCGCCGATCGCCTCGCCGCGCACGATCCCCGTCAGGAGCTCCGTCGCCGCGGCCGCGAGATCCGGCGCGAGCCGGATCAGTCGATCGTCGTCGAGGGCGAGCCAGCCGAGGTGCGCTCCGGTCGCTGGATCGACGAGGGCCTCGAGCGGCTCCCCGGGAAAGGCGCGCGGGGCCGTCGATGCGTCGTCGGACAGCGTGACGACGCGCCAGTCGAGCGGGTCCGAGCAGGTCGGCGCGCCGCGGCCATAGGCGAGGCGTGCGTTCTCCGGATCGCCGAGGTCGTTCGCCAGGCGGGCGTCGCAGTAGGGAAGCGCCGCGAACTCGCTCGAGACACGGATCGGCGTCGGTGTCCCGGCGTCCGAATCGGTCGACACACGCTGCAGCGTGCCGTCTCCGCGGGGATAGGCGATCCACTCGACCTGCGCGCTCGCGAGGTTTCCGTCGGCGAAGGTCGCCCCGAGCGCCGGAAGCGCGCCGACCGGGTTGTCGTCCGGATCGAGCTCGGCGGCGCCGGCGTCGATCGTGATCACCACGTCCCGCGCGTCGGGATCGATCGCGTCGATGCTCGCCTGGAAGACCTCGAGCGTCGGCCCGCTGCGCGCCGGTGCGCTCACGTCGCCGTCGTCCGACGAGCCGCCGCCGGAATCGCCGCAGGCCGAAGTGATCAGCAGGGTCGCAAGGGCGATCGCGAGTACATACATGGGCGCCTCCGGCCAGGACGGGCGGGGGCGATGCCGTCGGCAGTCGGCGGCAGCCTATCGTCTTCGGACGTGAAGGTCGCCCCTGGCTCACCCCCTCGAATCCGCCAGCCCCGCTGGCGACGACCTGGATCTGGGCTTCGCCGCCTCGACCTTCGGTTCCACGAGCGTCGGGGCGCTGGTCGCGCAGGCAATCTGGAGCTGACGCCTCGCGCCGGTGGCGCCCCCCGGCGCGCTAGGCTCGCCCGCCGTGCCCGAACCGTTCAAGAACCTGATCCACGTCGGGACCGTCGATGCGGCGACGAGGCGCTCGCGGTGCTCTACGACCGCGACGATGGACTCTCGGGCTGGGTGGTGTGGCCCCTCTCCGAGTACGTCGCGCGCCACAGCCTCGACTCGCCGAAGCGCGCGCTGACTGCGCTGCACGCGATGACGCAGCGGTTCAGCGCCGAGTGGGCCGTGCGGCCTTTCATCGAGCACCACCCCGAGCTCACGTTCAAGACGTTGGCGCGCTGGACCCGTGACCCGAGCGAGTACGTGCGGCGCAGCGTCGCCAACCATTTGAACGACATCGCCAAGGACCATCCGGGCACGATTGCCGACTGGCTCGAGCGCCACCTGCCCGAGGCCCCCGCGCGCTGCTGCGCCACGCCAGCCGCACACTGATCAAGCGCGGCGATCGCCGCGTGCTCGAGGCCTGGGGCCTGGGCCGGCCGTTCGCGGGCGAGGCGGTGTTGAAGGTTTCACCACGCCGCATCGCGCTCGGCGAGTCCGTCACGCTCGCCCTGATCCTGCATTCCCGCTCGAAGCGCGCGCAGACGCTGGTGATCGACTACGCGGTGCACCACGTGAAGGCGAACGGCGGTACGTCGCCGAAGATGTTCAAGGGATGGAGCGTCACGCTGGCGCCGGGGGAGACGCGGGCGCTCGAGAAGCGGCATCCGGTCAAGCCGATCACGACGCGGACCTGTGCGCCCTCCGCTCGACCCGTCAGCGCGGATCCACCCGGTACAGTCGATCCCCGGGCTCGCTGCGCTTCGAACGGCCCGTGAGCGTCTCGCCGACATCGACCACGGCGTTATGCGCGGCCGCTTCGGCGGCGGCGCCAGCGCCCCCTTGTCCCGAGAACTTTCGCAAGCGCCCGGCGCGCACGACGTCGTATTCCGCCGTCCCGTGCGGCACGTGGACCAGTCGGCCCTCGACGCGGCGTCCGTCGATGCGGAGCACGATGCGGTCGTCGCGCTCGATCTGCTGGGGCCAGCGCGTGAGTCGACCGCCCACGCAGTCGAGGTCGCAGGCGACGTAGGGGATCCCCTCGTGGACGCTGAACCAGAGCGTGCGCGACTTCCCTTCGCCGACGATCTCGAGCTCGAGGTCGGACAGCGCGTCGAGGGCCGTCCAGTCCACGTCCGCGAGTTCCACCTGCTCGCCCGAGCGGAGCGGACCGCCGGCGAGGATCCCGGCCGGGCCGTCGGCGCGGGACAAAAGGAACGTGCCGACGGCGAGCGCCGCGACGAGCAGGGCCGCCAGCGCGGCGAGGCCGCGGAGCCAGATTGTTCTTCGGGATCGTGCTTTCATGCTGTCCGTCCTCGGCCTCATTCTGCCGCACTGCCCCTCGCGACGTCAGCGCCCGGTATCGTCGTGGGCCGCTCCTGTTGCCTCTCGCACTCCCGAGGATCGATCGATGCCGAGTCGCACGCTTGTCGCCGTCCTAGTCGCCCTGTTCTTCCAGAACGCATCCGCTGCCGAATGGAAGCGCGATTGGCTCGTGCCGGGCGAACCCTTCCGCGGTATCCACGGCATGGTGATCGGCGCCGACGGCATGATCCTGGTCGGCAGCGTCATGGGGCAGGCGATCTACCGCGTGGATCCCGCCAGCGGGCGCACGGAGCTCGTGGTGGCGGCGCCCGACGGCGAGGCGGATGACCTCGAGCTCGCCGCGGACGGGACGCTCTACTTCACCAGCTTCATGAAGGGGACGATGAACGCGCGCGCGCCGGACGGCACGCTTCGCGTCCTCGCACGGGGCCTGCCGGGCATGAACTCCCTCGCGCTCGATGGCCGTGGCCGCCTGTTCGGCACCCAGGTCTTCAGCGGCGATGCGCTCTGGGAGTTCGATCGCGAGGGCAAGGCCGAGCCGCGCCTCGTCCGCAAGGACCTCGGCGGCCTCAACGGCTTCGATTTCGGCCCGGACGGCCGCCTGTGCGGGCCACTCTGGTTCCGCGCCCAGGTGGTATGCCTGGACGTCGACCGCGGAACGACGGAGGTCGTGGCCGACGGATTCACCACGCCGGCCGCTGCGAACTTCGACCCGAAGGGCGAGCTCTTCGCCATCGACAACGCTACCGGCGAGGTGTTCCACATCGATCGCACCGCGCACCGGAAGACGCGCATCGCCACGGCACCGACGAATCTCGACAACCTGGCCTTCGCCCGCGATGGCCGCCTGTTCGTCAGCAACATGCCCGACAACGCGATCTACGAGATCGATCGCAAGAGCGGCGCGATTCGCACAGTGATCGCGAGCCCATTGACACTCCCCGGCGGCATCGCCCGGGCGGGAAGGACCCTGTACGTCGCCGACACCTTCGCGCTGAGCGCGGTCGATCTCGCGAGCGGGACGGTCCGCGACATCGGTCGCGACACCGAAGGTTCCGGGTCGCCGTCGCTCGTCGCCGCGAATGACACCTACATGGCGACCGCGAGCCTGCACCGAGACAGCGCCGCGTTATGGGATCTTTCGACGAAGCGCGTGATCGCACGTTGGTCGAACCTCGGCAAGCCGACCGCGATCGCGCTCGGAACCGAAACGCGCGTCGTCGTCGCGACCGCCGACGGCGCCCTGATCGAGCTCGACGCGGCGCAGCCCGAGACCCGCCGCGAGCTCGCTCACGGTCTCTCGATGCCGATGGGACTCGCACGCACGCTGCGAGGCTGGATCGTGAGTGAGGCGGCGGCAGGCCGGCTCGTCGAAATGGGCGACGACGGGTCGCGACGCACGATTGCCGACGATCTCGAGCAACCCGAAGGAATCGCGCTGCTCGCCGACGGCCGCGTGGCCGTCGCGGAGACCGCGGCGGATCGTGTCACGCTCATCGACCCGGCGTCTGGCCGGAAGGAGATCATCGCCACCGCGCTGCCGCTCGGCCTGGTAGACCTCCCGGGAATGCCGCCCGGGATCTTCCCGACCGGCCTGGCGAGCAGCGACGACGGGTCGCTGATCCTGTCCTCCGACGTCGCGGGGGGCATCCTGCGCTTGTATCCGCCGGAGCGGTGAGGGCTGCTCGGCTGTCCGGAGTCGCAGCCCGACGGGCGTGCAGAAATCAGCCGATTAGCAGCTTCGCCGAGCACCGCTCGCCTCAGGAGCCATCGTCCCCGCGTCGGTTCGGGGGCTCACGACTCGAGTGCCGCTGGGATCCATTCCCGGTTCAATCCTTCAATTCGGGGCGACCGCCCGCGACGCGACGACCGGCTCCGAGGCCACGGCCCAGCGCGCGGCCCCGGAGCCCTCGATCGGGATCTCGACGACCCTGGGTTGTCTGCTGCTCTTCTGGCGCGGTCGTCGGGTCCGAGCGCGTCTCAGCCGCGGCGCAGCCGGTAGCGCACCGGCACGGACTTGAGCCCGCCCGTCGTCGCCGAGCGCAGACGCACCACGGGACCCGCGAGCTCACAGTATTCGAGGCGGCGCAGCAGCTCGGCGAAGATCGCGCGCAGCTCGAGGCGTGCGACGTGCGCACCGAGACAGACGTGCTCGCCGACGCCGAAGGCGAGATGGCGGTTGGGGCTGCGGTCGATGCGGAACGCGAAGGGCTCGTCGTGCACCTCCTCGTCGCGGTTCGCCGAGGCGTAGAAGAGCCCGAGCGCGTCGCCCGCGCGAATCTTCTGGCCACAGAGCAGGGCGTCCTCGGTCGCGGTGCGCGCGAAATGCACGACGGGGCTCGTCCAGCGCAGCACCTCTTCCATCGCCGCCGGCAGCAGCACCGGGTCGGCGCGGAGCCGCTGCCACTCGTCCGAGTGCTCGAGGAAGGCGACGAGGCCGCCGCTCGTCGCGTTCCGCGTCGTCTCGTTGCCGGCGATCATCAGCAGCACGGCGAAGGCGATGATCTCCGCGTTGGGCACCGGCCCGCCAGCGGGGCGCGCATGCGCGAGAAAGGAGATCAGATCCTCGGTCGGATCGGCGCGGCGCTGCGCGAGCAGGTCGCCGAGATAGGCGATCATCTCGCCGACGGCGCGCGCCTGCGTCGCCTGCGCGTTCTGCTCGCCGCGGTGGAACTCGGGATCGAGAGCACCGACCACCTCGTTGGTCCAGCGCCGCACCAGCCCCCGGTCCTCGTTCGGGACGCCGAGCATCCACGCGACCACCGCCACCGGGAACGGCTCCGCGACGGCGCGCACGAAATCGCATTCACCCTCGGCGGCCCGTGCTTCGAGGGCGTCGAGCACCTCGCGCGCCACCTCCTCGACCTGGGCGCGCAGTGCACCGAGCGCGCGCGGCATGAAACGCTCGATCACGAGCTGGCGGAAGCGGCCGTGCTCGGGCGGGTCCATCGTGATCAGGCCGTGCACCTGGGGCGCGTCGGCCGCCGCGACGATCTCCGTGCGCGGCCCGCTCGCGAAGAGCTGCGGCTGACACGACACCTGGGCGATCTCGCGGTGGCGCGTGATCGCCCAGAACGACAGCGGCGTGAAGCCCTCGTACCAGAACACCGGCGCCTCGAGGCGCAGCCGGCGCCACGCCTCGTGCGGGTAGCCGTGGGCGGCGAAGTAGTCGGGATGGATGATCTCGAGACTCGACAGCGGCGGCTGCATCAAGACCGTCCGCTCTTCGTCATCGCTCGGGACCGACGGGGATTTCTCCCTGCACGAACGTGATCTTCGGGTTCTTGAACCCCATGGCGATCCACGCGCCGAGCAGTCGCGCCATGAACGAGATCGAGTGGCCCTTCGGGTTCGGGACATCGTCGGACAACAGCGAACGATCCGGCAGGTCGCCTGTCATCGTTCGCAGATCGAGGGGCGGCAGCGTCTGGCCACGCCACAGGCAAGCGTAGAGGCTGAGCCAGTGGCTCCCCGAAAATTCGAGGAAGATGGGCGTATTG
>JANMTD010000616.1:0-2389 GCA_031390075.1 Deltaproteobacteria bacterium | reverse complement strand
CCCGGCTGCTAGGCGCGCCCGCCCCCTGATTCGATCTCGCCGCGGACGATCGAGACGTGGATGATCCCGAACAGGAAGGTCTGCCACAGGTTCTCGGCGAGGGGCCGCGCGCTCTTTCGCAGCACACCGAGAAACGCGATGCACTCGATCGTGTGGACGACGGCGAGGACGCGGAAGAGGGTACGCCCGAACTCGCCGAGGCGCGCGGATTCGAGGGGCGGAAAGAAGCAGGCCGTGGCGAGCAGCCAGGTCGAGCCGATGACGGCTTTGCCGATCGCATGGAGCTTGCCGATCGATTGCGGGGGGGCCGGTTGCATCGGAATTCTCCTCGCGCGAAATCGCACGCGCCGAATACTCGATCAGGCCCAGGCGCGCTGCCAGGCCAATGCGATCAGGAGAACGCTGCACGCGAGGGCCAGGGCCTGGGCGAGGGGGCCGGGGCGGGGCCGCTGCGCGAGGGGGTAGGCGAGGGCGAGGCCGGCGAGGGATCCGGCGCCGAGCCCGAACAGGTGTGCGGCGAGATCGATCCTCGGCCCCGCACCGCCCAGCATCGCGACGATCGCGAGGCCCGCGCCGAGGGCGACCCAGGCGCCGCGTCTGCGGGTCGCGAGCCGGTGGCGTCGCCAGGCGGCGAGGCCTGCGAGGACACCGACCAGGCCGAAGACGCCGGTCGACGCGCCGATCGCACTGTGGCCCGAGCGGTAGTAGAGGGCGTCGGCGAGATTGCCGAGGGTGCCGGTCGCGATGAAACAAGCGAGCGCGAGGCCGAGACCGAGGCGGCCGCTGAGCGCGGTGAGGAAGAAGCCACCGAAGAGGGCGTTGCCGACGGCGTGGCCGAGGTCGGCATGGAGCGAGAGCGCGGTCACGGCTCGATAGGCCTCGCCCCCGAGCACGAGCAAGGCCTGATTCTCGCCCCGGGAGATGAAGTCGCCGAGGCGCCCCGCGCGTTCGAGGCCGAGGTGGAAGGTGACGAGGCTGAAGGCGCTCGCCGCGGCGAGCAGGATCTCGGGCATCGAAGCGGCGGCGAAGGTCGAGAGCGGTTCCGGGGCGGGCGGGGCGATGGCGCGCTCGGAATGCCAGGCGGCGAGGCTCGCGGCGGCTCGGGTCACGTCCGCCGGCGGGACGGCGATCGTGAACAGCGCGTCGCTGCGCACGACCTGGACGGCCACGCCCTCGGCCTGCAGCACGAGCGCCCACTCCTCGGCTTCGCGCTTTCGGCGCGTCGTCGGGAGCCGCGGGTCGACTTCGAGGGGTTCGCTTGATTCCATGGACGAAGCGCATGGTAACGTTGGCGCCGCTCGCAACCGATGGGGGGCGCGAGCCCATCAGGAGTCGCGATGCCCAACTCTCGGACACCGACCCGCGCGCTGATCCGGGTCGAGCAGATCGCGCTGCGCGGTCCGGGCGTCGTGATCCTGACCGGACCTTCGAGCTGTGGCAAAGGGGAGGTCGCGAACGCGCTCTGCGACGTCCTGTCGATCGATCCGGGCCGCCACCTGTCGATGGGGGCGATCCTGCGCTCGACGGTGGCCCGGGCGAAGACCGACTCCGAGTTCGCCGACCACCTCGACCATAAATACGCCCTCTCGAGCGAGACGAGCGTCTTCGACTGCCTCGACAGCAACGACGAGCTCGAACAGAAGGTCCGCCGCCATCTGCCGGATCTCGAGCGCTATTTCGGGCGAAAGCCGTCCCGCTTCATCTCCGAGGAGCTCTCGGGCAAGCCCCGGGTCTCCCAGCTCGAGTGGCTCGAGTTCTGTACCGCGCGGGGGCTCCTGATTCCGAACCGATGGACCCAGGACCTGATCTCGGCGGAGATCGAGCGTGTGCTCGCCGTCCAGCCCGACGGCTACCACCAGCCCTTCATCCTCGACGGCTATCCGCGCACGGTCGCCGCCGCCCGCCATCTACTCGCCTTCTTGCGCAGTGTCGACGTGCCGATCGCGAAGGTCCTGCACCTCTCGATCAGTCGAGCGGAGATGAGCGCCCGCGCGGGCAAGCGCGGCCGGGCCGACGACGATGCCGAGGCGCTCCGCAGCCGCTTCGATTTCTATCTCGAGAACGTGCAGCCCTCCGTCGACTACTTGAAGACCGAGCTCGGCGGCGACAGCATCGCGCTGATCGACGCGCACCAGCCGGCCTTCGTCGAGCACGGCCGCGAGCGCGTCTTCCATCTCGAGCGCTCGATCGAGAATGTCGTCGCGACGGCACTGCGGGCGATCGGGGTGCCGCGGGTGATCGTGCGAGACCTGCTCGAGCGGCGGCGGGAAGAGCGCGCGGGCGCCTGAGTCAGCGAGAGAGGAGCTGCGAATTGGCCGAGCTACCCGCCTCCGCCTCGCTGCCGAGTCCCGAGTCGATGGATCTCGGCCGCTACCTCGAGGACACGATC
>JANMTD010000607.1:0-5148 GCA_031390075.1 Deltaproteobacteria bacterium | reverse complement strand
CCCGGAGATCTTCGGGCAGGCGATGCCGAGCTCCGTCGCGGCGATGTCCTCGGGCATCGCGATCTTGCCGAGCAGCGTGGCGCGGCCCATCGCGGCGATGCCCTGCTCTCCGATGGCGGCGAGCATCGGCGTGTTGACGGGACCCGGGGCGATCGCGTTCACGCGGACGCGATAGTTCGAGAACTCCCGCGCCGTCGTCCGCGTCACCGCTTCGATCGCGCCCTTGGCCGCCGTGTAGTCGACCTGGCCGACGTTGCCGTTGCGGGCCGAGACCGAGGAGAAGTTCACGATGAAGCGGTTGACGCCGTCGTCGAGGGGCTGATCGCCCTTGGCCTTGAAGAGCGGGTGCCAATGCTGGACGGCGACCTCGCGGGTGAACAGGAACGTGCCGCCGAGATGGACGGAGAGCACGAGATTGAAGTCGGCGAGGGTCTTCTTCGTGATGCGCGCGTCGCGCGTGATGCCCGCCGTGTTGACGAGGCCGTTGATGCAGCCGGAGACCTCGAGGATCTCCCCGACCGCCCGCACGACGTCCCCCTCGGCCGCCACGTTGGCCTGCACGATGAGGGGCGAGACTCCCTGTTTCGGAAGAGCCTCCTGGATCTTCGCCTTCGCCTCCTCGAGGCGGCCCTTGTCGAGGTCGACCATCGCGACCTGGGCGCCGTGGCGCGCGAGGGCCTCCGCGATCGCGAATCCGATCCCCTGCGCCGCACCGGTCACGATATGGGTTTCACCGAGAAATGCGCCTTCGCGCAGCACGAGATCCATTCGACTCACCTTTCGATTCGACCGCCACCCTCGGGCACGCCGATCGGACACGAAACGCCCGTCCCGCCGAGGCCGCAGTAGCCGTTGGGGTTCTTCGCGAGGTACTGCTGGTGGTAGTCCTCGGCGAAATAGTATTCGGGGGCCAGCGCGATCTCGGTCGTGATCGCGCCATAGCCCGCGGCCTCGAGCTCCTTCTGGAACGCGTCCCGCGACGCGAGGACCTGGCGCTTCTGCTCGTCGTCGTAGTAGTAGAGGCCCGAGCGGTACTGGGTCCCGGCGTCGTTGCCCTGGCGCATGCCCTGGGTCGGATCGTGGCTCTCCCAGAAGACGCGCAAGAGCGCCGCATAGCTCGTCTTCTTGGGGTCGAAGATCGCGCGCACGGCTTCCGTGTGGCCGGTCCGGCCGGAGCAGACTTCTTCGTAGGTCGGGTTCGGCGTGTGGCCGGCGACGTATCCGACCGACGTGCTGATGACGCCCGGCGCCTGCCAGAACTTCCGCTCGGCACCCCAGAAGCATCCCATCGCGACGAGGATCTGGCCTTTGCCCTCGAAGGCCGCATCGAGCGGCTCCCCGGTCACGAAATGCTTCGCGGGGACCCGCATCCGCTGGCTGCGACCCGGCAGCGCATCGCGGGCGCTCGGAATCTCCATCGGTTTGCCGAAGAGGGCCATGGCTCACTCCTTCTCGTCTTCGTGCTCGTCGTCGTACCCGCCAGGTGCGCGGGCAAGTCTCAGGATAGCCGCGGCACGCCCCCGCGCGACCGCGTACGCGTGATACGCTCGGCACCGAGGAGTGCCCACCCGCCGTGAAGATCGCCACCTGGAACGTGAACGGCCTTCGGGCACGGCTCGAGTTCGTGAAGCTCTGGCTCGCCGAGCGCACACCCGACGTCGTCGGCTTTCAGGAGCTGAAGCTCCTCGACGATCAGTTCCCCCACGCCGAGTTCGAGGCCCTCGGCTAAACGGCCGTCACCCACGGCCAGAAGAGCTGGAATGGCGTCGCGATCCTCTCGCGGCTCCCCATCGAGAGGCTCGAGGCGGGGCTTCCGGGCGAGGCCGATTTCGGGGCGCGCATGATCCGTGCCCGGGTGGGCCAGGGCGAGCGCGCCCTCGACTTCACGACCCTCTACTGCCCGAACGGCAAGGACATCGACCACGACGACTTCCCGAAGAAGCTCGCGTGGTACGAGTCGCTGCGGCGCTGGGCCGCGGGGTTCGTGAAGGCGGATGCGAGCGCCGTCCTATGCGGCGACTTCAACATCGTGCCGACGCCGCTCGATTCCTGGTCGGAGGAGGAGCTCGCGGGCGGGATTTTTCACACCGACGCCGAGCGGGAGCGTTATGCGGCCCTGCTTTCGATTGGACTTCGCGATCTGTACCGCGAACTCGAGCCGGCGACGAAGGCCTTCAGCTGGTGGGACTACCGCGGTGGGGCGTTTCATCGAAAGCAGGGGCTGCGGATCGACTTCCTGCTGGGGACACCGGCGGTCGTTGCGCGCTTGAAGTCGGTCGAGATCGATCGGGAGTTTCGGAAGAAGCGGGATGAGATGACGCCGTCGGATCATGCACCGGTGATGGCGGTTCTGGATGGGGACTGACGAATAGCGAGCTCGCCTGAGTGGAGGTCTCGGCCGGAGCCTTGACTGTCGATGATGGCGGATGGGAAGGATAAGCTGCCTTTTCCGCACCGCCGCTAATCGCAATTATGTCATCTGGGGGCGCGAGAGGGCGGTCGGGGGATGCCCGTCTCGGGCCCCGGGGAGCGCGTCTGCTGGCTCGGGCCCGGGCGCAGGCGAAGAGGACCGGGAAGAGCGCCGCCTCCTTCGGCGAGACCCGCTATGCCGCGCGCAAGTGGACACCGGGCCTTCGGCGGGTGATCTACAAAGCCGAGGTCGTCTGCCTCGCCGGGCGCGCCCCGCGCGACAACCCGCGCTTCGTGGTGACGAACCTGCCCCACCGCCCCGAGCGGATCTACGACCTCTATCGCCAGCGCGGGGACGCCGAGAACTGGATCAAGGAGCGGCACCAGGGACTGGAGCTCGACCGCACGAGCTGCCACCGCTTCCTCGCCAACCCGCTGCGCGTCCTGATGACGGCGGCGGCCTACGTCTGGATGCAGGAGCTGAGGCGGTGCGCCCGAGGCACGCGCTTCGCGGCCGCGCAGGTCACGACCCTGCGCGAGCAGCTTCACAAGCTCGGCGCCTGGATCGAGGTCTCGGTGCGACGCGTGGTTGTGCACCTGCCCGAGTCCTTCGCCTGGCAGCCCGCCTGGGTCCAGATTGCAGGTCGCTTGGGCGCGGGATAATCACGACGATTTCCAAAAGCGAATCGCTGTGGGAGTGCGTCGGCGAAGCGCTCTCTGGAAAGCCTTGTTTCCCGCACACTTACGCGGGCGATTTCGGTCCCGCGATCGCACGTTTCAATTCTTTCGAGATTCCGTACGTCACTTCGGCGCAGATCCCTCCGCTCGGGCGACCTTCAGGCACCTTCCCTCAAGCCGGAAAACGACCGAGATGGCGGGCCGGTCACGCTTCGCAAATAATGCGGGCTAGTGGCACTCATTGCACCGTATAGTGCCCGGAAGCCAAAGTCGTCATCGCTTCATCTCCCGAATAGATATCCACCGCGTACTGTCCTCGCTCCCAGTCTCCGTCTGGCCGGAACCAGACGTACCCATGCCGCTCTCTTGGCACGATCGAGTAACGCTGGAACAGAAGGATTTGAGGTTGGTCACGGCGATACCACTTGATCATGACCGTGTCTCCCTCAAAATCCTCCGTCGCGAATACCGCATAGATCTGAGGCTCGTCGGGATTGAATCGCTCGCGCGCAGCCGAGTCGAGGTCTCCTATCTCCGGGCTGCTGGTGAAGACGACGTGCTCGGCACCAGCGACATTATTGCCAGGCTGCAGAGTGTCCTCCATTGCAATCTCGGCCAAGCGCTCTGAGAACCCTCGAAGATCTCTGACATCACCGATCTCATCCGGGCTGAGATGAACGGTGCTCGCAAGGATGGATTGGAGGTCTTGATCGCTCAGCGTCGAGATAACTCTCCCTACGAGCTGAGACCGATCACCTTCGCTCACTTCCCCTACCATCGCCTCAAGACTCCTAATGCGCGCAGCGAGCTGAAGGTTCGCTAGCCCGGATTCCGTAAGCGCCGAGTCGAGATTCGCTTCGCGTTCATCCCAACCTTCAGACACGATGAGGGGCTGTGCCGACACGATGAGGGGCGGTGCAAGCACCGGGCCTAGCCAAGCACCCAGCGCCAGTCCCGTTAGAGAGCCAAGGAAAGCGATCGGCCAAACTCGCATTCTTTCCGCCTGCTCGGTTTACGAACGACTCGCGTCGCTGCTCACAAGAGCTTTCTATCTCGTGCCTTACGGCCGGCTAACGACATCGGATATCAAGGTAACCGCGCCGGCGCCTGAGGGCTGCGCCCCGGACAACAACCGGCCAGAGATCTGGGCGCTGGTATTGATCGATATGTCGTCATGAGCCAGGATGGTTCCCTTGAAGGCCGTGTACTGGCCAATTGTCGCGGCGCTGCCCACCTGCCAATAGACATTGGCGGCGTTGGCGCCGTTGATGAGCATCACATTGCCTCCGGTTGCGCAAGGAACGGACGCCCCACAACCGACCGTGGTGAGGGCGGACGCGATCTGGAATATCCAGACGGAATTCGGGTTTCCTTGTCCGTCAAGGGTGAGATTTCCCGACACGATACTGAGTGAGGACGTGGATTTGTAGATTCCGGGAGAATGGGTGATGCCACCTTGATCTCCGGAGACCGTGACAGGAGCAGGAAGGGTTCGTCCCGCCGCGTCGTTGAACGCAACCGTAAGAGCGGATTTGGCGGCAGTCAGCCGGGCGGGATCAATCGTCGCGCATCCCGGGCCGCTCGCATCAACCTTGTAGACCTGACCGGTGACTTCGGGGCAGGTCCCGGGTGAGCTGAATCCGGTGATAGTGCTCCCCGCGGCCGGGCTTACCCCAATGTCTCCGGTAATCGCGGAGGTTGGAACGTTGGAGATTCCATCACCGCTCAGAATCGCGAAATCGGCCGCCGCGCCAAGGGGTATTCCCCCGCTTCCTCCACTACCTCCTCCACTACTTCCATTCCCACCTCCATCTCCGCACGCGACCATACTGACACACAGGAGCGCTTCCATCGCCCAAAGGGCATAGCTTCTAACTTTTCGCATTGGTTTTCTCCTTTGAACGGGATGCGTCCTTAGTTTCGTGTAGGCCTTGACTCAGTACACGGAGCTGCTCGACACGGCGGTGTGTTCGAGGTCGTGAAGCCGATCGCTGCTGCCGCTGAGGTTGAGCACGTGACTGCGGAGGAAGCGGTCGAGGATGGCGGTGGCGAGCACGTCGC
>JANMTD010000551.1:0-6646 GCA_031390075.1 Deltaproteobacteria bacterium | reverse complement strand
CGGCCGCCGAGTCGATGCGCCAGGTGGTGGGATACTGGCGTCCGTCGACCGCCTCACCTCCCTTCATGTCGATCTCGCTCCAGCGATACAATCCGCCCGGGAGCACCAGGAGCCGCGCTCGCCGGCCCGGGGCGAGGTCCTCCAGGTCGATGGTGGAGGCAAAGCGGTCCGTCGGTTGGAGGACCAGGCGCTGGACCGCCTCGCTCGCATCGACCTCGACGATGAGTATTCCCTGGTCGGGCTCGAGCCTGATCGTTTGGTCGAGGGCGAGGAGGATCGGTGGACTGGACGTTGAACAGCCGGCGATCGTCAGAGCGATCGAGACCAGCAGCAATCCAAGCGGGGCGGGCGCATGCATCTGGAACCACCATAGCTCCCCGCCGCAGCGCCGCGAGGACCCGGCCCATGGAAAGCTCGGTCTCGGCCACCCCGGTACGAGTTTCAGCCGTTTGGCACGACGGTTTCGAGCTGCACCCACCCCTTCGATTGGAGAAAGCACCACAGCGAAACTGCTGGCATCCCGCATCCAAACTAACGAATCCGCTGCCCCGGCTTTGCCCCGGAATCCGGCGACAGGATGAACAGCTCGCTGCCCCCCGGCCCCGCCGCCAGCACCATCCCCTCGCTCGTCCCGAACTTCATCTTGCGGGGCGCGAGATTCGCGACGACGAGCGTGAGACGGCCGACGAGCTTGTCGGGATCGTAGGCGTGCTTGATCCCAGCGAAGATCGTTCGCCGTTCGTCTCCGCCGAGCGAGACCTCGAGCTCCAGCAGCTTGTCCGCCTTGGGCACCGCCTTCGCCGACAGGATCAGCGCGACCCGCAGGTCGATCTTCGCGAAATCGTCGACCGTGCACTCGGCTGCGAGCGGCTCGCCGGCCAGCGCTTCGGCCTCGCTGGCCGCCGACGATCCCGACGAGGACGTGCCCACGGCGGCGCCCGCGGAATCGGCGCCCGCCCCTCCCGCGGCTTCATCCGATGTCGCGCGAGCCGCTTCGAGCAGCGCCTCGACCTTCACGGGATCGACGCGCTCCATCAGCGGCCGGAACTCGGCGACGGTCTTCCCCACGACCGGCGCGGCGGCATCTTCCCAGCGCGTCGGCCCGTCGAGCGAGAGCAGCCGCTCCGATTCCTCGGCGAAACGCGGCAGCACGGGCGCGAGGTAGACCGCGATCTGGCGGAAGAGATTGAGCGCGATGGCGCAGACGTCGAGCAGCTCGCCGTCCCTGGCCGGATCCTTCTTGAGGTTCCACGGGGCCTGCGCCTCGACGAACTCGTTCGCGCGATCGGCGAGCGCCATGATCGTCCGCATCGCGCGGCTCGTATCGAGGGATTCGTACGCCTCGGCGAGCTCCGCACCCGCCGCGGCCCCGGCGGCAAACAGCCCGCCGTCGCGATCCGCCGGATAACGCGCGGGCAGCGCCCTCCCCTTCACGAAGCGCGCGGTCCGGCTCGCGAGGTTCACGACCTTGCCGACGAGATCGGCATTCACCTTCGCGGTGAACTCCTCGAAGTTGAGATCGATGTCGTCGACGCGGCTCGAGAGCTTGCTCGCGTAGTAGTAGCGGAGGTACTCGGGCGAGAGGTGGTCGAGATAGGTGCGGGCGAGGATCGCCGTGCCTTTGCGCTTCGAGAGCTTCTCGCCGTTCACGGTCAGGAACCCGTGGACGTGGACGGCGGTCGGGAGCGAGTAGCCCGCCGTCTTCAACATCGCCGGCCAGAAGAGCGTATGGAAGTAGGCGATGTCCTTCCCGATGAAATGATGGATCTCGCAATCCGGATTGTTCCACCAGCGCGAGAGCGCTTCGCCGTTCGCGTCGCACCACTCCTTCGTCGCGGCGATGTAGCCGATCGGCGCATCGAGCCAGACGTAGAAGTAGTTGCCCTTCGCATCCGGGATCTCGAAGCCGAAATACGGCGCCGGGCGCGAGATGTCCCAATCGCGCAACGGACCCGACAAGAACGTTCCCCGCAGCCAGTTCGCGGTCTCCGGTGGCATCTTGCCCGGCGTCTGCGTCCACGCGTCGAGGAAGGTGTGGAACGTCTCGAGGTTCACGAAGAGATGGCGATGGCTGCGGGTCTCGGGGACGGCGCCGGTGATCGTGCTCTTCGGATCGATCAGTTCCGACGGCTCGTAGGTGCAGCCGCAGACCTCGCAATTGTCGCCGTATTGACCGGGGGCCTTGCAGCGCGGACAGCCGCCGACGACGAACCGGTCGGCGAGGAAGATGCCCGCCTGCGGGTCGAAGAGCTGTGTGACCTCGCGCTCTTCGATGATGCCCGCCGCGCGCAGCTTCTTCCACATCTCGCCGACGAGGGCTTCGTTGGCGGGGGTGTGCGTATTGCTGAAGCGGTCGTGGACGACGCCGAAGGCGTTGAGGTCGGCCTCGTGGGCGCGCTGCATGTCGGCCAGCAGGGCCTCGGGCGGGCGGCCTTCCTTCTGCGCCCGCAGCATGGTCGCCGTGCCGTGGGTGTCGTCGCCGCAGAAATAACGGATCTCGTGACCGCGGAGCTGTTGGAAGCGCCGCCAGACGTCGGTCTGGATCGCCTCGACGAGGTAGCCGAGATGGAGATCCGAGTTGACGTAGGGGAGCGCGCTCGTCACCAGGATCTGTCGGCGTGACATGGATTCTCTCTTCAGGGGGCCCGCCATCCGCGGCGAACGCGCGAGAATAGACGATCGCGGCGATCGGACCGTGTGCGGGTCCGGACCGGGTCCGTTGAAGGCGGACCATCGCACCGCCGGGTCCGATTGCCCACTCCTTCGAGCCGTTCACTTCTGTGACACGCGACATCAGGAATCACGCCGCGCCCCTAGATTCCCCTTCCCGGCCGGATAGAATGGGGCGCGAATCACTTCGCCTTCGGGGACTTCAGGTGCGCGACCGGATCCCGAGCGCGCGATAGAAAGGAATTCGCCCATGGAAATCTTGACCGCGAACGGCATCGAGGTCCTGCTGCGCTGGCTCCACGTGATGGCCGGCATCACCTGGATCGGTGTTCTCTACTACCTGAACTTCATCCAGACGCCCTTCTTCGGAACCGAGCTCGGCGGCACGGCCAAGAGCGCGATGACCCGCGGCCTCGTGCCGAACGCCCTCTGGTGGTTCCGCTGGGGCGCGATGTTCACCTTCCTGTCGGGCTGGATCATCGTCTTCTATCGCTTCGGCCACCTCGGGATCCCGCTCTCCGACGGTTACATGACCAAGATCCTGACCGGCGGCATCATGGGCACGCTGATGTGGTTCAACGTCTGGTTCCTGATCTGGCCGGCGCAGCAGGTCGTGATCGCGAACGCGCTGCAGGTCGCCGGCGGCGGACAGCCGATTCCCGAGGCGGCAGCCCGCGGCGCCCGCGCGGCCATGGTCTCGCGAACCAACGTCGTCTTCTCGATCCCGATGGTCTTCTTCATGGTCTCCGCAGCGAACCTGCCGGCCTTCCTCTCGGGCACCAACGACATGGTCTACTGGATCGCGGCGTTCGTGATCTTCGCCGCCATCGAGGCGAACGCGCTGATCGGCCCCGGCAAGCCGACCCAGAAGCCGCTCACGACGGTGCAGGGCGCGATCCATCTGGGCCTCGGCCTCTGGCTCGTGCTCTACATCGTGGGCGCCGCGCTCAACAGCTGAACGCGACCCTGCGCGATCGCGCCGCTTGGAATCGGGAGTCGACCGCCGGAAGCGCGTGGTCGACTCCCCTCCGCAGGTCGCGAACTATTTGAGCGACTCCAGATACGCCGCCAGCTCGGGCAGCTTCGACTGCAGGTGCGGCATCGGAACCATGACCTTCGTCTCGCGCTTGGGCGTGTAGCCTTCCGGGTACTCGCTGCGCAGCACGCGCGCCTCGAGCAGCTCGGGCGAGGCCCCCGCGACGGCTGGGCCGAGGGCGCCGTCGGCCCGGGGATCCATGGCGTGGCAGGCGATGCAGTTGCCGTTGTAGGTTGCACGACCAGCGGCGACGAGCTCTTCCGGCGTGCGCGTGTCGGCCGGGGCCGGGGGGGCAGCGGACGCGGATGTCGCGGGCGAAGGTGTGGGTGTCGTCGAGGTCGCCTGCGCCGACCGCGTGGTCGGCTCGTCGGAACAGCCCGTCGCCGTCGTCCAGACCAGAAAGGCGGCCGTGATGAATCCCGTTCGAATACGCAAAACGTCTCTCTCCTCGCGTCGATGCCTGCGGGCGAAGACCCGCCGCGCGGCCGGAGAATATCCGCCGGTCGAGGCGGCGCCCATGACCGCTGCGGCGCGGGCGCACCGCCCCCGACTCGAGGGGGTGCGAGCCCCGACCGACTTCTCCGATTCCTGTCGCCGGAGCGGCGTTTTCGCGGCCGGGCTCGCGCTGCTGTGCGCCGTCGTCGTCAGCTCGGCGCCGGTCGGTCGGGCCGAGGCCGTCCCCCGCGAGCCGATTGATCTCGCCCGCTACGCCCGCCTGCTCGCGCAGCACACGCGAGTCGTCGAATCCCTCGCCGGCACGGCGGTCGACTACGCAGCGCTCGCCCGCTCGCGTGACCTCGACGCGCTCGTCGTCCAGCTGAAGGCGGCCAAGCCCTCCAAGCTCGGCCACAACGCCCGCCTCGCCTTCTGGATCAACGCCTACAACCTGCTGACCCTCGATCTCGTCCGCCGCCATTACCCGATCGAGGGCATCAAGGACATCGGCTCGTTCTTCTCCCCCGTCTGGCGCAAGCCGCTCGGCGAGATCGAAGGCGTCGAGATCACCCTCGACCGGATCGAGCACGAGATCCTCCGCAAGGAGGGCGAGCCGCGCATCCACGCCGCGATCGTCTGCGCATCGCAGTCCTGTCCCGCGCTCCTGCGCCGGCCCTTCCGCGCCAGGACCCTCGACGCGGACCTCGAGGAGGCCATGCGCCGCTTTCTCGCGAGCAAGCGGAAGGGCGTCGCGATCGATCGCGCGGCGAAGAGCGTCCGCGTCTCGAAGATCTTCAACTGGTTCGAGGAGGACTTCGCGGACAGGGGGGGTGTGCGCGCCGTGATCGCGGCCCATCTCCCGCCGGCCGACGCGAAGTGGCTGCGGGGGCCGGGCAGGCAGGCACCGATCAGCTATTTCGACTACGACTGGGCGCTCAACGACCGATGAAGCGCAGCCCGACCACGGCCTAACGCTGCCAGGCGAGCCAACGCTCGAAGAGCCGCTTCACCGCCGGCGTGAGACGCGTCCGCGTGTAGGCGCCGGCCGCGCGCTTCAGCGCTTCGCCCTGGGTCGGATACGGGTAGATCACGTTGGTGAACGAGCCGAGGCCGATGCCGTGCTGCATCGCGAGGGTGAACTGGGTGATCAGCTCTCCGGCATGAGAAGCCACGATCGTGGCCCCGACGATCCGGTCCGAGCCCTTCCGCACATGGACCTTGACGAGCCCCTCCTCCTCGCCGTCCGTGACGGCACGATTCGCCTGGGCGAGATCGACGCGATAGGTATCGATCGCGATGCCCTGGGCCTTCGCCGCGCCCTCGGAGAGGCCCACGTGGGCGAGCTCGGGGGCGGTGTAGGTGCACCAGGGCATGATCAGGGCGGAGAGCTTCTTGCGCCCGAACGGACCGATCGAGAAGAGCGCGTTCTGCACCGCGATCTTCGCCGCGGCGTCGGCCGCGTGCGTGAACTTCCAGGCCATGCAGACGTCGCCGACCGCGTAGACGCGGGGGTTCGTCGTCCGCAGCGCGTCGTCGACCCGGACGCCTTCGCGCAGATCGAACTCGACACCGATCATCTCGAGGCCGAGATCCTCGACATTGGGTGCACGGCCGGCGCCGATCAGGATCTCGTCGACGGCGAGCTCGCGCGGAATCGGACCCTGTCCGCTGTCGGCGCTGACTCCGCTGAGATAGAGGATCTTCTCGCTGCCCCGACGTTCGACGCGGTCGACCTGGCAGCCGAACACGAGCTCGACCCCGTCCCGCACGAGCGCCGCCTGGACGATGCGAGCCGCGTCCGGATCTTCGCGAATCAGGCACTGGTCCATGCGCTCGAGGAGCGAGACCGCGGAGCCGAGGCGTCGGAAGGCCTGGGACAATTCGCAGCCGATGGGACCCGCGCCGATCACGGCGAGCCGCCGCGGCAGCTCGGTCCGTTCGAAGACCGTCTCGTTGTCGAGGAAGCCGGCCTCGGCGAGGCCGGGAATGGGCGGTGCAGCCGCCCGCGCCCCCGTCGCGATCACGGCCTTGGCGAACTCGAGCGTCTGGTCTCCGACGCGGACCTTCCCCTCGCCCGCGAAGCGTGCATGCCCGAAGTAGACGTCGATGCCGAACTCCCGGGCATACCGCTCGGCCGAATCCTCGTGACTGATGCGCGCGCGGATCTCGCGCAGGCGTCGCATCACCTGGCCGAAATCGCCGCGATCCCCCGGCGCGATCGCGATCCCGAATTCCCCGGCCGCGTGTGCGTCGTGGATCCGCCGGGCCCCGCGGATCAGGGACTTCGACGGCACGCAGCCGACGTTGAGACAGTCGCCGCCCATGAGATGGCGCTCGACGAGAGCGACGCGGGCGCCAAGGCTCGACGCGATCAGCGCCGTGATGAGGCCACCCGTCCCGGCGCCGAGCACGACGAGGTTGTAGCGGCTGGCCGGCGTCGGATTGATCCAGCTCGGCGGATGCACGTTGCGGATCCACTGCTCGTTCGCCGCATCCGTCGAATCG
>JANMTD010000535.1:0-2100 GCA_031390075.1 Deltaproteobacteria bacterium | reverse complement strand
GACGAGAAGGGCTTCCGCATCCGCGCGACCGAGGAGCGGGTCTTCGAAGCCCAGCCCGACGCGACGCATTTTCGTTATCCGTGGGTCTACGGGCCGCGCCAGCCCGCGCCCCGCGAATGGTCGATCGTCCGTCGGATCCTCGACCGCCGGCCCTTCCTCGTCGTGGCCGATGGCGGCCTATCGCTCTCGCATTTCGGTTATGTCGAGAACGTGGCCCACGCGCTGCTCCTCGCCGTCGACAAGCCCAAGGTCGCGGCGGGCCAGGTCTACAACTGCGGGGATCAGGAGGTGCTGACGATCGCGCAGGTCGCGCAGACGATCGCGCAGGCGATGGGCCACGCATGGGAGCTCGTGTCGATGCCGTGGCAGATTGCCTGGCCCGCACGGCCGCTCGTCGCGCAGCCCTGGACGACCCATCGGATCGTGAGCCTCGCGAAGCTCGAGAGCGACCTCGGCTACCGCGACGTCGTCCCGCCGCGCGAAGCGCTGGCACGCACCGCGCGCTGGCTCGTCGCGAATCGCCCCGCGCCGGGCGGGATCGAGGAAGTCGTCCTGCAGGATCCCTTCGACTACGCCGCGGAGGACGCGCTCGTCGCGGCCTACCGCGCGGCGATCGCCCGCGTCTCGGAGCCCGTCTGGGCCAAGGGGGAAGCCCCGGGCTTCGGCCTCGCCTACAGCGGTCCAGGCGGGCGCGCTCGCAGCCAGGTCAAGTTCGAGGGTTGACCGGGCTCATCCGACAGCTGCACGGTCCAGATGGGAAGTCGCTTTCGGGTCGACGGCGAGGGCGAGCTTGCCCTTGACCTTGTTGGCGGCGAGCCGCTCGATGGCGTCGGGCAGGGCGGCGAAGGGAACCACCTCGTCGACGAAGATCCGCAGCCGGCCGGCGCGCCACCAGTCGACGAGCTGCGCCTGCGCGCGCTCCTTGTACGCGCGGTCGTAGCCGCTCGGGATCACGCCGACGACGGAGTAGTTGCGCTGCACGAGGTGGCCCATGTCGACCTGGCCCCAGCGCCCGCTCGCGAAGCCGATCGCGAGCAAGCGACCCTCGCCTGCGATGCACTGGGTCGCCTTCGTGAAGAGGTCGCCGCCCACCGGATCGAAGATCACGTCGGCCCCGCGTCCGTCAGTCGCAGCGAGCACCTGCTTCGCGAAGTCGGCCGAGTGGTGGTCGACGACGAGCTCCGCCCCGAGCCTGCGGCAGAGATCCGCCTTTGCGGGATCGCCGACCGAAGCGATCACCCGGGCGCCGAGGGCGCGTCCGACCTGGATCGCCGCCGCCCCGGTTCCACTCGCACCGGCGAGCACGAGCAGTGTCTCGCCCGCCTCGAGCTTCGCGCGGGGGATGAGGGCGATGTAGGCGGTGTGGCCCGGGATCAGGAAGCAGGCCGCTTCGGCGTCCGTCATGTCGTCGGGGACGGGCAGGCAGAAATCGTCGAGGGCCAGGCATTCTTCACCAAAACTTCCATTGCCGGTGAAGAAGCTCGTCACCGCCATCACCCGGTCGCCGGGCTTGCGGCCCTTCACATCGGGACCCCAATCGAGCACGCGGCCGCAGACCTCCTGGCCCTGCGTGAACGGCAGCGGCGGGGTCAGCGGGTAGTTGGCCTGACACATCAGGGCGTCGGGGAGTCCGATCCCGGCGCACAGGACGTGCAGTCGCACGGTCCCGTCGCGGGGTGCGGGAGAGGTCGCGTTCTCGTTCAACACGAGCACGTCGTGGGGACGACCCGCCTTCGTGGTCTGCCAGGCTCGCATGGTGGATTCCTTCTTTTGATCGATCGATCGATCCGGCTCAGGTGACGGGCTCTCGGCGGGCGAGGTGGCGATGGCGGATCGCCAGCGCGTGGCGACGTTGATCGGCCGAATACGCGGGGGTCTCCGCCGGCAGCGCGGCCCGGATCCCGTCGAAGGGCACGATCTTCACGCTCGGGTGGGGGTTCGTCTTCGTGAAGATCCAGCGGTACTGGAGCATGCCTTCGGGATGGCCGCCGGTGTCGAGCCAGTTCTGGATGCCGGGGTCGCGGTGGGCGACGACGATGCGAGCCTTGCCATCCTTGTCGAGGCGCGCCTGATGATGGTTCAAGCCCGACTGGCGCGTCG
>JANMTD010000513.1:0-4009 GCA_031390075.1 Deltaproteobacteria bacterium | reverse complement strand
CGTGAAGCGCTTCACATAGGACCCGGGCTGCCCCGGGCACTTCCTTCGCGAGCCCGGCGATTCGGGCTCCCAGGAGGCGATTCAAGATGGACTTTCGAGCTTCGATGAGGGCGGTGCAGTCGATTCGGGTGGTCGGGCGGGGCCGCGGGACGACGGCGGACCTCTGCCTTTTTCTGCTTCTCTCCGTTCTGTTCCTGATGGCGAGTGCGGCGCGGCTCTCCGCGGCACCCTTCGTCCTCGTCCACGATGCCGGCAACGCCCGGATCTCGGTCGTCGACGACGCGACGATGCTGCGGGTCGATTCGATCGCGCAGAGCTGCGACGTGCTCGACATGATCGTCCATCCCACTTGCCAGGATCTCTTCGTGCTCGAGAGCTGCTCGGGCGCGAGCCCCCAGGTCAAACGGGTCGACCTGTTCAATGCGACCGAGGAGATCGTGCTCCCGAGCGGCAGCCAGATCGGCGGGCACCTCTTTCACTTCGACGGAGGCGTGGCCTATGCCCCGAGTGTCACCACCCCCGCCAATCCATTCGCGGGAGAGCTCTTCATGCCGATCCTCACCGGGCCCGGCTGGCGCTTCTACCAGGGCGATGCCCTCACGATCACGAATCGGCCCGCGACCTTCACGCACTCGGCCTTCGACATCGACATCCTGCTGCCGGGCCTCGGGTCCACGGGCACGACGATGTGGGCCGAGTCGTTCCAGCGAAATGATGCCGCGGTCAGCGATCTGGCGGGCGTGACGAGCGATTCGCTGGTGCACGACCCGCCGCAGACCCACGAGGGCAAGCTGTACATGGTGGGGCAGAGTGCGACCGGCTTGACCGATAGCCTCGTGCGCGTCGACCCCGGCGCGAGCGCGCCGCTACCGGTCCTGACCCAGCCCTTCTTCGGCGGCGAGCGGATCCGGGGCTTCACCCTCGACCCCGTCACGGATCGCGCCTACGTCCTGCTCGCGCTCCCGAATACCCAGCGCACGCAGATCGTGCAGGTCGACATCAGCGGCCCGGGCTTCGTATTCGCCCCGAACCCGGCCAGCGTGACCGGCGGAACGCCGAGCCACGCCGCCTTCATCCACGGCAAGCTCTACTACTCGAGCCTCTCGGGGCGGAAGCTCAACTCCTTCGACCCGGCGACGCGGGCGGTGCGGACCTTCACGCTCGGCGCGTGGTCGGGCTTCAGCGGCGGACGGATCGTCGAGGCCAGTCAGATCGGCTGTCTCGATCCCGGTGATCGCGACTGCGACGGCTTCCCGGATCTCATGGACTTCTGTCCCGACAAGGCGAGCGCGACGAACGTCGATACCGACGCCGACGGGATCGGCGATGCCTGCGACAACTGCCGCCTGACGAAGAACGCGAATCAGCTGGACGGCGATCGGGACGGCGTCGGCGATGTCTGCGACAACTGCCGGACGACGGCGAATCCGAACCAGAAGAACAGCGACCCCGACGCCATGGGCGACGCCTGTGACGCAGACGACGACAACGACACGATTCTCGACAGCAAGGACAACTGCTCGACGGTCTCGAACCGGCTGCAGGAGGACCTCGACGGCGATCGCGTCGGCGATGCCTGCGACAATTGTCCCAGTGTTCGCAACCCGCTCCAGGGTCCGGCGCCGGGGGTCAAGATCGGATTCTGCGTCGACGAGCGCATCCTCTACGACTCGCGGCTCTCGGGCCTCGACAAGGTCATCGCGAAATTCGATGGCGGCCGGCCGTGGGACAGCTTCGGCCACTGCGTGGGGACCTGTCCCCCCGACGTGCTCGAGGACATCCAGGAGGGAACCGACATGGCGAACCGGAATCTCGAGCGCTGCCTAGTAAACGGAGCGCTGACGAAGGACGGGGTCCGGACCTTCCTCGAGCTCTTCCCCGGCAATAGCGCCAAGAACCTCGACAGCTACATGGATCTGGTGATCAAGCCGCTCAAGGGGTCGGGGGTCCCGGCGAGGTAGCTGCGGCGCGGTTCGAAACGGTTTGCGACGGCGAGGCGTCGGCTCGAAAGGGCCGGCGCCTCGCCCTTTTGGGCGACTCGCTGCATTCTTTCTCCGGAGGTCTGGACCTGCGATCATTGCGACCGAGGACCGAAATCATGATGAAGCTCACGAAACGCCCCGCCGCCGCCCGCGGCAAGACCGAGCTCGGCTGGCTCCACAGCTGGCACAGCTTCTCCTTCGGCGAATACCACGACCGCGCCCACATGGGCTTCCGCGCCCTGCGCGTCATCAACGACGACATCGTCGAGCCCGGCCAGGGCTTCGGGACCCACGGCCACAAGGACGCCGAGATCCTGACCTACGTGATCGAAGGGAAGCTCGAGCACAAGGACTCGATGGGCAACGGCAGCGTCATCGAGCCGGGCCTGCTCCAGTACATGAGCGCCGGCACGGGGGTCACGCACAGCGAGTTCAACCCCTCCCCCGACCAGCGCGTCCACCTGCTGCAGATCTGGATCCTGCCCGACGGCAGCGGCGGCGAGCCGCGTTATGCCGAGCACGCTCTGCCGACCGCGACGACTCCGAACAACCTGTCGAACGCGCTGACCCTGCTCTTCGCGGGCAAGCCCAGGAACGGAGCACGCGAGATCCGCGCCGACGCGGATGTTTTCCTCGGCAGACTCGACGCCGGCCACAAGCTCGTCCATCACACGCAGGCCACCCGCGGCCTCTGGATCCACGTCATCGAAGGCAGCCTCGCCGTCGACGGCACGACCCTCGCGGCGGGCGACGGCGCAGCGGTCGAAGAGGCGTCGCAGCTCGAGATCGAGAGCGCCGCCGGGACGGAGTTCCTGCTCTTCGACCTGCGCTGAGCGACCTGGGCGCGGCCAGCAGGCGCGCCGCGACCGTCATAGTCCCCGCGGATCCCCGGCAGCCAGCTCGCTCGCAGCCGTCGGCAGCGTGAGCGCATGCCAGGCCCCGAGCGGCTCGAGCATCTGGCGCACCGCCCGCCGACTCTCGCGCGGCAGCCCCGCGACCTCGAGCACGATCGCGGCGCGGCGCTCCTCGCACACGCGCCACGCCGGCAGCACCGTCCGCCCGAAGCCGAAATCGACCTCGACGCGGTCGTCCCCCTCGTAGGTCGCCTCGCGATTCGCCGCGAGGTAGACGTGATAGTCCCGCGCGAGCTCGGCGAGGACCGGGAGCAGTGTGATCGGAATCGCGTCGTCTGCGACCGGCTGCGGCCGGGCGCGCCGGACCGAGTCCGCGTGATGAAGAAGCTGCGGGGCGTACTTCGCGACGTGGTCGCGAACGTCGGGGTCCGTCAGCGCGTCGGCCTCGAGCCAGGCCGCGAGGGAGCCATCCGGGCGGCAGGGGGCGGGCCCGAGCAGGAATCCCGACGCGGCGAGGTGGACCGAGAGTCCCTCGAGCACCGCCGGCGCGCGCTCGGGCCAGACGGGGAGCCAGAGCTCGATCCAGTCCTCGAGCAGCCGCGCGCAGATGCGCCGGACCGGCGTGATCGGCCGCCAGGCGGGCTCGGGCTGGATCCGCTCGAGATAGTCGAGGGTCGTCGCGAGATCGCCGAGCACGAAGCCCTCGGGCGTGCGGAGATAGGGCCCTTCCTCGCGCCCCGCGCGCACGGCGAGGGCGAGCGAGAGCGCCGGCGTCTCGGCGACGAACTCGAAATCGATCCCCTTCGCGGCGAGTGCCGTCACGAGCGCGATCGAGTCGCGCGCCGCGGGGTCGCCGTAGACCGCGTGCTGCATCGCCCACCGCCTCCCGCTAGTCGCCCCAGTACATCGAGAGCTCGACCTTCGTGTCCGGATGGATCGAGCTGGCGACGGGACACCGATCCGCCGCGTCCTTCAGCCGCTCGCGCGCCGCCTGCGGCACACCCTTCGGCATCTCGCACTCGACGACGATGCGCCCGACCCGGCGGCGCGGCTCGAGGGCCATGTGCTTCTCGACGCGGGCCCGGGCGCCGTCGATCTTCCAGCCCTCCCGCTGCGCCAGGATGCCCATCGTCGTCAGCATGCAGGTCCCGAGCGACGCGGCGAGCAGGTCCG
>JANMTD010000494.1:0-11068 GCA_031390075.1 Deltaproteobacteria bacterium | reverse complement strand
ACCCGGCGCCCGGTTTCGAGCTCCAGGGATCCGACGGCAAGACCTATCGGCTGTCGGACTTCAAGGACCGCCAGGCCGTCGTGCTCGCCTGGTTTCCGATGGCGTTCACGTCGGGCTGCACGATCGAGTGCAAATCGCTCGCGGACGATGGCCACCTGATCGAGAAGTACGACGTGACCTACTTCATGGCCAGCGTCGATCCCGTCGACGGCGACAAGGGGAACCGCTCCTTCGCCAAGGCCCACGCGGCGAAGTTCCCGATCCTCTCCGATCCGACGAAAACGACCGCCGCGGCCTACGGTGTTCTCTCGTCGAGCGGCTATTCGAGCCGCTGGACCTTCTACATCAGCAAGGACGGCAAGATCGCCTTCATCGACAAGGACGTGTCGAAGCGGCTCGCGACCTCGGCGCAGGACATGGCGAAGAAGCTCGGGGAGCTCGGGGTCGCTGCGAAATAGCTCGCTCCGACCTAACGCGTCGATCCCGACCCGCCGTCGACCCACATCGTCTGCGCGGTCACGTACGCCGAGTCGTCGCTCGCGAGAAAGACCGCGACGCGACCGACGTCTTCCTCGCAGTCGCCGACGCGCCGCAGGGGGATCTGCTGGATCGCAGCGGCGTGACCCTCCGGATCGAGCTTCGACCAGTCGATCATGCCGGGCGAGTTCGCGAAGGGGCAGATCACGTTCACCCGGATCCCCTCCGGCCCCCACTCCCGGGCCGCCACCCGCGATAGACCCCGGATCCCCTCCTTCGCCGCCGCGTAGGCGCCCTGGGTCTCCTGGCCCCGCGTGCCCGAGCCGCTCGCGAAGTTGATGATCGAGCCCTTCCCGCGTCGCAGCAGATGCGGCCGCGCCGCCTGCATGCACCAGAAGGTCGCCCACAGATTGGTCGCGAGAACGCGCGCAAAGGTCCCGTCGTCGAAATCCGCCAGCAGCAGCCCCGGCGTCGGGGTCCAGGCCGCATTGTTGACGAGGATGTCGAGCCCGCCGAAGGTGTCGACGGTCCGCCCGATCGCCGCTTCACAGGTCGCCCGCGTCGCCACGTCGCCCTCGATCGCGAGACATTTCGCGCCCTGCCCTTCGAGCCGCTTCGCGGTCTCGGCGAGCAGAACGCCGTCGATCTCGAGCAGCCCCAGCGACGCCCCCTCGCGCGCAAACGCGAGCGCGATGCCGCGGCCGATCCCGCGGCCGGCTCCGGTGATGAATGCGACCTTGCCCGTCAGCTTTCCCACGCCAGTCTCCTTCTCGACACCGTTCCCCTATGCTCGTCCGCCGGAGGCCGCCCCATGTTCGACCACCTGCGCTCGCCCGTCACCCTCGGCACGCTCCGCCTGAAGAACCGCATCGCGATGGCGGCGATGGGCGTCGAGATCGCCGAGGAGGACGGCCACGCCCGCGAGCCGATCATCGCCTACTACGAAGAGCGGGGCCCGGGGCGGCGTCGGCCTCATCATCACCGAAGTCTGCGCCGTCGCTTATCCCCGTGGTGCCACCGCCCACCGCCAGCTCGCAGTCTCGAGCGACGACTACCTGCCGGGACTTCTCGAGATGACGTCCCGCGTGCATCAGCACGGCGCGAAGATCGCCCTGCAACTGGTCCACCACGGCAAGGTCGCCCGCGTCGACGTCAAGGAAGGTCGGCCCGTGTTGATGCCGTCGCTGCCGCGCTTCAAGGGCGCGAACGACATGGCGAAGGATCTCTCGCGGGAGGAGATCGGCCTGCTTATGGCCGCCGCCGGAACCGGCTCGCGCAAGCCCGAGATCAAGGTCGCGGACAAGGACGACATCGCCTGGCTGATCGACGCCTTCGCGACCGCCGCGGAGCGCGCGCGGCGAGCGGGCTTCGACGCCATCGAGCTCCACGCCGCCCACGGCTACCTGCTGTCCGAGTTCCTCTCCCCCGCCTGGAATTTCCGCGTGGACGAGTACGGCGGCAGCCGCGAGAACCGCGCGCGGCTGCTCTGCGAAGTCATCCGCGCCGCGAAAGATCGCGCGGGCCACGACTTCCCGATCTGGGCTCGCATCGATTGCCGCGAGTTCCGAACGCCCGGCGGCATCACGGTCGAGGACGCCGAGCGCACGGCCGAGCTCGCGGAGGAAGCAGGCGCCGACGCGATCCACGTCTCCGCCTACTCCGATTCGACCTCGGCCGCCGGCTTCACCGACGCGCCGCTCGTCCACAAGGAGGCCGGCTACGTCGAGGAGGCCGCGCGCATCAAGGCGCGCATCCGCGTACCGCTGATCGCCGTCGGGCGGATCGAGCCCGAGCTCGGCGATCGGCTGATTCGCGACGGCAAGGCCGACGTGATCGCGATGGCGCGCAAGCTGCTCGCCGACCCGGCGCTCGCGCAGAAGATTGCGGAGGGCCGGCCCGAGGACATCCGCCCCTGCATCTACTGTTATACCTGCGTGGCGCAGCCCTTCTTCGATCGTCCGGTGCGCTGTGCGGTCAATCCGATGACGGGGCGAGAGAGCCGGATCGGCGCGGCGGAACGCGATCAGGCGCGCGCGCGCAAGCGCATCCTCGTCGTCGGCGGCGGGCCCTCGGGCCTCGAGGCCGCGCGGCTCGCCCGGCTGCGGGGCCACGACGTCGTGTTATGCGAGAAGTCCGCCCAGCTCGGCGGGACACTGCGCTTCGCGGCCCTCGTCTACGAGCCGAACGAGCGGCTCCTCGACTGGCTCGAGACCCAGGTCCGCAAGCTCGGCGTCGAGATCCGGCTCGAGACGGAGGTGACGCCGGACCTGATCCGGAAGCTCGCCCCGGACGAGGTCCTCGTCGCAGCCGGCGCGACGCGGGAGAAGCCCGCGATCCTCGGCATCGAACGGGAGCACGTCTTCGACGGCGACGACCTGCGCTCGCTGCTGACCGGCGATGGCGACGGCAACGCCTCGAAGAAGCTCTCCCTGGTCGGGCGCCTCGCCGTCCGGGCCGGCCGCGCGACGGGCATCACCGGCAAGCCCGGCCTGCTGCGCGAGGCGTCGAAGGCCTACATGCCGATCGGCAAGGAGGTGGTCGTGATCGGCGGCGGGCTCGTCGGGCTCGAGCTGGCGGAGTTCCTGGCCGAGCGCGGCCGAAAGGTCGTCGTGCTCGAGGAGGGCCCGCGTTTCGGCCTCGAGATGGCGCATCCGCGCCGCTGGCGGGTCCTGCACGAGTTGCGCGAGCTCGGCGTCGAGCTCGTCGCCCACGCCGTCGTGCGGGAGATCGGCGAGCGTGAGGTCGCCTACGAGATCCGCAGCTCGCCCTCCGAGGGACGCCTCGCCGCGGCCACCGCCGACAGCGTGATCCTCGCCGTCGGGCTCGGGCCGAACCCGGGCGTCGCGGCGCGACTCAAAGAGGCCGGTGTCCCGATTCGCGAGATCGGCGACGTCACGGGCGTCGGCTACCTCGAGGGTGCGATCCGCGACGGCTTCGAGGCGGCACTCGCGCTCGGCTGAGCCGTCAGCCAATAGAGAGCGGATCGACTGGACCGGAGGGAGAGCACGCGTGCGTGGGGGCTTCGAGGGGGTGAGCGTTTCCGGGGGGCTCGTTCGGTCGGTTCTCGTGGGGGTGGGCGCTGCGCTCGCGCTCTCGGGCTGTACGACTACCCAGCGGATCGAGGAGCCGGACACGGCTCGCTCGTCCGCGCCGTCGCTCTACCACGGCGAGCGACAGCTGAGCTTCGCGGGCCGCCGGACCGGCGAGGGTTATTTCAGCGCCGATGGCCGCGAGCTCGTCTTCCAGAGCGAGCGCGAGCCCGGCAATCCCTTCTACCAGATCTACCGCATGAACCTCGCGACGGGCGAGACGCGGCGCCTGTCCCCGGGTCTGGGCCGCGCGACCTGCGGCTTTTTCCAGCCCGACGGCGAGCGCGTGCTCTTCGCCTCGAGCCACGAAGATCCCGATGCCGAGCTCGCGCAGGCCATCGAGCTCGAGCAGCGCGAATCGGGCAAGGCCGATCGCTACAGCTGGGATTTCGATCCCCGCTACGACCTCTTCCTCGCGGCTCCCGACGGCCGGCTGACCCCGCTGGCGAAAGCCGAGGGCTACGACGCCGAGGGCTCCTTCTCGCCCGACGGCCGCTTCGTCGTATTCGCCTCGAATCGCCACGCCTATCACGACGCACTCTCGCCCGAGGACCGCGAGCGTCTCGTCGAGGATCCCTCCTTCTTCGTCGATCTCTACCGGCTCGAGCTCGAGACCGGCGAGCTGATCCAGCTGACGACGTCGGCCGGCTACGACGGTGGGCCCTTCTTCTCGCCCGATGGCGGCCGGATCGTGTTTCGGCGCTTCAGCGAGGACGGAGCCCGGGCCGAGATCCTCTCGATCAAGGCCAACGGAAGCGACGAACGCGCGCTCACACGACTCGGTGTCATGTCGTGGGCGCCCTTCTTCCATCCGTCGGGCGAATACGTCGTCTTCGCGACCAATCGCCACGGCTTCGACAATTTCGAGCTCTATGTTGTCGACGCAGCCGGGCGGCGGGATCCCGTGCGCGTCACGGATCGGGAGGGCTTCGACGGGCTCCCGGCCTTCTCGCCCGACGGGGATACGCTGCTCTGGACCAGCAATCGAACCGAGGGCAAGCGGAGTCAGCTCTTCCGGGCGGATTGGGATGACGCGGCCGCGCGGGCGACCCTCGGCCTGCCCGCCCGCACGCGGACCCCGAGCGAGGCGCGGCCGATCCCACTTCCCGCGACCTACGGCAGCATCACCGCCTCGGACATCGAGGCCCATGTCCAGGCGCTGACCGATCCCCGGGCCGAGGGTCGCGGCACGGGCAGCCCCGGCGAGGCCTTCGCCGGAGAGCATGTCGAATCGGCGATGCGGGCGATCGGCCTCGTGCCGGCGGGGGATGCCGGCGAGTACCGCAATCGCTTCGAGTACAGCGCGGGCATCGCACTCGGGCCCGACAACGTGCTGCGCGCGGAGCTCGGCGCCCCCGATCACCCGCAACCCGATTCGCCGCTGCACGCCGCGCCGCCGACTACCCCGCCGACCAGCCCGTCGACCGCTGATGCGCTCGTGCTCGACGAAGACTGGCGACCGCTCGCGTTCTCGAAGAGCGGCGAGCTGCCGCCCAAACCGGTCGCGTTCGCGGGCTACGGCCTGGTGGCGCCGGCGGACCGTGACCTGCCGGCCGTCGACGAGTATGCCGGCATCGATGTCGCGGGGCGCTGGGTGATCGTGTTGCGCGATCTGCCCCAGGCGCTTTCGCGCGAGCGGCGCCAGCATCTCCAGCGTTATGCGAGCCTGCGCCACAAGGCGATGATCGCCCGCGACCGCGGGGCCGCGGGCATTCTCTTCGTCAACGGGCCGCGGAGCGGATACCGAGAAGCCCTCGCCCCCCTGCGCTTCGACGCGGCCATGGCGGGCTCGGGGCTCGCCGTCCTCGCCGCGCGCGACACGCTCGTCGATGGCTGGCTCGCGGCGGGCGGGCGGAGTCTCGCCGAGAGCCAGGACCAGACCGACCAGGCGCTGATCGCCGGCGACCGGGAAGCGCCCCGCTTCGAGCTGCCCGGGCTGCGCCTCGCGGCCCGCATCGACCTCGAGACCCTGCGCAGCGAGTCGAAAAACGTGATCGGGCGGCTGCAGCTCGGCGAACGGCCGAGCCGCCAGACGATCGTCCTCGGGGCCCACCTCGACCATCTCGGCCGGGGCGAGGGCTCGGGATCCCTCGCCGACGCGAACGAGGCAGGCGAGATCCATCCGGGCGCGGACGACAACGCGTCGGGGGTCGCCGTGCTGCTCGAGATCGCCGAAGAGCTCGCCGCGCGGCGGGCGGCGGGAGAGGATCTGGGCAGACGCGACTTCGTCTTCGCCGCCTGGTCGGGGGAGGAGCTGGGCCTGCTCGGCTCCGATGCCTGGGTCGGCGAGCAGGTGAACCCGCACGACCACGAGCTGGGCCCGGTCGCGTACCTCAACTTCGACATGGTGGGGCGCCTCGACGGCGAGCTCGTCATCCACGGCACCAGCTCGAGCCCCGTCTGGGACGAGATCCTCGAACGCGCGGCCCTGCCCGGAACCCTCGCCCTCAGCCTGCGCGAGGACGCCTATCTCCCGACCGACTCGACCTCCTTCTACGCCCACGGCCTGCCGGTGCTCTCCGCCTTCACCGGTGTCCACGCCGAATATCACACGCCACGCGATCGTCCCGAGCTCCTGAACCGCGAGGGCGCGGCCAGGGTCGCCGCGCTCTTCACGCGGGTCGCCCTCGCGCTGTCTCGCGCCGCAGAGCCGCCGGAGTTCGAAGCGCAGCCCTTGCCCGCCGGGAGCCCGAACCGCGGCGGCCTGCGTGTCTACCTCGGGACGATTCCGGACTACAGCGAGACCGACGTCGTCGGCGTCCGCCTATCGGGGGTCAGCCCCGCTGGCCCGGCTGAAACGGCAGGCCTCCGCCGCGGCGACACGATCGTCGAGGTCGATGGCCAGCCGATCGAGAACCTCTACGACTTCACCTTCGCCCTCGAGGCGCTGCGGGTCGGCGAGGAGGCTCGCATCGTGGTGCTGCGCGATGGCAAGAGGCGCGCGATCGCGGTGGTCCCGGGCTCCCGGGATTGAGTAGGTTCCCCGCGTG
This sequence comes from Deltaproteobacteria bacterium, assembly GCA_031390075.1. GTDB lineage: Bacteria > Myxococcota_A > UBA9160 > UBA9160 > UBA4427 > UBA4427. The sequence continues at coordinate 4,512 of JANMTD010000494.1, read as the reverse complement.
AACGGCGAAATCTCCGATCGTTTTCGCGCCCTGGCGAAGCTCCCGGAAGGCCAGAGGGGCCTCGCCGAGGGCGCCCTCGTGCTGGCGGCGGAGGCGCGGGTCGGCGTCGACATCGACGGGGGGCTGCGGCGCATCGAGGAGCTCGTCGCCCGCGGACGATCCCAGGTCGAGGCCGCCACGAGCCCCGCCCGCGCCGTCACCGCGCTGAATCACTGGCTCTTCGAGGTCGAGGGCTTTCGCGGCAATCAGGACCAGTACGACGACCTGCGCAACAGCTTCCTCGATCAGGTGCTGATCCGGCGCCGCGGGCTCCCGATCACGCTCTCGATCCTCTACGTCGAGATCGCGCGCCAGCTCGGGCTCGAGGCCTACGGCATCGGGTTTCCCGGGCATTTCCTCGCCAAGGTCGTGGGCGTCGGCGACGTGGCCCAGGATCTGATCATCGACCCCTTCTTCGGCCGGATCCTCTCGCTCGAGGACTGCATGGAGCGCCTCCGGGCGGCCGCGGGCGAGCACGTCCCCTTCGATCCGCTCTGGGTCCGGCCGGCGACCGCGCGAGAGATCTGGGTGCGCATGCTCAACAACCTGAAGCTCTTGTACCTGCGCCAGGGCGACGGGTTGTCGGCGCTGGGCTGCTTCGATCGGATCCTGCTCCTCGACCCGACGGCCCCCCACGAGCTGCGCGACCGGGGCCTGCTGCTCGAGCGCCTCGACTGCCTCCACGCGGCCATCGAGGACCTGACGGGCTACCTCGAGCTCGCACCCCGCAGCGAGGATTCGGCGGCCATACGGCTGCGCCGAGACGCCCTCGTCCGGCGGCGGCCCGCCCTCAACTAGCTATAAAAAGGCACCGGGCGCCCCAACCCTTGGGACGCCCGGGCCGTCATTCGCACCCTCAATCATTCACGCCCGCTCTTGCGAGCGATGCACTCACTGGGCGGGTGCGGGATAGATCGTCGATGTCAGGTCGGCGCTCGTGACGAAGCCCCCGTTCGCGCCGATCGGCTGGACCATGCTCGGGAGATCGTCGAAGACCTGGACCTCGTGGTCGCCGCTTCCGAGGAATCCGACCACGAGCTCCTCCGCCGCGTCGCCATCGACGTCACCGAAGACCGGCCGCGCGGCCCCCTCACCGGCCTGATAGGCCGCCCGGCCCGTGGTCAGGACGAAGGTCTCCGCGCGCGTCGCCGGGAAACCGGCGATCGCATCGTCGAGAATCACCACCCGACCGCGGCTTCCGGCTCCGAAGCCGATCGCGATCTCGTCGAGACCGTCCCCATCGAAGTCGCCCAGGGCGGGCACGGTCGTGCCCCCGCTGATCGACGAGGTCGCCGACGGCTCCACCTGGATCCAGGCCTTGCCCGTCTGATTGACCGCGTGGACCGCGAATCCCGCCGCGGCGTCGTCGAGCACCATGAGGAGTCCGTTCTTGACGTTCGACATGCCGAGGACCAGCTCATCGCGATCGTCGCCGTCGATGTTGCCGATCGCCGGATTGATCTCGCCTTTGAACCACGTGGGCATCGGGGCCTGCATGAAGCCCTGCGCATTGATCCGTGCACCGACCATCGGGGCGAACCCCGTCGACACGTCGTCGAAGACCTGGACCATCCCGCGCATCGAGGAGCCGAAGCCCACCACGATCTCGGCCCGGCCGTCGCCATCGAGATCGCCGCAGGCGGGCGTCGTACGACCGGCATTGTCCCGGTAGGTCCGAGTTCCGGCGGTGATCGAGCCGACATCGACGACCGCACCGTCCTCGAGTCGGAGCACGGCGACCACGCCGCCACTGCCGTTGCCGAAGCCGACGACGAGGTCCCCGTCGCCATCGCCGTCGAGATCACAAGCACTCGGGCGGACCGTGCCACGGCTCGCGAGCGAATCCATCGCGAAGGGCGCCAGGCTGCCGTCGGGCATCAACCGGGCGATCACGGCGTTCGTGCCGGTCGAGAGCCCGAGCGCGATGCTCGGGTCGAGGGTCCCGGGCGGATTCTCACCGCCGACCGTTCCCCCGTCCCCGCCGCCCGTGCCGCCATCCCCACCGCCGGTTCCGCCGTCGCCACCGCCCGTGCCACCGTCCCCACCGCCCGTGCCACCGCCGCCCCCAGTCGGAACGATCGGCTCGAGGTGGATCTCGTTCGAGAAAGTCGAGACCACGCCGCCCGAGCCATACGCGCGCAGGACGACGTAGAGGTCCACCGAGTCCTCGAGATCGAGGGCGTAGAGGACACTGCCGCCCGAGGCCGGGGGCAGGCCCATATCGAATTGCGCCTGGTAGCTCCCGGCCGCGGTCCCGAGATGCATCGTGTAGCCGGTGACGCCCGCGGTCGGGCTCGGCTGGAACTGCATCCGGTACTCGCGCAGGGCAGCGCTGGCAGGGGCGGCGACCAGCGTCGCGAGGGCACCGGCAGCCAGCGTGCGGGTCACGAGCCCCCCCGGCGAGCGCGCGAGCGATCGGCGGGCAGACACAGGGGAAAAGACGGCGTGGGCGGCAGAGAGGGAATTCGCTTGTTCCATGGCCGATTTCTTCGGACCATGCCGCGCGCCGACCCGTGACCGACCTCACCGCGAGGAATTTTATCGGGGCGACACCTAACTTTTTTGATCGGGGGAGCAGGTCGTGCGCGACGGAGCGGTGAGTCGGGTCACGGATCGGGCGAGGCGGGCGCGGGGTGTGCACGCAATCCGCGCCTGAAATGCCGCCTCAGGGCATCGAGACGAGTGCGGCCACGTCGTCGACGAGACGGCCGACGGCGGGATCGAGCTCGGTGAAGCGGATCGCGAAGCTTCCACCGTCGCCCCGCACGACCTCCCCGGCGAGCTCGAAGGGCGAGACGGGCTGGATGAAGACGTAGAGGCGGACCTTCGTCCCCGGCTCGGGGCAGTAGCTAGCGCCCTCGAGGCGTGCGCCTGAGCGCGAGAGATCGACCAGCAGGCCCGCGCCCTCCCGTTCGCCGGCGGAACAGAGCGCGTCGAAGCGCGTGCGGAAGCGGGGGTTGCGGCGGCGGTTCACGGGGATCTCCGAGGGGCAGGGAAGACGGTGGCGATGTGATGGAGGATCGGTGCAGGCGGGGTGTGGCTTGAGCAGGTCGATGCGCAGATGCGCGGCAGACTTCACGCGCTCGGCGGCTCACGGTCCTGCCGCAGGTCGAGCGCCGGCACGGCGCTGCGTCCGCGACGCGGCGGAAAGCGCCGCCAGGTCGCCACGACGAGGAGGCCGAACAGGCTGTAGCCGAGGGTGAAGACCCAGGCCGGCAAGTCATAATAAAGGAGGCGCGAGAGCAAGCTCGCGATGAAGCCCTCCCCTGCGTCCGGCGCCGCTACCCCCGCCCGTGCCCGCGCGCGGAGAGCGTATTCGAGGGAGGTCAGCGGACAGGCGATCCCGAGCCAGGACTCCGCCACGACGACGGCGATGGCGAGCAGATGGGCCACGCGAAAGCCGAGTCGGTTCACAAAGCGGTTCAGTCCTCGAAGCTCGAGGCCATTCCCGACCCAGACCAGCAAGAGCCCACCGACCACGAACGCGACGACCCCGGCGTGGAGAACCAGCACGAGATCGGCCAGGCGCAGAGCCGTCGAACTCGACGCTTCAGCAGCCGGCATCAGCCGCGCTCGCGCCCGCGACCCCGACGTAATGGGACACCGTCGGAAAGGGATCGTAGAAAGGGTGCAGAAGCGCCTTCCATTCGGCATAACGCGGTGAGCCGCGGAAGCCCTGCACATGCGCCTCGAGCGAATCCCAGCGCACGAGCAGCAGGTATTCGCCCGGTCGCTCGAGACAGCGCTGCAGCGCGTGGGAGCGGTAGCCCGGCATCGACGCGATGATCGCCTGCGCGATTGCGAAGGCCGCCTCGAATGCGGGCTCCTGCCCGGAACGAATCTGGAGCGGCGCGACCTCGAGCACCATCGGCTGATCCCCTTCTTTTGGCTTCCGGCAGCCTATGGGCGGCCGCCGGGCAGCATGGTCGGCGGGACGCGACAGGCCGGCAGTTCATGAACCTGCACAGCGGGCGGGTCGACGTCTCCTTCCAGGACCCGAAGAGCCGCAAGGCGTCGCAGAGCCCGTACCAATCCGGATGGGAGCGCCGATCTGGGAGATGATGAACTGGTGCATCCGCAATTCAAGCCTACGTCATGCACGAGCGCCGAGGCGTCAAGATCACGCCCGGCGAGCACTGAGCCCTCAGCCCATAGCGAGCCCTCAGCCTATGGAGAGCCCGGATCAGACGCTCCAGCCGATGACGGCCTTCGTCTCGAGGAATTCCTCGAATCCGAAGTCGCCCCACTCGCGGCCGTTGCCCGACTGCTTGTAGCCGCCGAACGGCGCGGTGAAGTCGGGGCCTGCGCCGTTGATGATGACCTGCCCGGCGCGCATCTGCGCACCGATCTCGCGCGCCTTGCCAAGGTCGGTCGACTGGACATAGGCGGCGAGGCCGTAAACGGTGTCGTTGCCCGCCTCGATCGCCTGATCGACACTGTCATAGCCAAGGATCGCCAGCACCGGGCCGAAGA
>JANMTD010000477.1:0-25599 GCA_031390075.1 Deltaproteobacteria bacterium | reverse complement strand
GCCGGCTTCGACCTCGCGCTCGAGGGGGTCTCGATTCCCGCCGGCAGCCAGCTCCTGCTCGGCCTCGGCGCTGCCAATCGCGACCCGCGGCGCTATGCGGATCCCGACCGCTTCGACATCGACCGCGACCACACGGGCCTGCTCTCCTTCGGAGGCGGCCGGCATTTCTGCCTCGGCGCTGCGCTGGCGCGCATGGAGGCGCAGATCGCGGTGGAGCGCTTGCTGGTGCGGTCGGATCTCGACTGGACACTCGCCGACGGTGCCCGCTGGCAGAAGCGGAATCCGACGATCCGCGCCTACGAATCCCTCCCGCTCGCGAGCCCCTCGGCTACCGGGCGGAGGCGCTGAGCCATGCGCGCGATCGAACACAGTCTACTCGAGCCCGAGATCCAGGAATCGCCCTTCGCCTACCACCGCGCCTGCCGGGAGCAGGCACCCGTGCATTTCAGCGCCCCGCTGAACGCCTGGATCGTGACCCGTTATGGCGACGTGCAATACGTCCTCTCCCATCCCGAGATCTGGGCGAACGACCTGCTCGTCAAGGCCGGCTTCTCGATGTTCCAACACGCCGAGGCACGCCAGATCCTCGAGTCGAACGGCTGGCCCCGGGACACACGCCTCCAGAGCGATCCGCCGATCCACCGCGACTATCGAAGCCTCATCGCCACCGCCTTCACCGCCGGCCGCGTCCGCAGCCTCGGCCCCTTCATCGAGTCCGTCGCGAGCGAGCTCGCCGCCGAGATGGCCCGGACGCCCGAGTGCGATTTCATCGAGCGCTTCGCCGCCTGGCTTCCGATCCGGGTCATTACGCAACTGCTCGGGCTCCCCGCCGAAGACGCCGTCAGGATCAAGCACTGGTCGGACGCCTGGGTCGAGCCGCTCTCTGGTGTCATCGCCCTCGAGCGGGAGATCGAGGTCGCGAAGCTCGGCGTCGAGCTCCAGCACTACCTGGCGGAGGCGATGGAGCGGAAGCAGCGCGAGCCCGGCGAGGACGTGCTGACGACGCTCGCGAGCGCCTGCTTTCCCGACGGGCGCCCGCTTCCGATGGCGGAGAAGATGGGGATCGCCGAACACCTGATCGTCGGCGGCCACGAAACCGTGACGAGCGCCCTCGCATCGGGGCTCTGGCTACTGATGGAGCATCCGGAGGTCCAGCGCACGCTGCGGCGAGACCGAAGCCTGATGCGGAACTTCGTCGAGGAGGCGCTCCGCCTCGAGTCCCCGAGCCAGGGGTTCTTTCGGTATGCCGAGCAGGACGGCGACGTCGCCGGCGTCGCGATTCCCCGCGGCGCGATGATCCACGTCCGGTTCGCTGCGGCGAACCGTGACTCCGAGCAGTTCCCGGATCCCGACGTCCTCGACCTCCAGCGCAAGAATGCCGGTTCGCACATGGCCTTCAGCCAGGGCGAGCACCACTGCGTCGGCGCTCCGCTCGCGCGCCTCGAGCTGACGACCGCCTTCGGCGTGCTCCTCGACCGCTTCGAGAAGTTCGAGCTCGTACCCGGCACGAAGATCCGACACCTCCCCGGCATCGCGCTGCGAACCCTCGCAGCGCTCCCGATCCGCTGCGCGTGAAGCCAGCGATCAAACCATTCCTAAAGAACTTCGATGGAGAGCCCCGTCATGAAGAAGAGCGCCCCCCGCAAGACCCTGTCGACCGAAGCCATCGAGACCCTGCTGCGCGTCGCCGTCGCGCGCGCCCGGGAGCTCGACATCCGCGTCCACATCGCGATCATGGATTCCTCCGCCGAGATCGTCGGCTTCTTCAGCTGCGAGGGCGCTCCGCGCATCGCCGCGACGACGGCGCGCCAGAAGGCGTTCACGACCGTGCAGACCGGTATGCCGACGAAGGACTGGAAGGCCTACCTCGACACGGTCCCCGCCGACGAGCTCAAGATCATCGACAAGATCGTGGGCTACATCGGTGCCGATGGCGGCTATCCGATCTTCGACGACGGCGTCCTCTGCGGCGGGATCGGGATCTCGGGCGCGGATCAGGCCCGCGATGCGGACGTGGCGCTCCGGGCGATCGAGGCGCTCGGGCGCTAGGCGAGCTTCGCCTTCGAGATTCGCACATCGAAATGCTCGCGGACGGCGGCATCCACACGCACGGCCTTCTCGGTCGAATGGAGGACCTTCGCTCCACTCCGATCGTAGACGCGGATGTAGATGTCCGGAGCGGTCTCTCCGAGATCCCGAAACTGCGCTTCCGTGAAGCGGATCTCGAAGCGGCCCTCGGCATCCGTCTGCGCATCACCCAGCTCGTCGTCGAAGACCAGGTCCTTGTCGTAGGCACAGACTCGGAGTCCCCGAATCGGACTCCCGGACTCATCCTCTACGACGACTCCCACGACCCGCATACCGACCTCCCGAGCGTTTCTCTCCAGCGACGCAGACGTGCGAACGGGACTGAGCGAGGTCATCCGCCCGTGGCGGACCCGACGACCTGTCGCGGCTCCTGTGCGACGCGCTTCTCGTGCAGGACCTTCAGGTAGCTCTCGGCGGCGCGGTTGACCTTCGTGTCTTCGACGGCGATGTTGAACGAGCGCTCGGCTTCGACGAGCTGCTCGTTGCCGAGCTGCGCGATTCCGATCAACAGATGTACCGCGCCGCGCTTCTCGGGCTTGACCTTCGCGAGCGCCTTCTCGAGCGCATCGATGGCGAGCTCGAATTCGTCCCGCTGCAGGTACATCTGGCCGAGCAGCAGATCCATGGCGCCGTCGGTCGCGAGCGCGCCGCCCTTGGCCAGCGGCGCGAGGGCCTTCTCGGATTCTCGCGCGGCCACCAGGCAATTCGAGATCAGGCGATAGGCCTCGGCGTCCGCTGCGACGGCGCCCGAATCGATCGCGCTCTCGATCACCTTCGCGCATTCGTACGGCTGCTCCCCCAGAAAGAGCAGACTGGCGAGCTGTCGAAGCTCCTTGTCTCCCTTCAGGATGCCCGCCTGATAGGCGAGCTGCATCGTCGCGAGCGCCTTCGCCTCGTGGCCCAGGTGATGTTGAACGGCGGCGAGCTGCATCCAGTACTGCGACTTGCCGGGGGCGATCTCGACCAGCTGCTCGAGCGTCCGCTCGACCTTCGGGTAGTCCTTCAGGTGGGTATGGATGACGCCGTGCAGCGTCAGCCAGCTCTCCTTCGGCTTCTCCGACAGCTCGAGCGCCCGATTCGCGGGCTCGGCCGCGTCCCGGTAGTTCCCCTGTTGGACGAGGATCATCGCCTTCAGGAACCAGGCATCCGCCTTCGGGCTCGCCTCGGATTCGAACCAGCGGTTCATGAGGGCGAGAGCCTCGTCGTATTTCTCGCGCTCGGTGTAGATCTGCGCGAGCGAGTAGATCATCACCTGCTCAGCAGCCGGCTCCATCGCGTCGAGGGCGAGGGACTTCTCGAACTCCTCGATTGCCTTCTCGTTCTGGTCCTTGCTGACGAAGATGTAGGCGCGGAAGCGGTGGACCTGCGCGAGCTCGGCCGGCTTCAGCCGTCGACGCCGACCCAGCTCGTCGACGATCTCGAGCGCTTCGTCGTACCGATCGCCCTCGAGCAACTCATACGCGGCGAGCAGCTTTTCGGCGACAGCCTTGCTGATGCCGTACTTCTTGTCCTCCCGTTTCCCGGTCTCCTGCTCCGAGCTCTTCGCCTGCTTCGACTCCTTCGAATGAGCGGTCGACGCCTGCAGACCCGGACAGAGGGCCATCGCCAGAACCAAGATCGACATGAAACGTCGGGAACGTGTCACGACCTCTCCCCCTTCGGTAGCTGGAAGCGGACCATCACCCGCTTGTTTGCGACCTCGACGGGCTTGCCCGCCTTCAGCTGCGGTTGATATTTCCATTTGCTCACGGCCTGGACCGCGTCTTTCTCGAAGATCTCGCTACTCGACTCGACGACGGACGGATCCTTCACCGCGCCCGCCGTCGAGATCGTGAACCGGACCTGAACCCAGCCCTCGAGCTTCTGTCGCTGCGCCTGGGGCGGGTAACGGGGATCGACGCGCACGAGCGGCAAGGCCGCGCGATCGGCGAGACCGGTGCTGAATCCCGGGCCTCCCATCTCTCCGCGGCCACCACCCCCTCCCGCGGAGCCGAACTCCGCGCCGAGGCCCGCTGCCAATGCCTCGACGTCGAGCGCCATCTTCACGCCCTCTTCCTCGGCGATGGCCAGGGTCGGTGTCACGGTTTCCTGCTCGGCCTTCTCGATCTCGGGCTTCTCGCGCTTCTTTTCCTCGATCCCCTCCGAACGACGGAGGCGGACGAATTCGAACTTCGTGATCGCGGCGGCCTCTTCGCCCTCGCTCCGCGAGTTGGTCAGCAGACGCATGAAGCCGAAGAGCCCCGTGGTCAGGATCAGCGAGAGCAGGAGTGCGATCGGGAAACGAAGGTGGGCCATGTTCAGCTGCCCCCCGGTGTCTGGGCGCCGATCGCGATCTCCTCGATGCCGCCGAGCGCGACTTCGTCCATGACCTGCGCGAGGACGCCCGTCTTCGCCTCCTTGTCGACGATCACGATGACCGTGTCCTCGGGACGCTCGACGTGCAATCGCTCGACGACGGACCTCACTTCGCGCAGATCCACCTGGCGGCGGTCCATCCAGATCTCGTCGTTGGCGCGCAGTGCGATCAGGATGTTGCCCGACTCACGCGCAGAAGCGGTTTCGGCCTCTTCGCGCGTCACGGAGATCCCCGGCTCCCGGACGAAGGACGTCGTGATGATGAAGAAGATCAGCAGGTTCAGGACGAAGTCCAGCATCGGCGCGAGATCGATGCCGTGGTCGTCACCGGAATCGCTTTCATGTCTGTGTGAGCGCATGATTCACCGCGACGAAGTCCCGAAGGACACGTTGTCGACCCCACCCTGATGGACCTGATCGATCACCTGGACGAGAAGGCTCGACCGGGCTTGCTGCTCGGTCGTGATCATCACGCCCCATTCGGGCTTCTGGGCGTGTAGCCGCTCGACGTTCGCGCGAACGGCCCGCACGTCCACGATCCGCTCGTCGACGATGATCTCGCCGCTCTCGCGGATCACGACCGAGATGCTGCCGGTCTCCTTCTCGGCCGACTGCGCGCCGGCGGCGCCACCGTGTCGACCCACGTCGAGCGCGACCTCCTTGACGAAGACCGCCGTGATGATGAAGAAGATCAGCAGGTTCAAGACGAAGTCGAGCATCGGGGCGAGATCGATCCCCGTCGTGTCTTCGTAGGCGAAGTGGCGTCGCAGGCGCATGTCAGTACACCAGCTGATCCGCGAGCAGCTCGGTCTCCCGGCGGACTCGCGACGTGAAGTAGTGGACCGGATAGAGGCCCGTGATGCTGACCATCAGACCCGTGAGCGTGCAGATCATCGCCATGGACACGCCGCTCGCCATCGCGCGCGCGTCGGCGGAGCCCCGGATGGCCATGGAATCGAAGACCTCCAACATGCCGCTCACCGTGCCGACCAGTCCGAGCAGCGGCGACAACGGGACGAGCACACGAAGCAGCAGGAGGTTCTGGCCCATGGCGTGGTTCACACGGGAGACCATCGCCAGCCGGATCTGCCGCGCGCACCAGGTTCGGTGTTCGACGCGAGCCTGCCAGGTATCGATCGCGGCCTTGGCCTCACCCGGGAGGACCCGCGAAAAGTACCAGTATCGCTCGATGACGATCGCCCACATGATCAAGCCGCACAGGAAGATGAAGAGGACGAAGGGACCCCCCTCATCGACCAGGCTCGCCACCGCACCGAACGACGACTCGACGAATCCCGTCATGTCAGGTCGCCTCGCGGTTGCGTTCGAGGATCTCGGCGAGGAGCCCCGTGCTCTGCTGGTCGAGGATCTGCACGACGCTGCGCGACAGGGTCGCGAGCCCCGCATTGAAGAAGAGCAGCGGCACGGCGATGCCCAGGCCGAGGACGGTCGCGATCATGGCCTGGCCGATGCCGTTGGCCATGAGGCGCGGATCGCTCGAGCCCGACTCCGTGATGCTCTGGAAAGTGATGATCATGCCGATCACGGTTCCGACGAGCCCGAGGAGCGGTCCCGCTGCGACGGCGAGACGAAGGAAGGGCTGGAAACGCTCGAGCTTCGGAACCTCTCGAAGCACGGCTTCCGAGACGCGCAGCTCGACGACTTCGGCGTCGGCTTCGATGCTGGCCGGATCCGTCTTGACGGATGCGAGGACTCGGCCGAGGGGGTTGTCGTCGCTCAAGCGGTCGAGCTGCTTGAGCTGCCGCGCGACCGCGAGGCGAGTGCGTGCCAGGAAGACCGTCTGGTAGAGCGCGAGCACCACGCCGATCAATCCCACGACGATGATCACGTAGCCGACGGCCTCGCCCTTCTCGATCCGTTCCATCACGTCCGGACGCTGCACGATCATCGCGAGCAGCACGCCGCGGGAGGGATCGACGGCCGCTCGGACGTAGCCCTTCTCGGCCTCTTCGACTTCCCTGGCCAGCGCACCGATCTCGCCGCCGGGTTGGCGTGCGAGCACGCCGAGCTTGCTCACGCTCGGCAGGTAGTTGAGGTACTGGCCGCCCGCCATCGCCGTGAAGCTGCCGACTCGCACGACCTCGGCATCGCGCGGCTTGCCGTCGGCGTCGATGATCTGGGTCGGGAATCGGACGACCTGACCGCTCTCGGTCATCTCGCGCTGGATCTCGAACCACAGCCGCTCGAGCTTCTCGATCGAGGGCAACACCTTCGCCTGGCCGAGGTCCGCGAAGAACGTGTCGCGATCCGGGAACTGCGCGCTCAGGAGCGAGTTGTGCATGATCACGGAGCCGTCGCCGGCGACTTGTCGCACGACGCCGAAGAGCTCCCCGAGATTGCCGACACGCTGGTCCATGCGGTCTTCGAGCTCGGCGAGCTTCAGCTCGTTCGCGTCGAAGGTCGAGGACATCTGCTTGCTGCGCGCTTCCGCCGCGTCGCGCTTCTGCCTGGCCTCGGCGAGCATGCTCGCCTGGCGGTCGCGATTCGTGAGAAACGCCTGCTCGCGCTCGGCGTTCTCCTTCTCCTTCGAGACGCGAGCGTTGCGGGTCTGCTCGAGCAGCTCGTCCAGCGAGTCGACGGCCGACGCCTGTGAAGCCCCGACCCCGAGGCTGACTGCTATGCAGACTGAAAGGGCGACACCCATGGCGATCGTTTGAAATCTCTTCACGACTGGGCTCCCTTGGGTGCGGGGACCGGAATGACCATGAGCTCCGGCGCGCGGGTCTTCTTCGCGACCTCGATGCCCTCCTTGAAACTGCCCTGATAGCTGTCGTCGACGACCCAGCCCTCGTTCGAGCCGTCCCAGTAGCCCGTCTCCAGACCGTCGAGGGTCTGATAGAGGAGACCGACTCGGCCGATTCGCAAGAACTGGACGGTGCGCGCGTCGGGTCCGCTCTCGAGCTTGGCCTCGTAGGCTTCCACGGTCCGTCCGTAATCCATCTCGACCTGATAGGCCTCGATGATTCGCCGGTACTTCTCGGAGATCGTCACGTCGGCCCGACCCATCATCTCCTTCAGGCGCTGGACGCGATCGCGTCGCTCGTCGAGCAGGAAGGGCAGGTCGAGGGAGACGAAATCGTCGAGCGTGGCCAGCATGCGTTCCATCAGCGGTCCGACTTCGCGCGAGGTCGTTTCGACTTCGGCGAGCTGCCTTTCGATGGCCGCCATCTCGTCGCTCTGGGACTGCACCTGAAGCGCCAGCTGGTCCGCGTAGGTCGTGAAGCTCTCGGCCTCGGCGAGCGCACGACGGTATTCCGCGAGGAGCGAGCTCGCCTCGTCATCGAGCTGGTTGACGCGCTCCTGCGCTGCCCGCGACGCCTGATCGACCTTGACCTGGTCCTCGACGACCCGGTCGAGTCCGACGCTCGCCTGCGCCTGGACCCCCATCGGGAACAACCAGACCGCGCAGGACACCGCGATTGCCCATCTCATCGCCGCATACTCCATCTCGTTTCATTTCGTTCTGGGGATCGAGGAGTGGCCGAAGCCCTGGCACTGCCCCCGCGGCGCGAGTCGCCTCGCGCCCGATCCCAAATCCTCGGATGAAGATTACGGCAGGCAGCGCGGTGAAATCGTGAAGGCCAGGTGACATGACCGTGACGAAGCGCGCCATCGGTGTGGCGGAGGGCCATACGCGACCTCGGCCGGCGGCGGGGCGAGCGGGGGGCGAGGTGCGGGGCTGGGAGCCGAGCGTTTCAGCTCGGCATCGCGCGCTCTTCGCGGAGATTCATCCATCCCCGGATGACCCGGTAGATGACCCAGATCGCGACCACGCCCCAGATCGCGAAGGAGAGCCAGAACAGGATGATGGTCGCGAGCAGGACCACGCCGATCACCGCCCACATCATCGCGAGCCAGAACGTCCGGATCTGCCATCTGAAATGCGACTCGAGCCAGGTCCCGCGCACGTCGCCCCGGCGCACGTAGTTGAGGACCACCGCGATGATCGACGGCACCCCGAAGAGAAAGGCGCCGACGATCGATGCGGCGCCGATGATGCCGATCGCCAGACTCGCGGCGTGCAGGGCGTAGATCGCGTGGGTCAGCGTGACAAGCGAGGGATCGACCGATCGCGAATCGGATGAGGTCGTCCCGGAATCGATCGTGGACATGGCTTCCTGATCCTCCCTCTCGAGTCGATTGTGCGACGCGCGCTCCCGAGCTGCGGCGTCGCAGTCAAGCTTTTCGCCCGATCCCCTCCACCTACCCCGCGAGCTTCGGAATCAGCTCTTCCCCCGTGATCCGGATGCTCTCCATCACGGTCTCGTGCTTGACTCCGCCCATCTGCATGAGACACATCAGCCGGTCGCAACCGACGGCGGCATAACGCTCCATCTTCTTGCGGCAGGCCTCGACGTCGCCGATCACGACGGACTCGATCGGCTCCATGACCTCGAAGGCCTCGACCGGATCGATCTTCTCCCCCGCGACCTGGCGGTTCAGCAGCGCGATCACCGGAACCGGGTCGTTCAGATCGAGGTCGTCGTGGACCTCGGCCTGGGTGAGTGCCGCCGTGCGCTCGGGGCGCGTATCGAAGAACTCGCCGCGGATCGCGTCGATCCAGACCGAGCGCGGGACGTGGAAGACCGAGGGCGCCGCGTTGATGAACCAGAGCACGGCCTCGGCGGCCCGCGACTCGATCGCCTGCTTGCGGGTCTCGGCGCACATCGTGAATGTGAAGATCGAGCGCTGCGCGTTCACGAAGGCTCCGACCGGTTTCGCGACGGCGAGCCCGCGATCGTATTGGTCGAGGAGCGCGCGGAGGTTCGAGAGTGAAGTCAGGAGGGTCGTACCGAGCACGCCGACGCCGAGGGAGCCGGCCAGATAGAACGACTCGGGGCTCGTCGAGGTCTGCCAGAGCGGCGGATGCGGCCGCTGGAGCGGCTTCGGGACGACGTCGCGCGGGGGAATCGTCGCGAATCGGCTCTTCCACTCGAAGTCGTTTCGCATCCACATCTGCGGAACCATCCGAAGCGCCTCGACCAGCTGATCGCGGGCCGTCTCCGGATCGATCTCGAAGGTCTCCCACTCGGTTCCCCCCGAGCGGGCGAGCCCGAGCTCGAGGCGACCTCCGCTCGCGATGTCCGTCCAGGCCGCGCGTTCCGCGATGCGCACGGGATGGTTGATGTGGAAGGGCGCAAGCACGCCCGAGTGGCCGAGGCGGATGCGCTTCGTGTGCTGCGAGAGGATCGTGAGGATGAGCTCGGGCGCCGAGCTGTAGCTGAATTCCGGCGCACCGTGATGCTCGACGGTCCACCAGCAGCCGAAGCCCTTCTCGTCGGCGAGCTTCGCCTGCTCGATCGCGTCCAGCAGGACCTGGCGCTCGTGGCCTTCCGGCCAGGGCTGGCCCAGCGGCTTCGCCCGTTGCAGCTCGGAGAAGATGTCGAGGATCAAGAAACCCCTCCCATCGCATCACGCCCCACCTGTGCCTCGTTCGACACTACACTCGCGGAGGGCACCCCGTCGAGGGCAATGATTCGCTCTCGCAAGCGAGCGGAATAGAAAGCAGGAGGCCGGTGATGTCGCAGGGTTGGCAGGTCCAGTCGCTCTTTCATTTCGTGCTGAACGTGACGAACCTCGAGCGCTCTCTCGAGTTCTACCAACGCCTCGGGTTCCGCGTGCTGCGCGACAATCGCGACATCGTCTGGCCGCCGATGGTCGCCGAGAACTTCGGCATGAAGGCCGCCCAGGGTCGCGGCGCGCTGCTCGGCCTCGGCGACGGACCGGACCACACGCGGCTCGACCTGATCGAATGGCTCGAGCCGAGCTGGCGCGGGCCCGAGCGGAGCGGCCGTAGCGATGGCTCGAGCGGCGACACACCCGCCGAGCCGATTCCGCGGATCCTCGCCCTGCGCACGCGAAACGTGCGCGCCGCCTGGGCCGAGCTCTCACAGCAGGGCGTCGAGTTCATCCGCGAGCCCCGCGAACCGAATCCGACGGTCGGGATCGAGTCGATCGTCTGCTGTCTCGACCCCGACGGCACCGTCGTCGAGCTGATCGAGTACATGGGCGACCGGCTCGGGAGTCGGATCGACCTGCTCGAGCGGCGGGGATGACGAACCGAGCGAGACCCGGCAGATCCTTCACTTCAGCCCGGCGCAGCCTCGCCCTCGATCCAATCGAGAGCACGCCGCGCGAGCCCGCGCAGGAACCGGAACAACACGACCGTGACGACGAGCCCGGCGACGACCGCGACGCCTAGCGCCGCGAAGAACCAGACCGGCTCCTCCCACGCGAGGTAGAGCATCCCGGGGACCACTGCGTCGCCGAGCAGCGACAACCCGATATTCGAGAACGGCTCCGGCGAGGTGTTGATCGCGGCGCGGGTCGTCGCCTTGGCGACATGGGAGCTCGCGGCCAGCGTGCCGCCCATCAACGCCGCGATCAGGGTCCAGGTCGCGCCGTCGCCGCCCAGCACACTCGCGGCAAGCGCCGCGCCGGCGGGCACGCGGATCACGGTGTGGATCGTGTCCCAGATCGAGTCGAGCCCCGGAACCTTGTCTGCGAAGAACTCGACGACGAGCATCAGGCCCGTCGCGCCGAGTACCAGGGGCTGTGACCAGAGGGCGAGTCCCGGCGGCATCGGAGCCCACTCGAGCTGGCCCGCGAGGCCGACGATAAAGAGGACGGCGTAGAGCCGCAGGCCGCTCGCCCAGCCGAGCGCCGCGGCGATCGCGATCAGATGAGACGTGTCGAGGTCCATGGCCATCTCGATGCTACCGCCTCGCGCATCTCGAGTCCCCCGTCTGGCGCGCGGGGGACGTTATTGCCAGACTGTCAGGGGATCGACCTCCCTCACCTCGCCCGCATCAGGAGAACCCCCATGGCCCTCTTCGACATCGCAATTCGCAACGGACTGATCGTCGATGGCGCCCGCAATCCGCGCTATCGCGCCGACATCGCGATCAAGGACGGTGTGATTGCGCGCATCGGGCGCGTCCGACCTGGCGAGGCATTGCGCGAGATCGACGCGACGGGGCTGATCGTCGCCCCGGGCTTCATCGATCTGCATACGCACTACGACGCGCAGGTCTTCTGGGATCCCTACCTGACGACTTCGGGCTGGAACGGAGTCACATCGGTCGTGATCGGGAACTGCGGCTTCGGCTTCGCGCCGTGCAAGCCCGAGCTCCGCGAGCAGGCGATGAAATCGATGACGAAGGTCGAAGCGATCCCGATGGCGACGCTCAAGGCGTCGATTCCCTGGGATTGGGAGACCTATCCGCAGATGCTCGACAGCATCGACCGGCAGCCGAAGGCCGTGAATCTGCTGCCCTACGTCGGCGTCAATCCCCTGCTCATCTGGGTGATGGGCCTCGATGATGCGAAGGCGGGGCGCAAGCCGACGGAGAAGGAGCACGCAGAGATGGCGCGGCTCCTCCACGAGGCGATGGACGCCGGCGCCTGCGGCTGGTCGACGCAGACTCTCGGCACACCGGGCAACCCGAGCGCCCCGACACTGGGCGGAGCGGCGCAGTCGGACTGGGACGGGACGCCGATGCCCTCCGACGTGATGTGGCCCGAGACGCACGAGGTGCTCGCCCACGTGCTCGGCGAGCGCGGCGAGGGCTTCATCGAGATGTCCGCCGCCGGCATGCCGCGGGAGCATTGGGAGCGGATCGCCGAGCTCTCCGGCGCCCCCGTCATCAACCAGGCGATGCCCGCGTCCCCCTACATGATCGAGATGCACGAGGACCTGATGGCCTGGTTCGAGCGCTGCCGCGCCAAGGGCCTGCGCATCTATGGCCAGGGCATCACCCAGAATCCGCCGCTCGTCTTCACCTTCGACTACTGGGATCTCTGGGGATCGGTCTGGAACGAGTTCACGGGCCCCGAGATCGACAAGGCGACGAAGCTCGCGAACATGGCGGATCCCGCCGTGCGCGAGAAGCTTCGAAGCATGCCGCTGAAATACATGTTCATCGCGGGCGTGAACGAGGCGAAGCTCGTCGAGACCTTCACGGCGGACCAGCAGCGCTTCGTCGGGCAGTCGATCCAGGAGATCGCCGACTCGCAGGGCAAGCACGTGATCGATGCGATCTGCGACCTCGTCGTCGCGGACGAGCTCCGGACGATCTTCTCCGCCGCCCAGTTCGACATCGACATGGACGGCCTGCGACAGCTGATCGGGAACCCCTTCGTGATTCCCGGGCTATCGGACGGCGGCGCCCATCTGAAGTACCTCGCGGCCGGGAGCTACGGAACGGAGTACATCGCGCGCTATGTCCGCGACACGCCGCTCACGACCCTCGAGGAGGCCCATTGGCGCCTCTCCTCCCTGCCCGCCCACTGCGCCGGCTTCCGGAATCGCGGCGTGCTTCGCGAGGGCGCAGCAGCGGACATCATCGTCTACGACTACGACAAGCTCGACTACGAGTTCTCGACCTTCCGCCACGACCTCCCCGGCGACGAGTACCGCGTCGCCTCGGCGGGAAAGGGCTACCGCTACGTCCTCGTGAACGGTCAGGTCACGATCGAGAACGACGAACAGACCGACGTCCACTCGGGTGTGTTGCTGCGCCATGGGCGTTAGTCACCCGGCCCTCAGGGGCCGGACGCGCCCTCGAGCCGCACGATCTTCAGGAGCTCGTCGCCCGCGAAGACCTCGTTGCCGAACAGGCCGTTGAGCGACGCCGTCGCGGCGGGATCGAGCACGCACTGGGTGCGCTGATCGAGCGATGTGATCTCTTCGCCCGGGCGCGCGAGCACGACGCGCAGCCGCCGAGTCTCGATGCGCGCGCGATTCTCGGGCGTGAGCGGACCGAAGCTGCGCGTCGAGACGAGGATCGTGCTGAAATAACGATCCTTGGCGACGAGGGGCGCCATCGCGACCATCCGCCAGGTCCCCTGAGCAAACGGAAAGAACGTGACCTGTGCGGCGATGGCGTACGGGCCATTCCCGCCCTGGAAGCTGTAACGGACGGCCTCGACGGTCCCGAGCCGGACGTTCTCCATGTCCGTCACGTGGGCTCCGTGCTCCTGGCTCACCTTCTTCGCGAAGTCGTTGGCCACGGCGACGAGCTCGCCCGCCGGCAGATCGCCCGAGAGAAAGACCGCCGCCTCACGACGCGGCGCCATCGCGCCGACCGCACGAGCCGAGTTCTGCAGCATCCAGCCCTCCGGAAAGCTCATCTGAAAATCGAGCCCGGGGTGGAGGAAGAGATTCCCGAAGAAGACGCCGGTCTCGGGGCGGTCCCCGATCTCGAGACCGTCGATCCGGTCGAGGTAACGCCTTCGCACGTCGCCGAGCGCCGGATCGCGGGTCCAGCGCATCTCGCTCGCACGCACCGAGTTCTCCGCGGCGCGTTCGCGCGTGCCCGGATGCGTGTCGAGGTACGTCGGTGCGCGCGGTCTTCCGATCAGGAGCCGCTCGCGCCGATCGAGGCTGCGCATGAAGGTCGCCATCGCCGACGGGTCGTAGCCCGCGGCGGCGCAGAGCCGCTGACCGATCGCATCGGCCTCGCGCTCCATGTCCCGGCTGTAGGCGGCCATCGTCGACGCCCGAGAAACGGGGAGCGAGAGCGGGCTCTGGTAACGCGCGACCTCCTGCTGTTGGGCGGCGTGTCGGTACGCGACGTGGATGATCTCATGCCCGAGGACGCAGGCGAGCTCGTCCTCGTTGTTGACGAGGGCGAGCAGTCCGCGCGAGACGTAGACATAACCTCCGGGCAGCGCGAAGGCATTCGGCTCCATCTCGTCGACAATCGCGAAGTGATAGGCGAAGTCGCGCCGCGGGAGACCGCGGACGAGCTTGCGGCCGATCCCCTCGACATAGGCGGCGAGGTTCGGGTCGTCGAGCACGCCGACCTCGGCCGCGACCTGCTCGGCCGCATCCGCGCCGACCCGAACATCGTCGGCCGAGGTCAGCAGGACCGTCCGCTTCGGCTTCGCGTTGGCCTTCTTGTGGGACCCCGAGCTCGCACAACCGAACAAAATCGCCATCGCGACGAGCAGGGCCGTCGAACCCATGAGCCGCTGATTCGCCACGCGAGTCACTCCGGAAGGTCGGAAAGCCAGTCGTCGCCGTCGAGCCAATAGACCTTCATTTGCATCAGCTGACCCGTGTACTCGAGGGCGTTGATGTAGTTCTCGACGAGGTTGGCGAGCAGCGGCGATCCGGGAGCCAGGGCGATCCCGATCGGCTCGGTCGTGAGCGGCGACGGCAGCTCCGCCAGACCCGCGTCGGGATGGCGCGCGATCTCGAAGCGGACGTAGGGAAGGTCGGAGACCAACCCGTCGAGCTCCCCGGCGATGACTTTGGGAACGAGCGTCGAGAGGTCGTCGGCCGTCACGACCTTCGCGCCCGGAAAGGCCTCGCGCAGGAGCGCCTCCCCGGTCGAGCCCGCGAGCGCGCCCCAGCTTCGCTCCGGCGCAGCGAGCGCCGAAGTGTCCTCGAGCTCTTCGAGCAGCTTCGCTCGCGTGAGGATCGTCGCCCCCGAGATCAGGTACGGCCCGACGAAGGCGACGCGCGCATTGCGGGCGGGCGTGATGGTCAGGCTCGAGATCACGAGGTCGTACTCGTTCTTCTCGAGGCCGTCGAGCAGCTCGCCGAAGGGCCGTTCGATCAGCTCGAGCTCGAGATCCATCGCGTCGGCGAGGGCCTCGGCGACGTCGACGTCGAATCCGATCAGCTCGCCGGCCCGACTCTTCATGTTGAGCGGCGGCTGGACACCGGACATGCCGACGCGCAGGCGGCCGCTCTCGACGATGCGATGGACCGCGTCCGCATGGGTCGGCGAAGAGGCGTGTCCGGAAAATCCGCCCTGACAACCGAATGCGAGACCGAGCAGCAGGAGCAGGGCGAGCCGCGCACCGGACCGCGCGCCCTTCCCCGCACATCGCCGGGCGAACGCGACTCCGGGCGGGCTGCGCCATCCACCACAGTGCGCTTCGAATTCCCTCGACATCGGCTCCATGTCTAGTCTCCTTGCTGCAATGACGCCTGGGATGAAGGCTGCGATGAAGCGGGCAGCGTATCAGAATCGGCTCCGCGATCCCGCGCCCGAGCCCGACCGTTTCCCATGTAGAGCCCCATCATGCGTGCGATGAAGATCGCGAGATAGAGCTGACCGATGATCGCCTCGCTGGCGGAGAGCATCTGGGCGAGCTCGTCGTGCGGGGTGATGTCCCCGTAGCCGACGGTCGTCAGCGTGATGAAGCTGAAATAGAGAAGTCGAGTCGACAGCGTGCTCGGATCATCGAGTGACGCTGCGAGGGCCTCGCCGCCCGACACGAAGGCGCCCGGCGAGACGTCGACCAGCAGGCGATAGACGAGCGCAAAGCACAGACCAATGAGGAGATAGACACAGATGCCGCCGATCAGCGTGTCGATCTTGACGTACCGCGCCTGCACGAGCGTATTGAGCAAGACGAAGGTCGTGAAGCCGAGCAGGCCGAGGCCGAGCAGCTCGGCGATGATCCGTGCCCCGCTCGATCCCGAGGTGTGGGCGATCGCCAACCCCGCGATGGTCCCGACCCCGAGCACGACGGCCGCCCAGAGGATCCAGCGCTGGGTGCGGTTCACGTAGGTCGCCGCCAACAGCACGAGACAGAGCAGGATCGGAAATCGCGTCCCCCCTCCCGGAGCCCATTCGAGGAGCGGAAGCGCGAAGAACATGAAGATCAGCGAGGCCAGCATGACGGAATGCCGACCCAGGGCACCCCCCTGCCGGTCCCGTGCCGCCAGCCTTTCGAGAATCGTCATCCCTCTCTCCGTTCGAGACCGGACCGCACGATCTCAGTCGAGCGCGCGCGGGTGGTACCGGTTCAGGTCGAAGAGGCCCGCCTCGATGGGGTCCTCCTCGTAGGCTCGCGCCTGGAACCAGTCGTAGAGCGGCCAGAAGCGTTCGTCCGACCGGTTCACGCCGTATTTCTGGAGCTTCGCCACGTAGGCCGGCGAGCCATCGAAGTTCTGCAGCATGTCGAGGAAATCCGGCACGTCCCGGGCTTCGAGATCGAGGAAATAGCTCGGATACGAGCCGATCAGGGTGGGAATGAAGTCCACCGTGTCCTTCGACCGGTCGAGCTGCTCCTTCTCGAAAAAGAGCGAGTTGACGTTGTCGTGCCAGCGGTTGACGACGATCGAGAGATGCCGATCCGATCCCTCGAAGCCGCGGACGCGCACCCACAATACGTTCACCTCGTAGCCGTGCAGGTGCTCGACGAGACCAGTTCCCGGTCCGGTGAGCGCTCGCAACCCGTCGATCACGTCGCCCTGCGAGGCGAAGGATCGGGGCATGCGGAAGGTCTGGCCCGCGCGCCGGAAGTTGACGGGATCGAAGCGGACTCCGGCCGACTCGAGAAGCTGATCGTCGACGACGCGCTCGACGAATTCGCGCTTGGGATCGTCGGTCTCGTAGACGACCTTCGTGCCGCGGTCCGTGATGATCTCGCTGCTCTCGGTGTCGTCGATCGCCCGATCGCCGACATACCACGACTCGAACGTCGCGGTTCGCACCTCGGGCGGCAGGAAGTGGACGAAGTTGAGCTCGCCCTCCATGCGGAGATAGTCCATGAAGCGGCGCACGTTCACCTGGTGCGCGAGATTGCCGAAAACGTCGAAGCCCGCGACGAGCGCGTAGTAGATGCGCTCGAAATGGGCGTAATCGATCACCCAGACCGTTCGCGGCAGCCGGCCGAGAGCGCCTTTGTGGACCGAGGCGCTGTCGAAATGCCGATAGATCGTCAGCAGCGGCGCGTCCTCGGGCCGCCGGCCCGGCCAGATCGCCTCGACGCCCTGTCCCTTGGGCGCGAACTCGTCGTAGAGCTCGGACTTGGCCTTGTAGTAGGCGGCATAGCGCTCGCGGTACTCGTCGCTGAATGTCTCGGTGATCTTCTCGGCGCTGCCCTCCTCGTTCGGGAGCCGCAGGTTCTCCTTCTGGGCGGTCAGGAACTCCGGGCGGTCGAGGGTGAGATCCGATTCCGGGTCGAGGAACAGCACCCAGAAATGATCGTGGATCACGTTGAGCGCGATCTGCCCCTTGCAGACCGGCCCGCGGATGAAGGTCCGGATCATGTATTCGGAATGATCGAGCAGGAACTCGTAACGCGCGCGGGGCGGGATCTGGGCGTAGATCACGAAGGGATTCGCCCCGAGCGCCTCGTCGTAGGGCATCAGATGGGGCTCCTCGAGCCAGGCGGGCTCGATGAAGAGTTCCCGATAGCGCGCGAGGGTGTCGTCCCCGAAGCCGACCACCATGTGGGTCTTGTGGACGATCGTCGAGTGGATCTTGCGGAAGCGGTAGAAGAAGGGCGCGTCCCCCGGATCGTCGTAGGGGCGCAGACTCGCGATCACGTCGATCGGCTGGCCGGGCGGGGTCGTGGATCGAATGAATTCGAAGAACGTGCCGGAATCGGCCTCGACGAAGCGGATGTGGGCGAGGAAAAAGTGCTCGTAGAGGTAGCGCGCCGTCATCGCATGCTTCGGGCCCGGGCGATTCAGGAAGGCCTCCCATTTCACGATCTGCTCTGCGTCGGCGGCGCCCGGCGTCTCGAGCGCGCGCTGCTCGTCGGGGTCCGGTCCGACGGCGCCGCCCGCGAGCCAGCTCGCCAGGATCGCGTGCTCCCCGGGCTCGATCGCCGGGAAGCCGAAGGGCATGCCGCGCTCCGGATGCCGCGCGAGGAAGGTTCCCATCTCAGTCGAGTCGGCGGGACACGATAGGTCCGAAGCCTCTGCGTGATATTCGCCCCGAGGTTTCGGATCGAGCCGCTTCGCCTCGAGCAGGTAGAGCATCAATGCGTCGTTGGCGGGCGATGCCGCGCGGCTCTCGAGCACGCTGTGGAAATCGAGCTTGCGCCACGCCTCCTCCGAGTGGGCATCGACGAAGAGACGGGTCGGCTGCTGCGGATGGATCCGGGCGGCCGAGTAGACGGCCTGCTTGCTGCCGCCGCGCTGTGCGCCCTCGAAGGAGTCGAGCTTCAGCTGGCAGGCGGCGTTGTAGCAGGAGTGGCAGACCGCGCAGCGGCGATCGAGCACGGGCTTCACGTCGTCGAGGAACGAGACGGGCCGCGAGATCGGCTCGACCATGACGGGCGGCAGGGGTGAAGGAACGCAGGCCGCACCCACCAAGAAGAGCGTCGAGACGACCGCGAGGATCCGGAGCATGCCTTCCTTCCCGAGCCGCGACTCGCGCGGCCTTCCAACGCGTTAGCCGCGCGTTCTGAGACTAGCGTTCCTCGGCGGGATCCAAGCCCGTTTCAGCGGACCGGGAATACCCGAATTCGGATACTGTCCCGAGTGGGCGCCACGTCGGTGCCGACCCGAACGTCGAAGGCGCCCGATGCACCCCCGCCGTCCCCGTCAAAGCCGCGCGCCGACCGCACTCTCGCCGGTGGTCCTTCTGCTCGTCCTTCTTCTCATGCTCCTGACGCGCCCCGCCTTTGCGAAGCAGGAATGGGCCCCCGCCGAGCCGGAGCTCGGCAAATGGGACTGGGCGCGGATCGACTCCGGGGAGTGGATCAAGGGCGAGTTGATCGTCCTGCAGCGCGACACGATGTTCTTCGACAGCGACAAGTTCGACGAGCTCGAGGTCGAATGGAAGGACGTCCTCGACCTGCGGCTCTCGAAGCCCCGGGTCTTCCGCCGCACGGGCAACCGCGTTGACAAGGGGATGGGCGACCTGCGCGACGGAATCCTCCGGGTCCACCTCGCGGACGGCGAGGTCGTCGAGATTCCCCGCATTGAAATCGTCAGCATTACGTACACGGAGGAGCTCGAGCTGCAGCACTGGTTCGTCCGGATCGGCGCGAACCTCGCGGCGCGATCGGGCAATACCGACCAGCAGGACGTCGGTGGAAATGCCCTGATCCGCCGCGACGCGACCTACACGCGCTGGGAGAACCACTACAACGGTGCCTTTGGGAAGGTGGACGGGACCCAGACGACGAACAACCACCGCGCCACGACATTCCTCGATCTGTTGGTCACGAATCATTTCTTCGTGAGGGTGCCGACCTTCGAGTTCTACAAGGACAAGTTCCAGAACATCGATGCGCGCTACACGGCGGGCGCCGGGGTGGGCTACGAGCCGATCGACAACAAATTCGCCGAGTACCGGCTGACGATTGGTGCGGCGGGCCAGGTCAGCCAGTTCGACGGGGGTACGCAGGACACGGACGCCGCCCTCCTCTTCACCTCGGATCTCTCGCTCGATCTCCCTCGAGATCTCGACCTCGACCTGAAATACGCCCTCCAGCTGCTCGTCACGGACATCGGCCGCACGGCCCACTCGACGAGCGCCATCCTGAGCTTCGAGATCTGGGATCCGATCGATCTCGACATCGGCGCCTACTGAGATCGGATCGAAAAACCCGAGGCGGACTCGGACGGCGACACGCCGAAGAAGGACGATTTCCGCTTGACCGTCGGGCTCAGCGTGGAGTTCTGAGGATCTCCGCCAGGCTCGCGGCCAGCACCGCAGCGAGCCGCCGCCAGTCCGGGGCCGTCGAGCGCGCCTGGTTGACCTCGAGCTCGAATCCCAGGTAGCGCGACGCCGGATGGCGCTGCCGAAGCGCGGTCGCCAGGCCATCGGCGAGCCCGAGGTACGGGAAATTGTGTCGGACGCGGAGCTCGGGATCGCGGGCCCGCAGACTCGCCGCCCAGCGCCGCGCGAGCTCGGACTCGTGCTTGCGGCGACTGTCGAAAAGGAGTCCCACGTCCGCATTGCGGACGACGCCCTTCATCACCGGCGTGAAGCTGTGGACGGCGACGTGCACGACCCGCTCACCGCGGGCGAGCGAGTTGGCGACCGCCTGCTCGACCTCCTCTCGATGAGGACGCCAATAGCGCGCGAGGATCCGCTCGCGCTCTGCCGCAGGGAGTCCCTTCGCGTAAGGCGACCAGATGCGGGGATTCGTCGGCGAGCGATTCGCATCCACGAGCAGCCGGCACCAGCGCGTCACGAGCAGCGGCTGCTTCAGTCGGCGCGCGATCAGCCGTCCCAGCGACAGCGCACCGGGATCCCATCCCCGATGCGAGAGGACGACGTCCTCCGCGCCGGCGAAGAGGCTCGCGTAGGCACGCGGGATCCGGTAGTCGGCGTGCTCGCAGGTCAGCACGAGCCGAAGCGGGGGGCTCTTTCCAGATCCACTCATGTTCAGCGCCTCGCGTCGGTCCGTGGTCTCGAACTTCAGGTAGTCGAATATAGAGGAGCCGAGGGGTGGCCACTGTCCGCCCTAATAGCGCGGCGTCGCTCATCCGCGCTCCGGTCACCACTTTCGAGGGCACGGGCGACCTGTATGCTCCGATTCTCCGGAGGTTTGGTCCCAGATGTTCCTGTTCAGGCTGAGAGCAACCGCGTTCCTGTTCGTCCTGTCGGTCGCCACCGGTTGCGGGGAGTCCGAGCCGCCCGCCCCGCCCGCCGTCGAGGTCGTCATCGAGTCCGTCGTCCAGCGGGACGTCGCGGTCACGAGCGAGTGGATCGGAACGACGGAGGGGGCCGTCGACGCCGAGATCCGCGCGCAGGTCTCGGGCTACCTGATCTCGCGGAACTTCGAGGAAGGCACTCTCGTCGAAAAGGGCTCGATCCTGTTCCGGATCGACCCCCGGTCCTACCGGACCGCCCTCGAGCAGGCCCGAGCCGATCTCGGCCGCGCCCAGGCTGCGCTCGGCAAGGCCGATCTCGACGTCAATCGCTTTACACCCCTCGTGGCCGAAGGAGCCGTGAGTCGGCAGGAGCTCGACAACGCGATCCAGTTCCAGCGTTCGGCGCGGGCGGGCCTCGAAGGGGCCCGGGCCACGATCGAGAAGGCCGAGCTCGACCTTTCCTTCACGGAGATCCGCTCCCCTGTCCACGGCGTCGCGGGCATCGCCCGTGCCCAGCTCGGCGATCTCGTCGGTCCCGGTGATCCGATGCCGCTCACGAACGTCTCCCAGCTCGATCCGATCCGCGTATCCTTCCCGCTCTCCGAGAGGGAATACCTTCGCTTCGCGACTCGGATCCGCGAGGTCGTCGAGGGACGCGAGGCCACGAACTCGGTTCCCCTCTCGCTGGTGCTCGCCGATGGCTCGGTCTGGCCCCATATCGGCCGGGTCGTCCCGGCGGCATCCGCCGTCGATCAGGCCACCGGGACTTTCCTCATGCGCGGCGAGTTCTCGAATCCGGAGAATCTCCTGCGTCCGGGCCAGTACGCCCGCGTTCGCGGCGTGACGGGGACGGCGAAGAACGCCCTGCTGGTTCCCCAGCGCGCGATCGCCGAGCTCCAAGGCGTATTCCAGGTCGCCGTGGTCAAGGACGACGATACGGTCGAGCTGCGCGTCGTCGAGCCGGGCGTCGTCGACGGCAGCCTCCAGGTGATCGAGACGGGGCTAGCGCCGGGCGAGCGGATCGTCGTCGAGGGCATCCAGAAGGTGCGCCCGGGGACCGTCGTCCAATCTGCACCCGCACCCGCCGCGCCGCCCCCGGCAGGCGCGGGGGAATAACGCATGTCGGACGACGCCGCGCCGGCGCCCGACTATTTCTTCGTTCGTCGGCCGATCGTCGCGATCGTGATCTCGATCGTCACGGTGCTCGTCGGCATCGTGGCGATGGGGCGATTGCCGATCGCGCAGTACCCCGACATCGTGCCGCCCGAGATCCAGGTCACGGCGACCTACACCGGCGCCGACGCCGTCACGATCGAGCAGGCCGTCGCGACGCCGATCGAGCAGCAGGTCAACGGCGTCGACTACATGCTCTACCTGCGTTCGGTGAACGCCAACGACGGCACGATGACCCTGCGCGTCTCGTTCGACGTCGATACCAACATCGATACCGACAACGTGCTGGTCCAGAACCGGGTCAGCCAGGCCGACGCGAGCCTGCCCCCCGACGTGCGCAACTTCGGCGTCACGATCAAGAAGTCGACCTCCAGCCCGCTGATCCTGTTCTCGATCTACTCCCCGAACGAGACCTACGCGGACCAGTTCCTCGGCAACTACGCCAACATCAACGTGATCGACCAGCTGAAGCGCGTCCCGGGCGTCGGCGACGTGGTGCTGTTCGGGACGAGCGACTACGCGATGCGGATCTGGGTCAAGCCCGATCAGCTCGCGAGCCTCGGCATGACGGTGCCGGACCTCGTCGACGCGATCCAGAAGCAGAACGCCGTGAACCCCTCCGGCAAGCTCGGCGGCGAGCCGGCCCCGGCCGGCCAGGAGCTGACCTGGAGCGTCCGTTCCCAGGGTCGGCTCGTGACGGCCGAGGAGTTCGGCAACGTCGTCGTGCGCTCGAGCCCGACCGGCGCGCAGGTTCGCCTGCGCGACGTCGCGCGCATCGAGCTCGGCGCGCTCAACTACAACCAGCGCGGCCGCTTGAACGGCAAGCCCGCGGCGATCATCGCCGTCTACCAGATCCCGGGCTCGAACGCGCTCGAAGTCGCCGCGGGACTGAAGGGCGTGATGGAGGGTGTGAAGGCGCGCTTCCCGGCGGACCTCGATTACCTGACCTCCCTCGACACCACGCTTGCCGTGTCGGAGGGCATCGTCGAGATCCAACACACGCTCGCGGAAGCGATGCTGCTCGTGATCCTCGTCGTCTTCATCTTCCTGCAGAGCTGGCGCGCGACGTTGATCCCGCTGCTGACCGTGCCCGTGTCGCTGGTCGGCGCGTTCGCGTTCTTTCCGCTGCTCGGATTCTCGATCAACACGCTCTCGCTCTTCGGCCTCGTGCTCGCCATCGGCCTCGTCGTCGATGACGCCATCGTCGTGGTCGAGGCCGTGCAACACCACATCGAGAAGGGACTCTCGCCGAGAGAAGCGACGAACAAGGCGATGCAGGAGGTCGCCGGCCCGGTCGTCGCGATCGCGTTGGTGCTCTCGGCGGTGTTCATTCCCGTGGCCTTCGTGCCGGGCATCACGGGCCGGATGTACCAGCAGTTCGCGCTCACGATCGCCGTCTCGGTCGTCATCTCCGCGATCAACGCGCTGACCCTGTCGCCGGCGCTCTCGGCCCTGTTGCTCAGACCTACGTCGGGATCGACGGGCCTCCTGGCGCGTTTCTTCTCCGCCTTCAATCGCAGCTTCGAAGCCACCACCGTGCGCTATGTCGGGATCACGGGCGTGGCGGTGAAGAAATGGGGCCGGACGCTGGTCCTCCTGCTCGTCTTCACGGTCGGCGCCGGCCTGCTCGGTTGGAAGCTGCCCGCTGGCTTCGTGCCCGACGAGGACCAGGGCTACCTCTTCGTCAACGTCCAGCTCCCCGACGCCGCGTCGATGGAGCGAACCGACGCGGTCTGCAAGCAGGTCGAGGCGATCCTCGCCGAGACCGAAGGGGTCTCGGACTTCAACACGGTCGCCGGCTACAGCCTGATCTCCCAGAGCTCGGCGACCTACAACGCCTTCTTCTTCGTATCCCTCGACCCCTGGCACGAGCGACACACACCCGAGACCAGCTTCAAGGGAATCGTGGCGGGCCTGAACGCGCGGCTCTCGAAGATCCCGGCGGCCCAGGTCTTCGCCTTCCTGCCGCCGGCGATCCCGGGAATCGGGACCGGCGGCGGCTTCTCGATGATGCTCCAGGATCGCAGCGGTGGACCGGTCGGATTCCTCGCCGAACAGACGCGGCTCTTCACCGAGGCGGCGCGCGCGCGGCCGGAGCTTCAGGGAGTCTTCAGTCCCTTCCGCGCCTCCGTGCCGCAGGTGTACGCCGAGGTCGACCGCGACAAGGCGCTCAAGCAGGGTGTCGACCTGAATTCGATCTACACGACGCTGCAAGCCTTCATGGGCGGCGCGTACGTGAACGACTTCAATCGCTTCGGCCGGCAGTGGAAGGTCTTCCTCCAGGCCGAGCCCGAATACCGCCGCGAGGCGAGCGACATCGGCGCCTTCCAGGTGCGCAATTCAGAAGGCCACATGGTGCCGCTCTCGACCCTGGTCGAGACGAAGAACGTGCTCGGCCCCGAGTTCACCACGCGCTTCAACCTCTACCGCGCCGCCGAGGTCACGGGCTCGCCCGCGCCGGGCTACAGCTCCGACGACGCGCTGACGGCGCTCGAAGAGGTTGCGCGGGACACGCTGCCCCCCGAGATGGGTTATGCGTGGAATGCGATGTCGTTCCAGGAGAAGTCGGCGTCCGGGGCGACGGCCGTCTTCATCCTGGCCCTCGTGATGGTCTTCCTCATCCTCGCCGCGCAGTACGAGAGCTGGTCGCTGCCGTTCAGCGTGCTGCTGGGGACTCCGCTCGCGGTGTTCGGCGCCTTCCTGGGTCTGCTGATGCGGGACCTCGAGCTGACGGTGTTCGGGGAGATCGGTCTGGTCATGCTGATCGGGCTCGCCGCGAAGAACGCCATCCTGATCGTCGAGTTCGCGAAGATCGAGCTGGAGAAGGGCATCCCTGTCGTCGAAGCGGCGCTGAACGGCGCGCGACTTCGGCTGCGGCCGATCCTGATGACCTCGTTCGCGTTCATCCTGGGCTGCGTTCCGCTCTGGCGCGCGTCGGGGGCGGGTGCCGTCTCCCGTCAGCAGCTCGGCACGGCGGTCATCATGGGCATGCTGATCGCGACGCTGCTCGGGATCTTCCTCGTCCCCGTCCTCTTCGTCGTGATCGAGCGCCTGGTTAACCGGGGGGAGGCCCACGCCCCGGCCGCCACGCCCACGGCGGGAGCGGATCGATGAGTCGCCTATCGCCCGCCGCCTTCGCTCTATCGCTCGCCGTGGTCGGTGCGCTGCTCTCGGGCTGCGCGATCGGGCCCAATTACGAACGTCCGCAGGACCTGCCCGACGCGCCGGCGTTTCGCGGGGACGAGGTGCAGTCGGACGAACCGTTCGTGGAGGAGTTGCCGTGGTGGCAGATCTTCGACGACCCCGCCCTCGTCGACCTCACGAGCGAGGCCCTCGCGAACAATCGCGATCTGGCCATCGCCGCGGCGCGTGTCGAGCGCGCTCGCAACTTCGTCGGCGTCGCCCGCTCGGAGCTCCTCCCGCAGATCGGCTACGACGGCGAGGTCGGGAAGAGCGACTCGTCCGAGAACGCGGGCTTCAGCGGCCGATCGAGGAACCTCTTCGTGGGTGTCCTCGACCTGGCCTGGGAGGTCGATCTCTGGGGTCGGATTCGCCGCGCCACGGAAGCGGCCCGGGCCGAGCTGCTCGCGAGCGAGGCATTCGAGCGCGGTGTGCGACTGTCGCTCATCGCCGGTGTCGCAGCGGCCTATTTCGAGCTG
>JANMTD010000455.1:0-3293 GCA_031390075.1 Deltaproteobacteria bacterium | reverse complement strand
GGACGCGCGGATACACATCATCTCGGCTTCGGCTGGGGCATGCATTTCTGCATGGGGGCGAGCATCGCGCGGATGGAAGGCCGGGTCGCGTTGACGGCGCTGCTGCGAAACTTCTCGCGAATCGAGCTCGTCGGCGAGCGGCCCGACTGGGCACCCGCCACGGCGCTGCGAACCCTCGAGCGCTTTCCCCTGCGGCTTACCCCGGCAGGCAGCCCCGCGAGCAATCCCTCACGCGGCCCGGCCGCGAAACCGGCCCACGCCTGACAGGATTCCCGCCATGGCGCGCGCCGAGTTCGAGCACTCGATCGAGATCGCGGTCCCGCGCGCGCTGCTGCATGGCTTTTTGTGCGATCTCGAGAACTACGTCCCGCTCCACCCGCTGATCGAATCGATCAGCGTGCTCGAGCCCAAGCCCGATCGCCCGCGCGCGAAGCGCTACCGCGTCGTCGACCGCATCCCGATCGGGCCCTTCCGGATGAAATCCGTCTACACCGCCGCCCTCGATCCCATCTCCGAGAGCGAGGTCCACGGCCTAGCCTGGCAATCCCCGGGCATCCATCTCCACACGACCTACGCGCTCGACGCGCGTGGAACGGGAACCCACCTCACGGAGACCTGCCGCGTCGATGCGCCCTGGCCGATGCTCCGCTTCGTCGTCGGCCAGGCGAGCCGTTCGCACCGCACGACGCTCTCGAAGATGAAGGCCCTGCTCGAGGCTCGGGTGTCGGGCCGCTCGAGCTAGCCCGTCTTCGACCGATCGCTCTCGAGCGCATCGTCGAGCCCCGTCTGGATCCGCGGGTCGAAGTAGTGCTCGATCGAGTGACCGATCTCGAGCTCGCGATCCGCGGGCGACGGGTCGCGGGAGACCGTGAGCGCCTTGACCCGGGCGAGCGAGTCGCCGATTCGCCGGGCCACGATCCGATTCGCGAGATCGAGGACCGACGCCTGGAATCCCGCCGCCGGGAAGACCTGCTGGACGAGCCCGACCTCGAGGGCCCGCTCCGCCGACAGCAGCTCCCCCGTGTAGAGCAGCCAACGGGTCATGCGCGAACCGACCGTCTCCCGCAGCGTCTGCGACGCGCCGCCGCCGCCGACGCCGCCGGGATGGCAGTCGCCGAGCTTCGCCGCCGTCGAAGCCACGATGAAATCGCAGGCCAGCGCGAGCTCGATCCCGCCCATCGACGCGACCCCGTTCACCGCCGCGATGATCGGCTTCGGCACCGACTGGATCTCGCTATGCAGGTCGCGCACGCGCAGCAGGAAGCCGCGATAGGCCTCGCGGCTCGTGAAGTATTTGCGGCCGATCTCCTCGCCGTCGGCGCTGCGCGAGAAGGCCTCGCCCTTGCCGGTGATGATGACGGCGGCCACCGACGGATCCAGCGAGATCTCGCGCAACGCCCTGGAGAGCGCGGCGTAGATCGCGTCGTTCAACTGGTTCTCGACCTCGGGCCGATTGAGCCAGAGCCGCTCGACCGAGCCGATCCGCTCGCGAATCACCGCGTCGCTCATGCCCCGGCTCCCCGCCCGACGAGCTGCTTCACATGGGGGAGCACCTCGGTCGCGATCCGCTCGACCTGCTCCGCCGTCTCTTCCGGCGCGCAGAAGTTGAACATCAGGAAATGCTCGAGGCCGGCCTTCGCATACTGCGTGAGTCGGTCGACGAGGAGATCGGCCTCGCCGTGGAGGTAGAGTCCCTCCGGCCCGGGCGGGGCGCCTCGGCGCGTGATCGTGATCGGTGCCCAGAGCGAGCAGGTGATCCCGGTCGGGTCGCGCTTCGCCCGCTCCGCCGCCGCGCGCACGCCATCCCAACCCTTCGCCAGCTCCTCCGGCAGAAGTCCGTACGGCACCCAGCCGTTCCCGAGACGGCCCGCGCGCTGCACGGCCCCCGGCGTGTTGCCGCCGAGCCAGATCGGAATCGGCTGCTGCACGGGATGCGGCAGCACGCCCATCGGCTCGGCCTTGAAGAACTCGCCCTGGAAATGCACGGGATGCTTCGTCCACATCGTCCGCATCAGGTCGATCGCCTCGGCGGTCCGCGCCATGCGCCGCTCGAAGGGCATCTGCAGCGCCTCGAACTCCTCGCGGAGCCAGCCCGTGCCCGCGCCGAGGATCGTGCGACCCCCGTTCAGGCGATCGAGGGTCGCGAGCTGGCGACCGAGCAGCCAGGGATTTCGCTGGGGCACGACGATCACGAGGCTGCCGACTTTCACGCGCTTCGTATGCGCCGAGAGCCAGGTCATCGTCGTCAGGCATTCGCAGACGGGCTGATTGAAATCCGCGGGGTACTTGTCGCCGCCGTACGGGTACTTCGATTCGTACTCGACGGGCCAGAGGACGTGGTCCGCGGCCCAGACCGAGGCGAGACCCGTTCGATCCGCCGTCTGGGCGACCGAGAGCATGTGCTCCGCGGTGGCGGGTCCATTGTTTCCGACCCAGGCGCCGATCTCCATTTCGCGGGCTCCCTCGCTCGTCGACTACTTTTCGTTCTCAGGCCGTCGCCGAGATCGTCTTCACCACGTCCATGAAGACGTGACTCACCTCGCGGACCGTGAAGCCCGCGATCTTCACGTTGGTGACCGTGTCGCGGTTCATGTCGGGGCCGAAGCGGGAGGAGAGCCAGGTCATCTGGTTCAGCATCGAGTTGAACGGGAAATAACGGCTGCCCGTGTGCTCGAACATGTGGAGCTCGCCGCCCGGGACGAGCACGCGGCGCAGGGCCTTGAGGCCCTCGATGGGGCGCGGAACCGAGCAGAAGGTGCAGGACGTGAAGACCTGGTCGAAGGAATGGTCGGGGAAGGGCATGTCGTGGACGTCCATCGCCCGCAGCTCGATCGTCCCGTCGTAGGCGTCGGTTCGCGTCCGCGCCTTCTCGAGCATCTTGTCGCTGATGTCGATCCCGACGAGGTTCCGGCCCGGCGGAAAGAACCGGACGTCGAGCCCCGTCCCGACCGCGAGAAAGAGGATGCGCCCGCTCCCCATCTTCGAGAAGAGCTTTTCCTTCACCGGCGCCCAGCGCTTCTCCGGGCCGTAACCCGCCATCACGTCGAAGTTGCGCGCCGCCTTGTCCCATTTCGCCTTCGTCACGAGATCCAATGCGAGGTCCTCCGGCGGATGAATTCGTTCGCTGCATAACAGGCAAGCAGGGTTCCGATGCCGCCGTAGACCCCCATCTTCGCACCCTGCAGAATGGGGATTCGCACCATCGCCGCCTCCATCGCGACCCACATCGAGACCACCATCCCGGTCGTCATGACGGGCACCATCACCTCCATCGCCCCGAACAGGGCTCCGAA
>JANMTD010000106.1:0-8080 GCA_031390075.1 Deltaproteobacteria bacterium | reverse complement strand
CGTTGGTTGAGAGTACTTCGAACTGCTTTTCACCCTCGACATCGGCGATTTCGATGATGGAGATGTCGAAGGTGCCGCCTCCGAAGTCGTAGACCGCGATGGTCTGATCGTTCTTCTTGTCGAGCCCGTACGCGAGAGCGGCTGCCGTCGGCTCGTTGATGATGCGCTTGACGTCGAGGCCCGCGATCTTGCCCGCGTCCTTCGTGGCCTGGCGCTGGGCGTCGTTGAAGTAGGCGGGCACGGTGATCACCGCGCCGCTCACCGTCTGGCCGAGATAGGCCTCGGCGGCGGACTTCAGCTTCGCGAGCACCATCGCCGAGATCTCGGGCGGGGCGTAGGTCTGGTCGCCGATCCTGACGGCAGCGCTGCCGTCCTTGCCCTCGACGACCGGGTACGGGACGAGACTGATCTCCTCCGGGACCTCCGAGCGGCGACGGCCCATGAAGCGCTTGATCGAGTAGACGGTCCGGGTCGGATTGGTGACGGCCTGGCGCTTGGCGATCGCCCCGACGAGGCGCTCGCCGTCGTTCGTGAAGGCCACGACCGAGGGGGTCGTGCGCCCGCCCTCTTCGTTCGCGATCACGGTCGGCTGACCGCCCTCCATGACCGCGACCACCGAGTTCGTGGTGCCCAGGTCGATGCCGATGATCTTGCCCGTCGTTGCCCCTGTCGTGGCCATGGGTATTCGCCTCTCGCCTTTTCGTCTTGCGTCTTTCCGGCCCCTGTCAGGCAGGGCCGGCTTCGGGTGGCGCGGAGTCTCGGGCCGAGGCCACGGGTGTCAATCCAAGCGAGTGAATTTGTTGTGATCGAAGCCACCTCGATCGACCCGGCCGGCGACCGACCCGGGAAGCAGGGGCGGGGCTCGGAACCCGATCCGCCGGGTGGGGTCCACTCGGGCGGATGCCGCGGCCTCGGACGGCCGGCGAATCGCGTGATAGTGCTCCAGTAACCGCCTGAAATTCCGATGGTTTGGTTGGAGGGGACCCCGGGTCACGGCTATATTGCGCGCGCCTTCCGGCAGGGTCGAAGATCGAGAGGAGCAAGGACGCCCATGGGATCCTGGTTGATCATGGCCCTGAACGCAGTGCTGCTCGGCGGAAGCTGCTTCGTCGTGGCCAATCTGATCACCGAGATCGGAGCCGAGACCCTCGAGCCCGCCCCGACCGATACCGGGGCGACGCGCATCGAGCGCCCGGCGAACGAGATCGCCGCCGCACCCACCGCCATCCTCGACCGCAACCTCTTCGGCGCCCAGCTCGCAGGCGAAGCCCAGGCAGGCGTCCCGAGCGACGAGCCCGTCGCCGCGACGAAGCTCCCCCTGAAGCTCCTCGGGACCGCGGCCGCCAACGACGAGCGCCGCTCGCGGGCCGCGATCCAGGACGAGAAGACCCAGAAGCATCTGGTGGTCGGTGTCGGCGATGCCCTCGAGGGCCACGAACGGGTTTCGGTGCGCGCGATCGAGCGGACGCGGGTCATCCTCGACAATGGTGGGCGGCCGGAAGAGCTGCTCCTCCACGAGGGCCTGGCCGCGATCCAGCCCGCGAACGGGGCGAGGCGGGGGGCGCGACGGACGGCGGCAGCCGCGCCCGATGCTTCGCTGAACCAGCGGCTCAAGACGCTCAATGGCCCCGACGGCCAGGGCATCTCGCAGATCCTGTCCTCCGCGCGCATCGTGCCCCAGTACTTCGAGGGCCAGATGCAGGGCATGCGGGTCGACGCGATCAAGGCCGACAGCGTGTTCCAGAAGGTCGGCCTGGTGAACGGCGACGTCATCACAGAGGTCAACGGGATCGTGATCGACCGGGTCGAGGCGACCAGCGCCATCTTCGATGAATTCGCGACGGCCGAGACGATCGACATCGCGGCCCTGCGCGGCGGGTCCGCCGTCAAGCTGTCGGCTTCCGCCGCCGACCTGTTGGAGCAGCGTTAGCGTGCGCGTACATCCGAACCGCTCTTTTTCGCACTCCGCGCTGCGCTCCGCGCTGATGTCTCTCTTGGTCTCCGTGCTCGTCGTCGCACAGGTGCTCTTCGTGGCGGCCCCCGCGGCACTGGCGCAGGGCGCCGGCCGGGCCCCCAACACCTCCGATGCCTCCGAGCCCGAGCTGATCTCCCTCGATTTCAACGACGTCGAGCTCAACGTCGTGATCGACACGATCTCGCGCATGACCGGGTACAACTTCATCTACGACGATCGCGTGCGCGGGCGGGTCACAATCGTCTCCCCGACCGAGGTCACCGTCGACCAGGCCTTCGCGGTCTTCGAGTCGGTCCTGAAGGTGAAGGGCTTCTCGCTCGTGCTCGGGCCGGGCAATACCTACAAGGTCATCCCGATCCGCGACGTCAAGGAATCGGCCATCGACACGATCAAGGACGGTCGGGCCTCGCGCAACCGCGACCGCTTCGTGACGCGCCTCGTGCCGCTCCGCTTCATCGACGCCGAAGCGATCACCAACACGATCAAGCCCCTCGTCTCGAAGGACGCGCTGATCGTGGCCTATCAGCCGACCAACACGATCATCGTGACCGACAGCGAGAGCAACATCGGCCGCCTGCTCCAGATCCTCGACGCGATCGACGTCGAGAGCTTTCGCCAGGAGCTGGCCGTCATCAAGATCGAGCACGCCGACGCGACGACCCTCGGCGAGCAGCTCTCCGAGATCTACGGCGCCGACATGACGGCCCAGGCCGGCGGGGCGACCGCGGGCCAGCGCCGCGCCCGCGCGCGCCAGGCCGCCGCCGCGGGCCAGGTCGTCAACGGCGCTGCCGGCGGCGGTGTGGGTGCAATCGGACCGACGGTCTCGATCCTGCCCGACGAACGCACGAACTCGCTGCTCGTGATGGCCTCGCGCCAGCAGCTCTCCGACATCCGCGGCCTGATCGAGAAGCTCGACATCCCCGTCCGCGGCCAGGGTCGCATCCAGGTCTACTACCTGAAATACGCCGACGCCGAGGAGCTCTCCGAGACCCTCAACTCGCTGCTCGGCGGCGGGGGATCCTCCGGTGGTGGCGGCGGGCGTTCGAGCCTGCCCGGCGCGGCCTCGAACGTCGTGCAGAATCTCCGTTCGACCGTGACCCCGCTCTCCGAGGGAGTGACCGTCACGGCCGACCCCGCTACGAACGCCCTCGTCATCCAGGCGAGCAAGGAGGCCTACGACACCCTCGAGCAGGTGATCGAGAAGCTCGACGTCTCGCGGCCCCAGGTGCTCGTCAAGCGCTGATCATCGAGGTCGACATCACCGACTCCCTCGACCTCGGCTTCGGCGCCGCCTATCGCTTCGTCAACGGCGACATGGACCTGCTGTTGGCGACCGGCGCGGCCTCGGTCATCCCGGGCGCAGGCCTCGCGACCTCGATCATCAAGTCGCCCTCCTTCTCCGACCCGACCGACCTGCTCAATCCGACCGCGGAGGCGGACAACGGCGATGGCAAGAACGTCCAGATCGGCATCACCGCGAGCCAGTCCGACAACGACATCAACATCGTGTCGGCGCCCCATATCCTGACCTCGGACAACGAGGAGGCCGAGATCCGGATCGGCCAGAACATCCCGATCGTGACCGGTCGAACCCAGGCGCCGTCGGGCACGACGGGCTCCGATCTGGCCCAGGCCGTCAGCGTCGAACGCCAGGACGTCGGCGTGACCCTGCGCGTGACGCCGCAGATCAGCGAGGGCGACACGCTGCGGCTCCAGATCTTCCAGGAGCTGACGGAGGTCGCCGCGACCTCGGAGGCCGGCTCGGTCGAAGAGGTCGGCGTCACGCTCCAGAGCCGCAAGGTCGAGAACACGGTCGTCGTCAACGACGGCGAGACCGTCGCGATCGGCGGTCTGATCAGCGAGGTCTTCTCCGACAACGTGAGCGGCGTGCCCTGGCTCCTCGACATCCCCTTCCTCGGCTGGCTCTTCAAGACCAAGAACGAGGACGTCCGCAAGATCAACCTGATCGTCTTCCTGACCCCGCATATCGTGCGCAGCGCCGAGGACCTCGAGCAGACGACGATCCGCAAGCGGCTCGAGCTCGAGGAGGCCGTCGACGAGGACGATGAGGAGAACGGCAATTTTCCGGAGCTCGCGAAGATCGAGCACAAGGAGACGGGCGGCTTCGCCGCGGCGGATCAGCTCAATCGCCACGCCGAGCGCTACCCGATCGAGCGCATGCAGGAGCTCGAGCAGAACCAATCGGACGCGCGCGAGCAGCGCGCCGAACAGGCCCGCCGCATCGCCGACGCGGGCATCCAGCGCTACGTCATCCAGGTCGCGACCTATCTCGACGAGACCGAAGCGACGGAGCAGCTCGTGAACCTGATCGATGCGGGTTACGACGGGAGCCTCGCCGCATCGGAGTCGAACGACCGCGTCGTCTTCTCGATCCAGGTCGGGCCCTTCGAAGATCTATGGGAGGCCGAGCAGGCCGCCGCGACCCTCGACGAGGCCTACGGCTTCGAGTCGGCGGTCACGCTCCAGAAGCGGGAAGCGCCGTGATCGCGTCGACCGAGGGCAGCCTCGATCTCGGCGAGATCCTGCTGCGCCAGACGCGGCTCACGGCCGAGCAGCTCGAGCGCGTGCGCCAGCTCCAGGGCCTGAAGAACGAGCGCCTGGCGGACCTGCTGCTCGAAGAAGGGCTGCTCAACGCCGACGAGATCCTCGCGGCCGTTGGCCACCAGCAGGGGCTGCCGGTCGTCTCGGCGATCGACCCCGCCGAGATCGACGAGACCCTGCTCAAGACGGTGCCCATCGGCTTCGCCAAACAACACCGCGTGCTGCCCCTCGGCTGGTCCCGGGACGGCGTGCTGCGCGTCGCCGTCGCCGACCCCCTCGCGGTCGGCCCCCTCGACGACCTGCACCTGCTCTTCGACGGCGCGGAGCTCGAGCTCGTGCTGGCGCGGGAGCCGGTGATCCTGAATGCCATCAACATCGCCTACGACCGCGGCGTGACCTCGACGGACCAGCTGGCGGAGGAGGCCCACGACGACCTCGACTCCCTCGCCACCGAGATCTCCCACGAGCCGAAGGACCTGCTCGATTCGTCGGACGACGCGCCGATCATCCGGCTGGTCAACTCGCTGCTCCAACACGCGGTCAAGGAGCGGGCGAGCGACATCCACATCGAGCCTTTCGAGCAAGAAGTCCGCGTCCGCTTCCGGATCGACGACGTGCTCTACGAGCCGATGAAGCCCCTGCCCCGTGCGCTGCAGGCACCGATCGCCTCGCGCATCAAGATCATGGGCAATCTCGACATCGCCGAGAAACGCCTGCCGCAGGACGGGCGCATCCGGCTCAAGATCGCGGGACGCGACTACGACGTGCGCCTTTCGACCGTCCCGGTCGCCCACGGCGAGCGGCTCGTGCTCCGGCTGCTGCCCGACACGCAGGAGCTCCTCGATCTCGCGAAGATCGGCTTCAACCCAACCCAGCTGACGGCCCTCGACCGGATCATCAAACGCCCGAACGGCATCTTCCTCGTCACGGGCCCGACCGGCAGCGGCAAGACGACGACGCTGCACGCGGCCCTCGCCACGATCAACGGCCCCGACAAGAACATCATCACGATCGAGGACCCGGTCGAGATCACGCAGGCGGGTGTCGGCCAGATCGAGGTCAACCCCAAGATCCACCTCTCCTTCGCGACAGGCTTGCGCGCGATCCTGCGCCAGGATCCCAACATCGTGCTGGTCGGCGAGATCCGCGATAAAGAGACGGCGGACATCGCGATCCAGGCGTCCCTGACGGGCCATCTCGTGCTCTCGACACTGCATACCAACGACGCGGCGAGCGCGCTGACCCGCCTGGTCGACATGGGCGTCGAGCCCTTCCTCGTGGGCTCGTCGCTGGTCGCGGTGCTGGCGCAGCGTCTCGTCCGCGTGCTGTGCAAGAGCTGCAAGGAATCCTATTCGGCGGCCGACGAAGAGCTGCGCGAGATCGGCATCAAGCCGCCGGGCCGGCCGGTCACGCTTTTTCGCGGCGTCGGTTGTCCGGCCTGCAGCCATACCGGCTACCGCGGTCGCATCGGGATCTTCGAGCTGATGCAGATCGACGACGAGATCCGCGGCCTGCTGACCCAGAACGTCGATGCCAAGACCATCAAGGCGACGGCGATGCGCAAGGGCATGGGAACGCTGCGCGCCGATGGCGCGCGCAAGGTCCTCGCCGGCACCACCTCGGTCGCCGAAGTCATCCGCGCCACCGAAGAAGAAGGCAGCGCGGCCCAGGTGTAATGGAGAGTTCGCGTGCCGGTCTATGCCTACAAAGGTGTCAACCAAGCGGGCCGGCCCACCCGGGGCACGATCACCGCCGAAGGACCGCGCGCCGCGCGCACGCGAATGCGCTCCTCAGGCATCTTCCTCACCGAGCTCAGCGAGGCCGAGGGCGAAACCCCGACCGCGGCGATCGCCTCGGCGAAGCCCGGCCGCGGATTCAATCTCGAGTTCAACCTGCCGGTCCGCATTCCGGCGCTCGAGAAGGCGATGGCGACCCGCCAGCTCGCGACGCTCGTGAATGCCGGCGTCCCGCTGGTCGAGGCCCTGACCGCGCTGGTCGAGCAGACCGAGCACCGCGCCCTGAAGGCCGTCTTCGCCCGGGTCCGCGAGCGGGTGAACGAGGGCAGTACGCTGGCCGACGCCCTCGTCTCGACGAAGCGTTTCGACAACCTCTTCGTCTCGATGGTGCGGGCCGGCGAGGCCTCGGGCGCCCTCGACGCGGTGCTGGTACGGATCGCGGATTATTCGGAGGACTCGGTCCGGCTGAACAATCGCGTGGTGTCGATTCTGACCTATCCGCTCTTCATGCTGGCGTTCGCCGGGATCGTGGTCGGCGTGATGTCGACCCTCGTGCTGCCCCAGATCACGGAGCTGCTGCTGTCCCAGGACATCGAGCTGCCGTGGTACACGGTGGCGGTGATCGCCTTCTCGGATTTCTTGCGGGGCTATTGGTGGCTCCTGATCCTGCTCATGATCGCTGCCGGCTTCGGATACCGCGCCGTCGCGCGCTCGAAGCGGGGGGGAGCGCTTCTCGATCGCTTCTGGCTGCGCGTGCCGGTGATCGGCCGCGTGATCCGATTCCTCGCGATCGCCCGCTTCACACGAACCCTCGGCTCGCTGCTCGCCAGCAGCGTCAACATCGTGCAGGCGCTCAACATCGCCCGCCACGTCTCGAACAACTCGGTCTTCGAGGCCGCCTCCGACATGGCCCGCGACGCGATCCTCGAAGGCGCCAATCTCGCGAAGCCGCTGCGCGCGAGCGGCCAGTTCCCGCCGCTGGTCACGACGATGGTCGAGGTCGGCGAGCGCTCGGGCACCCTCGAGAGCATGCTGATCAAGGTCGCCGACACCTACGAAGAGCAGGTCGAGTCGAGCGTCACCCGCCTGACCTCGCTGCTCGAGCCCATCCTGATCCTCGTGATGGTCGGGATCGTCGGAATCATCATCATGGCCGTCCTGATGCCCATGCTCCAGCTCACGGAGAGCATCGGTTAGTCCACCCCCGGCCTGCGCGTCCTGTGCCGGCCCACTCGGAGAACGCATGAACCGTCCCTCGGAATCGACCCGCCCGCGCCCGCGCCAGGCGGGCTTCACCCTGATCGAGATCATGGCCGTCGTCGTGATCATGGGCATGTTGATGGCGACCCTCGCCGTCGGCATCGCAGGCCAGCTCGATCGCGCCCGCATGCAGAATGCCAAGGCCCAGATCCTGCGCATCGAGCAGGCCCTCGAGTTCTATCAGCTCGACAACGCGCGCTTCCCGAACGCCGACCAGGGGATCCAGGCGCTGGTCACCCGACCGACGACGCCCCCCGAGCCCCGCTCCTACAATCCCGCCGGCTACATCAAGCCCGACGCCCTCGTGGATCCCTGGGACCAGCCCTTCCAGTACCGCATTCCCGGCGAGCACAATCCCCAGACCTTCGACATCTGGTCCCTCGGACCCGACGGGGTCGAGGGCGGTGACGACATCGCCAACTGGGAGACGGCGGAGAACAGCTGACGCGTGGCGCGAAATCACCAGAGCGGCTTCACGCTGATCGAGATGATGGCCGTCGTGGCACTCATCGGGATGATCTTCGCCCTCGGCATTCCCCGCCTCTCG
>JANMTD010000440.1:0-12794 GCA_031390075.1 Deltaproteobacteria bacterium | reverse complement strand
ACAAGGCCGACGCCCTCGTCTCCGTGACCCGGGCCGAGGCCTGGGGCCTACCCATCAGCGAGGCGATCCTCTGCGGCCGCCCCGTCGTGACGACGCGAGACTGGGCGATGGCCGAATACCTCCCGCCCGACTACCCCTATTTCGTCGAGGGAGAGCGGCGCCTGCTCGAGCGCAACGAGAATCCGTTCGGTGCGGATTGGTGCGAGCGTCACGCGGCACCTGAAAACGAGTATTTCGAGGCAGCCGTCAGCGACGTCCGCACCAAGCTGCGCGCGGTCGTCGAGGAACCCGTCAAGGCGCAAGCCGAGGCGGAACGCGCGCGTGCCCATCTGCTGAAGACGTTCCATCCGCAACGCACCCAGGAGCTCCTGGAGCAGGCGATTCGCGATGCCCTGGACGCCTCGAACTCGGCTCCGAGGCCCTGAATGCGCATCAACAAGTTCATCAGCGAGACGGGCGTCTGCTCCCGGCGCGAGGCCGACGCCTGGATCGCGGCCGGCCGCGTCGCGATCAACGGCGCGCCCGCGACCCTCGGGAGCAAGGTCGAGGCCAGCGACCAGGTCACGATCGACGGGAAGCCCGTCGGCGGTCGCAGGCCCGTCGTCTACATCGCCCTCCACAAGCCCATCGGCATCACCTGCACGACCGAGCGCAGCGTCGAGGGCAACATCGTCGACTACCTGGACTACCCCGAGCGGATCTTCCCGATCGGCCGCCTCGACAAGGATTCCGAGGGCCTCATCCTGTTGACCAACGATGGCGACATCGTCAACGAGATCCTGCGCGCCGAGCACGCCCACGAGAAGGAGTACATCGTCACGGTCGACAAGCCCGTGACCCAGGCCTTCCTCGACGAGATGCAGCAGGGCGTCGAGATCCTCGGGACCCGCACGCAGCCCTGCCTCGCGAATCGCGTCGCGAAGCACGTGTTCCGCATCGTATTGACCCAGGGGCTGAACCGGCAGATCCGGCGGATGTGCGACGCGCTCGGCTACCGCGTGATGCGGCTTCGCCGGGTCCGCATCATGCACATCGTCCTCGACGACCTCGCCGTCGGCGAGTTTCGGGACCTCACGGAATCGGAGCTCCGGGAGCTCCATCGGCGCTGCGGCGCGACGGAAGGCGGCGGCGCGACCTAACCGAGGATCGAATCCCGAATCTCGGCCAGGCGCGCGGCCGGGATCGGGAAGTGCGAGATCTCGGTCGGCTCCGCGAGGCCCGCGAAGAGCTGGCGCAGAGCGGGACCCGCCTTCTGGATCGACTGGAGATCGAGGCTCGGCCGCAGCTCGTGGAAGCCCGCCTCGGCGACCAGCTCCCCTGCCCGGCGGGTCAGGTTCTCGACACCCCACTCGTCGACGCTCGTCGCGCCCGATGCATCGATCTCGGTCTCGTCGGCGTTCGTGGCGGGGGCGTGGTAGTGGGGTCGTTTGCGGAAGAGATCGAAGCGCAGGAGCTCGCGATCGTCGCCGGGCGCGGCACTGCGGATGTAGAGCGTGATGCCCCCGTCGATCACGTCGACCTCGCGGCGGCACGCGACGAAGCGCAGTCCCCCGACGTCGAGCTGCGCGTCGGCGCCCTTGCGGATCTCGAGGCTGGACATCGGCTCGGTCGTGGCGGCGGATTGATTCATGGCGGGACCTCGGCGGGCGCGGGTGGGCTCGAAACCGGAACGCTGACCCCGATGCTACGCGATCGGGTCCGTCCCCTGCAGCCCCCCGGCCCCGGCCGCGCACGTCCGACCCGGGACGCCGTCGGCTAGCCTCCGCGCCGATGCGCCCCCCGCTCGCCCACTACGGCACCTTCGACGTCGCGAACTACGGGGACCTGCTCTTTCCCCTCGTCCTCGAGCGGCGCCTCGGCGACCTCGGGCCGATCCTGCACGTCTCCCCCGTCGGCGGCCCGCCGCCGATCGACGGCGGCGTCACGAGCCTTCCGCCCGACGCGGTCCCCGAAACGCTCGCCGGCGTGATCGTCGGCGGGGGCCACCTGATCCACGCCTCGCCGTCGAGCCTCCCCGACTATCAAGCGACGCCGACGCGCGCCCTCGAGGCCTATCCGTCGCTCTGGCTCGGCGCGGCCGAGCGGGCGCTCGGCGCCGGCGCGCCCCTCGTCTGGAACGCGCCGGGGGTTCCCGCCGCGTTCCCGCCGCGCGCGGCATCGGTCCTCGCCTGGGCCACCTCGTTCCTCGACTACGGGGCGCTGCGAGACCTGCGCAGCCGCGAGATCCTCGAGCGCGCCGGCTGCAGCGTCGAGCTCGACGTGGTCCCCGACACGGGTCTCGACGTCGCGCAGCTGTTCGGCGACCGGGAGCTCGACCACGCCTATCAGGAAGCGTTCCGTGCGCGCGGGGTCGAACGCTCGGGGCCGACCCTCGCCTTCCACGCCAACGCCCGTTACCTGCGCGACGAGATTGCGATGGTCGCGGCGCGGATCGAACGGATCTGCGCCCGCGCGGAGGCGATGCCCATCCTGCTCGCCCTCGGCCCCTGCCACGGCGACGATGCGCTCGCCCGCGAGCTCCGCCAGCGCATGCAATGCGCCGTGCTCGTCGTCGATCGCCCGCG
The DNA here is from genome assembly GCA_031390075.1 of Deltaproteobacteria bacterium. Taxonomy (GTDB): domain Bacteria; phylum Myxococcota_A; class UBA9160; order UBA9160; family UBA4427; genus UBA4427. The sequence goes on along the minus strand of JANMTD010000440.1, from coordinate 10,230 downwards.
GAGCCTGTGCGAGATCGCCGCCTGCATCGCGCGCTCGCAGGCCTATATCGGGTCGTCGCTCCACGGCGCCCTCACGGCCTGCGCCTTCGGCCGGAAGGCCGCGATCGTGGCCCGCGAGCCCGGCGACGGCGGGAAATTCAGCGGCTTCCTCGGCGCCTTCGATCTCACGCGCTGGCTGTGGCGGGACTGGGAGGCGGCCGAGACGAATTTCCCCGAGCTCCAGGCCGCGGACCCGGAGCCCTGGTGTCGCGTGCCGCGCGAGGCCGCGCCGCGATTGGACCGTCACTGGGCACGCGTGCGCGCGGCACTCGCCGGCCCCCCGCGCCAAACCTTGCAGCGCGAGTCCGCCCGCGCGCGCCTCGACGCGATGCGGCGCGCAGTGCTCGAGGAGTTCGGGATCTACGCGCTCCTGCTCGCCCATCAAGCCGAGCTGACCCTCGACCAGCTGGCCCAACTCGCGCGTCAAAGGGAGCAGACCGCCGAGCTCAAGGCCGCCTACCGATCGGCGGCGCGCGGGCTCCGCATCCGGATCGCCGAGCTCGAATCGAGCCCGCGCGCGGGCCAGCGCCCGGACGACGATGGCGGACCCGATCCCTCCGATTGAGGTCGTCGGCTACCCTGCGCCGGCTCTCGACCCCCTCTCGCCATCGATCCGGAGACCCCACGCCGACCATGAAGCTCGGATCCCTTCCGCAACTCCTCGCTCGCTGGATCCGCCCGCCGGACGAGCGTGGATCCGTGCAGCAAGGATCGCAGCGGCGGGATCCGCGCCTCGACGAGCTCGTCGTCCAGCTCCTGCTCCAGCGCAAATGGAGCTATCTCCGCTACGTCCACCTGCGGGAAGGGCTGCTCGCCGCCGGGCCCATCGAGAGCGTGCTCTCGATCGGCGCCGGCCGCGGCCTCGCGGAGCTCGCGCTTGCCGTCGAGTTCCCGACGATCCGCTTCGTCATCACCGACGTCGCCTCGGAACGCACGCCCAACTACCAACTCGCCCAGGACCGCGCGCGATCCTGGAAGCTTCCCAATGTGGAGTTCGGGATCGTCGATGCGACCCGGCCGATCGAGGGGCGCTTCGACCTCGTCGCGTCGGTCGAGGTGCTCGAGCACATCGAGGACGACGAAGCCACGATCGCAAACATGCGCGCGGCCGCCCGGCGATTCATCTTCTGCCTCGTCCCGTATGCAGACGACGCGACGCTCGCGGATCCGCGCCAGCAGCGGCGGGCCTGGGCGCGCCACCAGCACTATCGCTTCGGCTACTCGCCGGACCGGTTTCGCGTGCTCTTCGACGACATCGCCGCGATGCGCGGGTGTTATTTCCGCAGGGCCGGTTATCCGCTGCGACTCGCGGTGGACGCGCTCGAGGACGGCGCGATCCGCGCCCGCGCGGCGGAGTTCGAGGCGGCGGCCCGGGCCGACGTGGCCGACGAGCTGCCCACGGCTCCCGCCACGCCGGGCGAGCCGGTCGATGCCCAGGGCATCTGGGTGCTGGCGCGGGTCCCCGAGCGGCCGGTGAGTCCGACGGGCGCGCGAGCGGAGATGCCACCGGAAGACCCCCGAGTGGCGGCGAACGAACCCCGGTTGCGCGAGGTCCGGCGTCGACTCGTCTTCTACCGATCCTGGAGCTACTTCCGCTATCTCCATCTCCGGCAGGGATTTCTCGCGGCCAGGGGTGTCTCGAGTGTGCTCGCGATCGGCTCAGGGCGAGGGCTCGCCGAGCTCGCCCTCGCCCTCGAGTTTCCGAACGTCGAGTTCCACCTGAGCGACGTGCGCTCCCCGCACGCCACGAGCTCGGACCAGGTGATGGCGTTGGCGAAGGAGTGGGGCGTCGGCAATCTATCGCGCTCGAGCCACGACATCCTCGAGCCGTTCCCCGCGCGCTTCGACCTCGTCGCCTCGATCGAGGTGCTCGAGCACATCGAAGATCACGAGCGCGCTGCCCACCACATGCGGGAGGCGGCCAATCTCTACACCTTCTGCCTGGTGCCCTTCGCCGATGCGCGCACGGGCGCGGACCCGACGCGCCGCAAGCGAGCCTGGGAGAAGGACCACCATTATCGCTTCGGGTACTCGGCCGAGGACCTCAGCGCCCTCTTCCCGGGTCGCCAGGCCATCGTGCGCGGCTGCTATTGGGAGACGGGCGGCGCCCGTGTCGTCGCGGGGCTCAAGGATCTCTCCGATGATGAGCTCCTCGCGCGGGCTCCGATCATCTGGAAGGACGCCGAGTGCGACCTGATCGACCGGGTTCCCGCCCGTTACCCCGAAGCCCTCGGCATCTGGATCCTGTCGCAGCGGCCGTCGCCGCAGGACGACTGACGACGCGGGTGCATCCGACGCGCGTCGCTGCCGAAACGCGCACACGATCCGCCCAGACGAAAACGCCCCGCCATCCGTTCGGGATGGCGGGGCGTTTTCATGAAATCGATCAGCTCGCGGGTCTCGCCGCGAACTCATCTCGAATGGAATCGATCAGTCGCCGTTGAAGTTGCCCGAGATCGGCGTGAGGCCGCTCGACCCGAACCGGAAAGTCGAATCGGCTGCGCCCGCCGTATTGGTGTCGCGGAGCAGGAACGTACCGTTCAAGGGGTTGTAGAGGCCGATCGTGGCGATGCCGTCGTCGTCCCAGTCGCCGACCACCGGAAGCAGCGTGGAGGGCCTGGGACCGAAGCGGATCGTGAGGTCCGCTCCACCTGAAGTGGCCGGGTCGTTCCTCAGGTAGAAGGTGCCCGCATCCGGATCGTAGAGGCCAATGCCGTCGATCGTGTCGCCGCCGTTCCAGTTGCCGGAGAGCGGGATGATGTTCGCATCGCCCTTCGGGCCGAAGCGGGTCGTCACCTGCGCTGTGCCACCGGTGTTGGCGTTGCGCAGCAGGAACTGCCCACTGGCCCGATTGTAGAGGCCCGCGGTATCGGACGCGGTGCCGTCCCAATCGCCGATCAGCGGGACGAGGGTGCTCGCCGTGGGGCCGAAATTGAAGGCCACGGTCGCCGCGCCCGGGGTGTTCGAGTTGCGCAGCAAGAAGCGGCCGAGGCTCGGCGAGTACGCGCCCACCGTGTCCGACGTGTTGTTGTCGTAGTCGCCGATCAAGGGCACCGTGTCGGCGGGCCCGTAGCTGACCGTCACCGCGGCGGCGCCGGCCGCGTTGGCGTTTCGCAGGTAGAAGGTTTCGTTGGCGGGATTGAAGACGCCGATGGTGTCCTTCTCGACCGCGGGCGGCGGACCACCTGCCAGGGCGGTCCCTGCAGCGAGCACGATCAGCGACAAGGCGAGGCTCGTTCCCATGAGGCGGGCGCTATGCGAATTCATTGAACTCTCCATTCCTGCATTCCATTCCGTGCATTCGATTCAGATCCAGTTCCCGGTCGTCGGTCTCGGCCGGGCGTGTTCGGGTGTTCCCGTTCCATTCGCGAGTTGGAGCATCACCGGGGAAAACCGTGCGGGCCATCCCCCCGTTTACACGCCGGTCAAGTATTGCGTGTTTTGGAGAATCTACCCAGCGCTTTGATACCAATCGATGATTTCTTGTACGAATTGACGCAGTCTCAGCTCTGCCGCCTCCCGATCGTCGTCGGCATTGGCCTCGACGCGGATGACGAGCGAGCGGGCGGCACCGGACGCAGCGACCCGATCGAGTCCGAGCCAAGCCCGAGAGAGCTCCGCCGCCCACGGGGCGAAGCCCAGCCGGACGTGCTCGACGAGAACCTGGTTTGCGGCGTGGGCATTCGTCCCGCGCTCCGCATCGGCGCCCATCGGGTCGACTGGATCGAGCGACCGATCTCCGGTCGAGCGCGGGTCGTAGCGAAGGGCCAGCCGCTCCCGCTCGTGCCCCGTCCGCCCGTCGCGCTCGAGCGGCTCGAGCTGTTCGAGCGCGAGCCAGCCCGAGTGGGGAATCGCGGTCTTCGGCGAGAGCGCGCTGAAGGCGCGGCTCTCGGGATCGGACAAGCCGACGAAGACGCGGATCGCACCCTCCCCCGGCCGTTCATACGCGCGGTAGAACCGGTGGGCGAATCGCACGCTGCCAAGAAACGCGTCGTCAATCCGCAGTCCCCGCGCCTCGCGGCCCAGGATCTCGAGCGGCAGCTCCTCGATATTGAGCAGGCGCACGTCGCGCCGGGCCACGGATCCCGGAAGCCCGAGCGCGAGGCAGGCCGAGACCGCGACACTCGCAATCCCCCAGACCGCGAGCCGAGCCCGCCCACTCGCCGCGAACCCCGACCCCGCTCCGGCTCCGGCTCCGGCTCCGAGCCCGGATCCGTCGACGGACGCGCCGCGCCACTCCAGACGCAACAGCGTTCGAGAAAGCCCGAGCTCGACCAGTGCGAGCAGCACGACACCGACCGCGATCGCGAGGAGCCCGTACAGCTGGTGCTCCGCCGACTCCGAGGAAACCTCGCGCAAGACGAGGACGAGCACGCGCATCCCGTTCGCCAGGAATGCGATCGCCGGAGCGAGCGCCAGGATCAAGACCTTCTCGACGCCGCGGCGCCCAACGAGATCCGCGTAGGCGACCGCCGCGAGCATCAGGCTGAGGATCGTCTTGAGGCCACTGCAGCCCTCGATGACCTGGAATGTGACGCCCTGGGTCAGGATCAAGTCACCGGCGACCTCGTGTACCCGTCCGAGGAGAGACAGCAGGCCCGACGTCAGGGCGACCGTCCCGAGCTGGAGCGGAAAGAGCAGTCGATTGAGCAGGATGGCCGGCAGCTGGACCACACAGACCAGCGCCAGCACCGGAAAGCCGATCGCCAAGACGAGCGCGCGTCCGCCCAGCCAGGCCGCGCCCCCGATCAGCTCGAGAATGAGCGCGGGCAACACCAGGTCGGGGGCCCCGATCGCGTGGCTCCAACCGAGCAGCCAGAGACCGAGCGCGAGGCACGGGATCGCAATCCAGAGGCAAGGCGGCTGCCCGAGCGCCGCCCGGATCCTCGCCCGGCGCGCGAACACGAGGGCGACGAAGACGAGGCCGCCCAGCACCGGGGACGTCACGCCCGCATCGAAGAGCGCCTCGTCGAAGCTCGCGCCCGATCCGGAGCGACCCCCGAAGGTTCCGAGGAGCGCGCGATGGTTGTAGGCCGTGGCGCCCGCGAGAGCGCCCCAGAGAAGCCAATCGCGCCGCGCGAAACGCGTGGCGAGCCCCGGGCTCGAGCTCATGCGGCGCCGCCGGCCATGGTCGCCTCAGACCGCCTTCCGGCAGACCGCGATCGAGCCCTGACTCGGGAGCTGGCAGCTCTTCAGGAACTCCGCCTCGGGCAGCGCGTCGAAGACCTCGACCTCGAAACGACTGCCGAGCATGTCGAGCCATTCGTCGAGGCCGTAGTAGCGGCGGTGGTTGTGGTTCTCCGGGTGGTCGACGCGCTGCTTGCGCAGAGGCGTATCGATCAGGAGCAGGCCGCCGGGCTTCAGGAGCTCCTTTAGGTCGTCGAGAAATTTCCGATCGTCGGCGACCGACTCGATCGTCTGGAAGCTGACGATCGCGTCGAAAGAGCCCTCCTTGAAGACCTCGCGCAGGCGCGCGGCATCGAGGCAATGCCAGGCGATCCGCGAGTCGTCATAGCGCTCGCGCGCCAGCTCGATCGCCTCCTCGAAGACGTCGACCGCGTCGACGCGGCCGAAGATCTCCGCGAGCTTGCGGCTCCCGTATCCGACGCCGCAGGCGCAGTCGAGGACACGCTCGCGCGCAGCCTGCTTCCCGAGCACGCGGACCGCCCATTCGTAGCGGCCGAGGTGGTGCAGGTTCTGCTTGTCGTGGTAGTGGACCGTGCTCTCGTAGCCCCGCATCGGGACATAGCAGGCCCCGCTGCGGGTGACGGGATCGAAGGATTCCCGGCGAAAGGTCTTGAATTCCTCCTCGCCGATCTGCCGCGGCCGGCCGAGGAGCCGGCCGAGCCGGCCACCGATGGATTCGAGGAACGCCATTTCTGCCCTCCCCTTCACCGCCCGCTCGCCCGACGTCCGCGGGCGGCCCGGGACGCGAGCACCTCGGCCGTCGCGTCGACGTTTTCGATCGCCATCTCGGACGCGTAGACGTCGCCGTCGCCCAGGGCGAATTCGTCCGGCAGCCCGTTCTCATAGCCGAGGCTCGCCGCGAAGAGCGCGCTCGTGGTGCGCGCCTCTACGTCGCAGGAGAAGCGCTCGACGGTGCGGATGCCCTCGGCGACGAGACGCGCCCGGAGTGCCGGGTCGTCGATCAGGCGCAGGACCGCCGTCACGACCGCCGCCTCGTCCATCGGGTCGACGGCCAGCGTGTTCACGCCGTCGCGGATGTACTCCGTGATCCCGCCGAACTGTGTGAGGACCGTCGCCGCGCCGCAGGCCATGCCCTCGAGGCCGATCCGGCCGAGGGCCTGGTAGTCGGAGAGATCGAGCACGACGGAGGCCGTGTTGTAGGCCGCGCGCAGGCGTTCGTTCGGGACCTCGCCGAGGTCGGCATGCTCGAAGGGCAGCCGATAGTCGGCGAGGTTCGGGCAGCCGAAGAGCGCGATCTCGACGTCGGGCCGGGCGGCCTTGACCTTCGCCATCGTCCGCACGGTCCGCTCGAAGCCGCGGCGCGGGGTGCGCGGGCGCACCATCGCGAGGATCCGCGGCGCTCTCCCGGCCGGATCGTCGTGGCAGTAGAAGGAGTCCTGGTCGAAGCCGACGGGGACGATATGGGCGTCGTGGCCGAACTCCGCGATCTGGTCGCGCAGCCAACGGGTCTTCACGATCCGATTCGGGATCAGGCCCCAGCTGTCGACGACACGCTGGCGTCCGACGACGTCGACCTCGTGGAAGAAGTTGCGCTCGTCGTCCTGGATGAAATACCAGGGCACCGTCTCCGGCATCCGCTTCATGATCCGGTCGACCGTCGCCGCCGTCGACCAGAGCGACGCGACCACCACGTCGCTCTCGGGGAAGTGCTCGACGAGGGATTCCAGCGTCGGGAAGACGTAGGGATGGTGGTAGAGCATGTAGGCGTCGAGGCGCGACTGGTCGTGGTCGTGGTGGGTGGCGATCTTGGCGTCCCAGCCGAGCAGCTGGAGCCGGTTCACGAGCTGGACGATCGAGAGCACGCCGCCCGCGACCGCGAACTTCTCGAGCACGTAGGTCACCCGCGGCCGCCGCCGCGACTGCATGCCCTTGGGCAGCGGGTGCCGCGAATGGCGCGGGCGAAGGAGGCCGCGCTCGCGCACGAGGGCGGGAATCTGGCTCGCGCCGCCGTGGTCCCGGACATAACGCCCGGCCTCGGTCACGGCGTGCCCCGGACCGCCCTGGCGCATCCGGTCGACGAAGGCCGAGAGGACGGGGGGCGGCGAGGCCGACTCCATCCGGACGTAGGCGTGTCGCAGAGCAGCGAGGGCGTCCTTGCGTTTGTACTGGGCCATCGCCGCCGAGTACTCGGCGCCGAAGCGCGACATGAAGGTCTGGTAGTTGCCCTCGCGGAACGTCTCGTCCTTGAAGGACTTGAAGGAGACCTTGCCGCGGTGGTAGACGAAGGTGTCCTCGGCGCCGACGACTTTCCAGCCCCGGCGGCGGGCCCGCATGCACCAGTCGCTCTCCTCGCCGTAGCCGCGGCCGTAGACCTCGTCGTAGTGCCCGACGTCGTCGAGGGCCTCGCGTCGCATCAGCAGACAGAAGCCGCCGACCGTGACCGCGTCGAAGCTCGTGCGCTGCATGCGCCGACCGAGATCGGCCGAGTACTGGAAGATGTTCCAGCCCATCGGGACCTCGAGCGAATGGAACGAGCATTGATTGCTCATCGGCATCACACAGGCGATCCGCGGATCGGAAGCGAGCGCATTCACGAGCCGCACGAGCCAGGCCGGCGTCACGACGGTATCGCTGTTGAGCAGCGCGACGAGGGCGCCGTCGGTCTCCCGGAAGCCGCGATTCGCGTTCTGCACGAAGCCGAGCGCGACCTCGTTGCGCTTGACCTCGACGGGCAATCGGCGCGGGCCCGCGGCCCAGCGCTCGATGCGCTCTTTGACGAAGGCGTCGCTCCCATCGTCGAGGATCACGATCCGGGCATTCGGGTAGTTCGTGAAGGCCTCGACGGACTCGAGACAGGGCCGCAGCACGTGCCACTCGTTGTGGACCGGGATCACGATGTCGACCCGCGGCGCCGCCAGGCCATACGGCAGCACGACCGGGAGCGTCTCCTCGGCGTTGACCCGCATCCGGATCATCGGCGGCTGGTCGTCCGATACGGGCCGTCGCTCGTCCAATCCCTCAGTTCCCTTCACTCGGATCGCTCAGATTGCGCCGCAGGATCGCCCGCTTCTTCAGCGCGCGCCCCGCATGCCGCGCCGCCGCGACATACGCCCCGAGCAGCGCCCGGTCCACGAACAGGGCGAACCCGAGCCGCCCGAGCTCGACCGGCAGGATGAAGGGCAGATCGCGGAGAAAGGCGTGCGGGCTGTCGTTCTTGAGCAGCTCAAGGTAGCGGTTCTTCCACGAGTGCCGGCGGATCGAAGCGGCGACCTGACGGCGCCCGTGCCGGCGCCAGCCGCGGACGTGGGTGGCCCGGGCGGTCGGGACATAGAGGCATTGCCAGCCGAGCTGCCGCGCGCGCCAGGCGAGGTCGGTGTCCTCGTGGTACGTGAAGAAATCTTCGTCGAAGAGCTCCCCCTCGAGCGTGAGGGCGGCGAGGGCCGAGCGGCGGAGCATCAGCGCCGCACCACTCACGGCGAAGACCGTCTCGACCGCTCCGTAGCAGCCGTCGTCGGGCTGCTCGCTTCCGCGGTCGCGGAAGCGGCGGCTCCGGCCCATCACGATTCCCGCGCTGTCGATCAGCCGACCGCCGGGCCGCAGGAGCTTGCCCGAGGCCAGCGCGACCTCCGGACGGATCGCCATCGCCTCGATCGTCTCGCGCGCGAAGGCCGGCTCGAGCTCGACGTCCGGGTTCAGCACCAGCACGTAGTCGATCCCGGGCAGACGGCGAAGCGCGAGCTCGACCACCCGATTGGCGCCGGCCGCGTACCCCCCGTTCGGCGCATGCACCCACTCGACCTCGGGAAACGCGCGCTTCAGCGCGTCGCGCTCGGCGCTGGGCACCTCCGCCGGATCGTGGTCGACCACGACGATCGATTCCGGCCGGCGCGTCTGCGTCCGCAGCGACGCCAGGCAGCCGGCGAGCCCTGGATCGGCACCGTAATGGACGATCCCTGCCGCGTATCGTGAAGCCTGGCTCATGGACCGCTGACCTTCTCTCGTGACGGCCAACGATATCCCAGGCGCAAGCGCGCTCCATGGCCATGGCCCTCGTCTCGGACCGCCCTCAGCCGGTTGCGCCGAGGCGGTCCTGCTCGCGGTGGGCGTCCTCCAGATAGACGCGGGTCACGTCTTCGGGCTGACCCTCCGCGCGGATCGCACCGCGGTCGAGCCAGAGCACCCGATCGCAGTGGCGGCGCACGATGTCCATGCTGTGGCTCGCGAGGACGATCGCTTTGCGGTCCTCGCGGAACCGATCGACGATCGAGCCCGCCTTCTCCCGAAAGGCCGCGTCGCCGACCCGCAGGATCTCGTCGAGGATCACGACGTCCGGGTCGACCAGCAGCGCCACCGAAAACCCGAGCCGCGCCCGCATGCCCGCGGAATAAGTGCGCACGGGCGCGTCGATGAAGGCCCCGAGGTCGCTGAATGCGATCACGCGCTCGAGTTCCTCCTCGATCCGCGCCCGGGCGATCCCGAGCACGGCGCCGTTCAGGTGGATGTTCTCGCGCCCCGTCAGATTGCCCTGGAAGCCCGCCCCCAGACTCAATAAACACGAGATCCGACCCCGGCGCACGAGCCGACCCTCGTCGGGAAGGAAGATGCCGGCCAGGGTCTGAAGCAGCGTCGTCTTGCCGGCACCGTTTCGCCCGATGACACCCAACACCTCCCCGCGAGAGATCGAGAGCGAGACGTCGCGCAGGGCCCAGTGGTCCTCGGAGCGCGATCGGCTCGCGAGCCCGCGCCATTGGCGCGGATCGAGTGAACGGACCAGCGTCTCGCGCAGCGTCACCTGCGCGCGCTGGAAGCGAATGCCGTAGCGGACCGAGATCGCGGAGGCCTCGATCAACGGCTCGTCCGAGAGCGCCGGCGGAGTCGGAAGCGGGGCTGAAGTGGAGATCGGCATGGCCGCGGCAGGGTAACGAACGGGCGCCCGAATCCGGTTTCGATGCCCGATCGGATCTCATAGACTGCGCGCCAGTGCCATGCCCGACGTGTCCCCTCCCATGACTCCCGCCCTGCATGCGCCGCGCACACCGGCGC
>JANMTD010000409.1:0-5267 GCA_031390075.1 Deltaproteobacteria bacterium | reverse complement strand
CGGCGAGATCAATCGCTTCTACGGCGGCCGCGGCTTTTATTTCCACGACCCCGACGAACACCTGCTCGAGGTGATCACCCGGCCCTACGGCGCCGAGCCACCCGGCGCCGACGAGACTTGAGGCGGCTCCCCAGCGCGGGCGCGCCACCGATGCGCCGCGGCCGCGCGTCCTACGGCGTGTACCAGATCGGCGAGGTGTAGGCGCGATCCTGGAGCGCCATCGGGGACTCCTTCGCAACCTCGGTTCCGAGGCGGACGGCGTCGTAGTCGGTCCAGCGCGGGGTCGGGATCTCGACGACCCGCGCATAGTAGAAGGCGTGCTCGCGCCGGTCGAAATCGGGGTCCTCCCACCAGGCGGAGAGCTCGGCGGCGCCGACGGTGTTGGTGTAGGTCGCGCGCGCGAGATCGACGCTCGTGCCGATCTTCTCGGCCAGGGCGACGTCGTAGACCTTCTCGTGCAGATCGCCCTTCTTCTCGCGCCAGCCCTTCACGATCTGGACACGCTCGAGATTCGCGCCGATCGGATCCTTCATCGCCATCACGAGGAAGCGCGGTGCACCGTCGCGGCGCTCTCGCGGCGGGAGATCGCTGCCCATCGGAACACCGCTTGCGTAGCCGAGGGCGACGACATCCGGACGCGAGACGTCTTCGGGCGCATAGCGCCAGCCGCCGAAGAAACGCACCTGCATCCGCGGACCCGTCGAAGCAAAGACCTCCTTGCGGCGCATCGCGTCGAAGATCGCGGCGCGGGTGTTCTCGGTCGCCCAGACGGCGGCGTAGCCGGCCGCGACCTGCTGCCACGCCATGATGTCGAGGGAGGGATCCTTGGCAGAGGCGATGAAGACCATGTTGGTGCGCGGGCGCCCGGGCTCGACCCCGACGGCCTTGCCCCAGAAATTGTCCTCGCTGGCGGTAGCGAGAGAGGTGTGGGCGTCGGTGCTGCCGATCATGCCGAACTTGAACGGATTGATGCCGAGCTCGGCGCCCTGATCGAGCCCGAGCTTGAGCGCTTCGCGGGCGTACTCGAAGCGGAGCATCCACGGCTCCTTCGGCAGGGTCCTTCCGACGTTCAGGTTGCCCTTGTCCCAGCGCTCGAAATCGGCGAGCTCGTCGTCGGGGGACAGCAGCGGATGGGTCTCGCCGTCGCCCTTGATCTGGGTCACCTCGACGAGGGGCTCCCAGCGCGCGCGGGTCTCGGCATGCTGCTTGCTGAACGGCTTTCCCGACGAATCCTCGACGGCGAACATCCGCCCGTTCGAGAGGTTCGCGTTATGCGGGATCGCGAGGATCCGGCCGCCCGTCGTCTTCTCGTAGCGTTCGAGAAAGGCCCAGAGGTCTTCGGGCCGGTCGCCGTCGAAGGCGGAGACCGGCGTCAGCCGGGCGGCCTTGTCGGCACCGTCGGCGTAGACGACGACGCGGTGGAGATTGTCGCCCTGCGGCATCGAGGTCCACTCGTAGCCGATCAGGGCGCTGAAGACGCCGGGGCGGTCGTGCTGGTCGGCGATCCGGGTGATCTCGTCCCAGACGTTCTGCTTGATGGCGTCGTTGTCGAGCAGGGGCTCGTTGGTGACGAGGGATTCGATCAGGGCGGCCATGGCCCGGCCGCCGCGCTGGTCCTCGTCGTTGAGGGAATCGAAGAGCTTCTTGCCTGCCGGATCCGAGAGGACGAGCGGATCCTTCGCCCGCAGCTTCGGGAGCACGCCCATGTACTCGGCGTGATCCGAGACGACGAGGAAATCGAGCGGGCGGTCGAGGCGAACCGGCTGACCCGTATTCGAGGTCACGACCTCACCCTTCGCGAAGCGATAGGCGTCGCTCGGGCCGAGGCGCGTATTGCCCATCGAGTTGGCGTCCATGCTGAAGGAGGTGTGGACGTGGGTGTCGCCCCAGAGGAGCTCGTTCGGGTAGGTCGCGTCGACGAAGGGGGAATAGCTCTTCTCCCTGGCTGACGTTTCTCGGGTCATCGCGACGAAGGAGGCGAGGGCGACGAGCGTGCCCAGGCCGATCATGAAGAGAGATTGCGTCCGCATCGAGGGAATCCTCCGTAGCAGGCCTAGCGTCCGAGCCGCCGGGCGAGTACGAGAAAGCTGACTGCAGCGAGCCACGGCATCACGCCGACGATCGCGAGGGAATAGCGCACGGCCTCGTCGCCGTAGGTCCCTTCGAGCCGCACGTTGAGGTCGCCCACGAGGTAGGGCCCGACGCCCAGGCCGACGAAGTTCGAGATCATGCTCCAGGTCGCCGCGGTGACGGCGCGCGCGCTCGGGGGGACGAGGCCCTGGGCCGTCGCCATCACGGCGGGCGACCAGCCGGGGGCCAGCATCGAGGCGGCGAATGAAAAGACGAATCCGATCGGGATGCCGAGGACGAGCATTTCGGGCGACGAAAAGTAGAAGCCGAGGCTCAGGGGGACGAGCAGGAAACAGGTCGCTGCGGGGAACCAGCCGTACCAGCGGCGATCGCGGCGGGCCAGGCGGTCGGTCAGCGCGCCGCAGGCGAAGGTGCCGAGGATGCCGGGGACGGCGGTGATGAAGAGGTAGACGAAGCCCGCCTCGGCGGCGCCCATGTCGTAGACGCGGCGCAGGAACGTGGGCTCCCAGAGATTGCGGCCCATCGAGACGACGTTGGCGAAGGTAGCGCCGAGGGTCAGCGCGACGAAGGCGGGCATTCGGAGGAGCTCGAGCAGCACGCCGCGCAGGGGCTTTCCCGTGAAGGCGTCGGGGCCGGGCGTATCGGCCGCGCGCCGGGGCGGATCGACGACCGTCGTCAGGAAGAGCAGAGCGGTCAGCATGCCCGGCACGCCGACGCTGACGAGCGTCCAGCGCCAGCCGATCAGCTCGCTCGCCCAGCCGCCGTAGAGAATTCCGCCGCCGAGCCCGACCAGCGAGCCGACGCTGATGATCGACATCGCGCGGGCGCGGCGCTCCGGGGGCACGTAGTCGATCACGAGCGAGTGGCTGGCCGGACTCCCGCCAGCCTCGCCGATGCCGACGCCCATGCGCGCGGCGACGATCTGCCAGAAATTCTGCGCCATGCCGGTCACCGCGGTCATCCCGCTCCAGACCAGTAGCGCGATCGACACGGTCCAGATCCGTGAATACCGGTCGGCCAAGTAGGCGACGGGGATCCCGGCAAACAAGTAGGTCGCCGAGAAGGAGAGCCCCATCACGACGCCCATCTGCCGATCGTCGAGGGCGAGGTCGCGGCGGATGTCCTCGGCCAGCACCGAGACGATCGTGCGGTCACAGACGTTGAAGGCGGCGACGAGAAAGAGCAGGAACAGGACGTAGCGGACGGAGCGTTCCCCAGGCGGTCGTCCGCTCACCGGATCAGAACTCGACGGGAAGCTTCAGATGCTTCGCGTAGATCCGGTCGCGGTGTTCGAGGAGCACGGGATCGAGCTCCGCGGCAACCTCCGGCGGGAGCGCCGCGTAGGAGGCGCGCATCGGGGTGGGCATCGGGCAGAGGTTGTCGGGCATCGGCTTCAACATGGCGGCGAAGGTCGCCCAGTAGATGTCGGCGGCGGAGATCTGCTGGCCGACGAGGTACGCGCTGCCCGCGCGCGCCTGGGCCTCGAGCTGATCGGTGAACAGACGCATGATCTGGCGGACCCGCCGGCTCGAACGCGCGGCCGCCTCGGGGCTGTAGCCGTAACGCCGACCGAGCACCCGCGCCATCTCGAGGCCGGGATGCGTCTCGGCCCCCGGGAGGCTCAACATCCCGTTCATGATCTGCAGGCGGCGGTGCCAGCCGAGTCCATCCTCGCCACAGATCTCGAAGCAGAGCCCGAATAACAGGGCGCGCTCGTGGGGATCGTCGGGAATCAGCGCGGGCATCGGCGAGAGACGCTCGGCGAGCAGCAGGATCTCGGCCCAGCCCGTGCGGGCCGGCTCGTCGCCGAGAACGGCCTGGGGCGCGTTCGCGTGGCCCGTCCAGGCGAGCAGCGCGGGGCTCGTCTCCCCGGCCGTCTGGCGGACGGGCAGGTATTCGATCCTCTTGAGCTGGAAGATCGACTTCGCCGCCTCACCCCAGGGTCCCGGCACGCCGGCCGTCAGTACGAGGCGCAGGCCTGCTCGGGTTCGGGCGATCTCGGGCTCCAGGTATTCCATCGTTTTATCCTCGCTTAGTGCAGTCGTGGCCGAGGCCGCTTGTTCGAGAGCTCGCCCTCGGCGATCAAGTCGATCGGGTCACAGTCGAGGCCGTCGGCCAGCAACAGCACGAGCTCATAGGGAATCCGTTCCGAGCGCTCTTCGATCGCCTCGATCTGATTCGGCGAGAGCGAGCGCCGGATCCCGCTCGAGGTCAGGCTTGCGGACTCGATGGCGACGACGAGATCGCGGAGCGACCAGCCTCGGGCGTGGCGCCGACGGCGGACCGAGAGTCCGTCGAGCAGGACGAGGTCGTTTCGACGGGCTTCTCGGCCGGCATCTCGGTTGGCATCGGACCGGGCGCGGGCGGGCAAGGGCTCTCCTGGGCATGCTTGCCCGTGGATGCGGATCACGGCTCGTCGAGGGCTCGTGTCGTCCGGGACGGGGCGGCCCCGGATGGCCGGGCCAGTGTAGACTAGCCGCGTGGCTTCGCAGGCTTCCCTCGAGATCTTTGAACGCGCCGCGACGGCGCGCGGGCGCATCCTGCGCGTCGAGGCGGATCGTTCCGATCCGCTCCCGCGCATGCTGGCGTTGACCTTCGACATCGGACGCATCGCGCTGCGTCCCGAGGCGGGGGAGATCGTGGCGGAGACGATCCCGGACCGGGCGGTGCTGCCGACAGGTCTCGTGCCGCTCGACGAGGAAGATCCGTGGTGGCGGGTCCTGGGACAGCCGATCACGGCGGTCTGGCTGGTCGACGACGGTGAAACGGGTCCCGTGGCGACGGTGCGGGCCCTGCGTGCGGTCAAGCTCCGCTTCCGCGAGAGCGACCAGAACCCGCGGATCGTCGCCATCACGGCGGCGGGTCCAGCCCTTCGCGTCACGCTCGAGGGAAGCTGACGGCGAGAAGATTCGAGAGGAGGAATGGCCATGGTGAAGGACTGCAAGATCGAGAAGAGCGACGACGAGTGGCGCGAGCAGCTATCGGACCAGGAGTTCCAGGTCACGCGATGCTCCGCGACCGAGCGCGCCTTCACGGGCCGCTACTGGAACGAGAAGGCCGCGGGGACCTACCACTGCATCTGCTGTGGCGCCGCGCTCTTTCGCTCCGAGGCGAAATTCGATTCGGGGACCGGCTGGCCGTCCTTCCATACACCCGTCGCCGACGGCGCCGTCGCC